>DATBBB010000155.1:0-7562 GCA_036271215.1 Kofleriaceae bacterium | reverse complement strand
AAGGGCCGACACGAGGCGATACAGAACAACCTCCTGACCATCTACCGGACGCGTTTCGGATCCGTGCCGCGCAAGGTGCGCGCCGCCATCGAACGCACGCGCGACGACGACGCGCTCGCGAGGTGGGTCGAGATCTTCGTGGTCCGGTCGGCTGCTGAGATCATCGCCGCAGTGGCCGAGAAGAAGGCATAGTCTTCAGCGCCGGGTGGCCGGCTTGCGCGGGACGCGGCCGAACGGGGTGGTCGCGAGGCCGTTCATGACCTGGGCGAAGCCGCGGTCGATCATGTCGCGCTGGCGGCGGCGCGCGGTCTCGACCGGCTCGCCCGCGTCGACGGCGGCGAGCCCGACCTGGTAGGTCACGCGCTGGACCGCCCAGATCATGGCCGCGGCGAGCGCCGCGCCGGGGTCGTCGGGCGGCGCGCCGACCGCGGCGGCGAGCAGGTGGGCGAGCTGGGTCTCGATGCGATCGAGCAACTCGCGGCCGCGCGCGCGCAGCACCGGGCTGGCCGCGACGGTCCGCCAGAACATCCGGACGCCCGGCGACACCGCGACCAGCGGATAGCCCTCCGAGAGTAGGCGGCGGACCAGCGCGTGCATCGCGACCAGCGGGGAGGCGCCGGCCGGCCGCTCGAGGATGGCGCGGCGGACCAGCGCGAGCGCCTCGTCCTCGCGGTCGAAGAACATGTCCTCCTTGCGCGCGAAGTAGTTGAACACCGTCATCTTGGAGACGTTGGCCAGCTCGGCGATCTCGGCGACCGTGACCTTGTCGAACCCGCGGTGCATGAACAGCCCGGTGGCGATGTCGGAGATCCGCTTGCGCGTTTCCTGCTTCTTTCGCTCGCGTAATCCTGGCATCGGTCAAATATTTGACCGAGATAAAGATGGCCGGCAAGCGCGGCCCGCCGCACCGTAGCGGCATGACGCAAGCTGATTCCGCAGACGGGGGGCCCGGCGGGCACAGGGATGGGTACAGCGAGGGACGCAACGATGGACGCGGCGATGGGCACTACGATGTAGCGATCGTCGGCGCGGGCCCGGTCGGCCTCGCGCTCGCGTGCGAGCTGGCGCTGGCGCGGTGCTCGGTGGTGGTGCTCGAGCGGCTGACCGCGATCGATCCGACGATCAAGGCCGGGTCGCTCGGGCCACTCGCCGGTGAGGCGCTCGCGCGGCGGGGGCTCGAGCCCGCGATGGCCAAGGTCGAGGCGGTGATGCTGCAGCAGATGCAGGCGGCGATGCAGGCGGCCGCCGGCCCGGGCGCTGGCCCAGGTGCCGGTAATGCCACCGGCCCGGGCGCCGGCCCAGGTGCCGGCAATGCCGCCGGCCCGGGCACCGGCCCAGGTGCCGGCAATGCCGCCGGCCCGAGCGCAAGCAACAGCGGCGCGAGCCCGACCGGCGCCCCGGCGATGCTGACCAACGCGCGCGGCAAGCCGATCGGCGGCCACTTCGCCGGGCTGTTCCTGATCGATCAGTCGGTCCAGGCCGAGCCGTGGCGTCGCAACCGCGGCGTCGCGCAGCAGGCGCTGGAGGACATGCTCGGCCGGCGCGCCGCGGAGCTCGGGGTGACGCTGCGCCGCGGCCACAGCCTGCACGGCTTCACGCAGTCCGCCGACGAGGTGGCGATCGCGGCCCGCGGCCCGGCCGGCGACGTCGCGCTGACCGCGCGCTACCTGGTCGGCTGCGACGGCGGCCGCAGCTTCGTGCGCAAGCACGCCGGGTTCGAGTTCCCCGGCACGCCGCCGGCGATCACCGGCTACCAGGCGCTGGTCGAGCTCGCCGATCCGCGGGCGCTGCTGCCGCTCGGCTGGCGGCGGACGCCCACCGGCATGCTCGCGTACGGTCCGGTGCCCGGACGCATCCTGCTGGTCGAGTTCGACGGCCCGCCGGGCGAGCGCGACGCGCCGGTCGAGCGCGACGAGCTGCAGGCCGCGCTGCGCCGGGTCAGCGGGGTCGACGCCACGATCACCGCGATCCGCACCGCGACGCGGTGGACCGACAACGCGCGCCAGGCGACGAGCTACCGGCTCGGCCGCGTGCTGCTCGCCGGCGACGCCGCGCACGTCCACTCGCCATTCGGCGGCCAGGGCCTCAACCTGGGGATCGGCGACGCGGTCAACCTGGGCTGGAAGCTCGCGGCGACGCTGCACGGCCGGGCGCCCGACGGCCTGCTCGACAGCTACACCGCCGAGCGCCACCCGGTCGCCGCGCGGGTGCTCGCCAACACCCGGGCGCAGGTCGCGCTGATGCAGCCGGGGCCGCACGTCGATGCACTGCGCGAGCTGGTCACCGATCTGCTCGGGATCGACGAGGTCAACCGCTACTTCGGCGCGATGCTCGGCGGGCTCGACCTGCGCTACCCCGCCGCCGGCGACCACCCGCTCGCCGGCCGGCCATGCGCCGACCTCGCGCTCACCTTGCCCGACGACACGCCGGCGCAGAGCTCAGGGAGCGAGCAGCTTTCGATTCCCGCTCCCTGTCGCTCGGATTCACCCGACGAAGAACGTCGGTCTCGCCTATCCGGAACGAGATTGATTCTCAATCTCTATGCACTGATGCGGGACGGCCGCGCGCTGCTGGTCGTGCTCGACGGCGACGACGAGGTCGCGCGCCACGCCGCCGGGCTCGACGATCAGATCCAGGTGATCCGCGCGCGCGCCGGCCAGCCGGAGCTCGCTGCGACGCTCGGGGCCGCGCTGATCCGGCCCGACGGCTTCGTGGCCTGGGCGGCCGCGCCCGGGGCCGCCGACCACGCCGGGCTCGACCGGGCGCTCCACACCTGGTTCGTGCGGCGCGACAGCGATACGCTGGCGCGGTGAATTGTCCGATCTGCCGGCAAGGGCTCGAAGGCGGCGAGCTGATCATGGTGTGCACGTCGTGCCACCAGAGCCTCGGCGGCGGGTTGTCGGTCAACTCGACCGGTGAGTTCCGGGTGCCGACCGAAGAGATCGAGGCCGCCGAGGCCACCGGCGAGCAGATCCACGCGACCCACGTGTGCGCGTGGTGCGGCAAGCTCGAGCACGAGGTCAAGAAGCTGCTCGGCCGCGGCGGGCTCGCGCTGTGCGACGAGTGCGTGTCGCTGTGCTGCGACATCCTCGACGCCGAGCTCGGCACGTCCTGGCGCTGACGGCCCGGCGATCGCGGCCTGGCGATCGCGGCCTGGCAATCGCGACCGGGCGATGACGGCCTGGCGATCGCGATCGTGATCCAGCGCAGCCGGCGCGGCGAATCGCCCGGCGCCGCCTTGCGCGCGTGAGGCGCCGCGTTCCACGCTCGCGGCCATGGGGGAGCTGCCGCGCTGCGCGAGGCGCCGTCGTCTCGGGGCGACCGCGACGGGGGGCCGCGTCGCGCTGGCGAGCGCCGCGCTGGCGGGCGCCTTGGTCATGGCCACCGGCTGCGGCCGGCTCGGGTTCGACGTCGCGCAGGACGACCGGTTCGCCGACGCCGGCATCCCCGGGTCCGACGCCGCGGACCCGGGCGGCCCGACCCCGCTCCACCAGTACCGGTTCGCCGGCAACTACAAGGACGACTACAGCGGGCCGCCGCTGGTCGGGTTCGGCGGCACGTTCGGCACCGACGGCTACGAGTTCGCACCCGACGAAGGGTTGATCGCGACCGGCGTGGTGCCGCGGACCTACACGATCGACCTCGAGTTCGTGTTCGACAACGTCGATAGCTGGCGCAAGATCATCGACTTCAAGGACCTGTCGACCGACGAGGGACTCTACGTCTACGACAATTGCCTGCAGTTCGTGGTGGTCTCGGGGACGACGTTCCAGACCTCGCCGCCGCTGTTGTCGCCGCGCACGCCGGCGCGGATCACGCTCAGCCGCGACGCGGCCGGGACCGTGGTCGGCGCGATCAACGGGCTCAGCGTGCTCACGTTCGCCGACACCGCCGGGGTCGGCGCGGTCCAGCTCGATACCGGCGTGACGTTCTTCGTCGACGACTCGGTCACCAACACCGAGGTCAGCAGCGGCGCGGTCAGCCGGATCCGGGTCTACAACGCCGCGCTCGCCGCGAGCACGCTCGGGCCGTAGCCAGCCGTCGCTGCGAGGCACCGTGACCTCGCAGGCTGCTGCTTCCAGCAGCCCGCGCACAGGCGCCCCGGAGCTCGCGCGCTCGAAGGCGCTCAGCGGGCGACCAGGCGCGCGCGATCGCGGTAGTCGGCCGCGTAGTCGGGCTGGCCCTTGTGCTCCCAGGCGCGGGCGAGCTCGCGGCAGCGCACCGCCTCGAGCGCCGGGGCCAGCTCGCCGCCGGCGCGCATCGCCTCGAGCATCCCGATCGCCTCGTCGTAGCGGCCGAGCGCGATCAGCGCGGTCGCGCGGGTGTGCTGGACCGCGGGCACGTCGGGGCGCAGCGCGATCGCGTCGTCGGCGAGCACCAGCGCCGCCGCCGGATCGCGGCCGGCCTCGAGCGCGATGCACGCCCGGTTGTTGAGCCAGGTGACGCGCTCGGCGAGATCGAGCGCCGCGCCGTCGAACCGCGCGAGTTGCTGCTCGGCGGCGGCGAGCCGGCCGGCGGCGAGATCGCACCCGGCGCGCGACAGCAGCGCGGCCCGCTCGCGCGCGGCGCTGAACGCGCTGGCGGCGATCAGGCGGTAGCGGCGCGCGGCGCGGGGATAGCGCGCGGCCTCGAACGCGGCGTGCGCGACGCGCGGCAGCCACAGCACGAGCGCCAGGGTCGCGAGCACCGACGCGGCGACGCCGGGCGCGATCCACAGCTGGCCGAGCGCGACGCCGAGCATGGTGGGGGGGACGCAGCACACAAGCCCCCAAGCGCTCGCGCGTCCGACGTGCCGTGCCGCCACCGCGACAGAGTAGCGAATGTCGTGCGCGACCGCCGCAAAGCCGTGGTAGAGACCGTGACGATGTCCGAACGCCTGGTCCCGCTCGGCAAGCGCAGCGAGGCGCCCGCGCGCCCCGCGCCGGCGGTCCCTGGTCCCGGTGCGCCGCGGGTCTACGTCGAGACCTACGGCTGCCAGATGAACGTCGCGGACAGCGACCTGATCGGCAGCGTGCTCGCCGACGCCGGCTACGCCACCGCGCCGCGCGCCGAGGACGCGGACGTCATCGTCGTGAACACCTGTGCGGTCCGCGAGAAGGCCGAGGAGCGGGTGATCGCGCGGGCGAGCGAGCTCGGCGCGCTCAAGCGCAAGCGGCCGAACACCGTGCTCGCGATCGTCGGCTGCATGGCCGAGCACCTCAAGGAAGGCCTGGGCGAGCGCGCCCCGGCGGTCGACGTGATCGCTGGCCCCGACAGCTACCGCCGGCTGCCCGAGTTGCTCGCCCAGGCTCGCGCCGCCACCGCGCCGGCCAGCGACCCGCACGATGCAACGCGCGCTTCCTCATCGAACCCGCGCGACGCGAACGGCACCTCTCGATCGAACCCGCGCGACCCGACGCGACCGCTGCTGATCGACGTTCGGCTCGATAAGGCCGAGACCTATGAAGGCCTGTCGGGCGCGACCGGTGGCGACGGCGTCTCGGGGTTCGTGACGATCCAGCGCGGCTGCGACAAGTTCTGCACGTTCTGCGTGGTGCCGTTCACCCGCGGCCGCGAACGCGGCACGCCGCCGCGCGAGGTCCTGCGCCAGGTCCGCGAGCTCGCCGAGGCCGGCTACCGCGAGGTGATGCTGCTCGGCCAGACCGTCAACTCGTACCGCTGGGACGACGTCACGTTCGCCGACCTGCTGCGCGCGGTGGCGCAGATCGACGGCATCGAGCGCGTGCGGTTCACCTCGCCCTACCCGGTCGACTTCACCGACGACGTGATCGCGGCGCTCGCCGAAGAACCCAAGCTCTGCAAGTACGTCCACCTGCCGGTGCAGTCGGGCTCGGACGTCGTGCTCGACCGGATGCGCCGCGGCTACCGCGTCGCCGACTACCGCGCGATCGTCGGCGCGCTGCGCCGTGCGATGCCCGACATCGCGCTGTCGACCGACATCCTGAGCGGGTTCTCGGGCGAGACCGAGGACGATCACCAGCAGACCCTGGCGCTGATGCGCGAGCTGCGGTTCGACAGCGCGTTCATGTTCGCGTACTCCGAGCGCGACCTGACGTTCGCCGCCAAGAAGCTGCCCGACGATGTCGCGCCCGGCATCAAGCAGCGCCGGCTGTCGGAGATCGTCCAGCTGCAGGAGCAGATCAGCGCCGAGGTGTTCGCCGCCCATGTCGGCCGCCGCGAGCGCGTGCTGGTCCACGGGCCGTCGAAGCGCGACCCGGCCCAGCTGATGGGCCGCACCGACGGATTCAAGACCGTGATCCTGCCGGCCGGGGTCGGCGCGGTCGGCGGCCTGGTCGACGTGACGATCACGCGCGCGACGATGGCGACCCTGTTCGCGGCCTGAGCGGCTCAGTTCGCGGCCTGAGCGGCCCCGGTTCGCGGGCTGAGCGGCCCGGTTCGCGGGCTGAGCGGCTCGGTTCGCGGCCTGAGCGGCTCGGTTCGCGGCCTGAGCGGCCCGCCGGCCAGCTCGGCACTGGCTGTCAATCCAAATCTATAATTTTGATCGCTGTATTTCTGTGTCGTATTCCGGCGAGTGCGGTCGCCTCATGCCTCGAGTTAGCCATGTCTATCGGCACTCATTCGAGGGGGGGTCAGTATGAGAAAGACACTGGTGGGTATGGTCGCGGCGTTCGCGACGGTGGTCGTCTGTGGAGCGTCGCTGAAGGCAGATGTAAGTACCGATCATTCGAGGCGGACATCCGGACTCGCCGCGCTCAAGGTCGGCGACCACTTTGTCATCGAGCCGCCGGCCGCGCAGTTCGTCCACGAGCTAGACGAACGCGAGCACCGGGAGCAGATCCGCGACTGGGCCGTGCTCGCCACGGTCGCCCGGCTCGGGGCCACGCCCACGCAGGCCGCGGCCTCGACCTACGAGCTCCCACCGGCGCGGCTGCCCTACCTGGATGATCTGTACACGTTCGAATATGGCCGCGGGCGGCGCGTATACCTGGGCAATCGAGTCCTGCTGTTCCACGACGCCGGCGACCCCGATCCGGTGGCCACGATCGGCCGGCTCGCCGACCGCGCTCGCATGGAGAACGGCAAGCTACCGGTGGCCGCCGAGATCTACGTCATCACCGACCGGCGCAATGATGGGCTGATCGAGGTCGCGCGCGCCCCCGATGTCGCCAGCGCCGAGCTGTTCTCCCCGGCATATGGCTATGTCGAGGGCGATGGCGACACCGCGGTCCACCTCGCCGACTGGCTGAATCGTGCCGATGACCTGACGTTCGCGCGGATCGATCCACGAGGTCACCTCAAGCTCGGCGGACGCCGGTTCGCGCATACGCGGACGCTCGGGGTCGACGTGGAGGACGTCGCGGCGCTCTACCAGGCCCACGAGATCCTCAACGCGCCACGCGCCGAGGCCCGCGCGTCGCTGCGCGCGCTTCCGCGAGGGGCGCAATCCGCGCTCGACAAGCTCGACGCGCTGGGCGCAACGGGAGCGCTGACCGACAGTTCCTTCAATTCCCTGACCAAGACCCTCGCAAGCTATATACCCGACAGCATGGCCGCCAGCTCCATAGAGGCGATTAAGAAGCTACTGAAGCCAGCACCGCCAC
>DATBBB010000154.1:0-26461 GCA_036271215.1 Kofleriaceae bacterium | reverse complement strand
CAGCTGGTCGCGCTCGGCGGCGCCGCGCTCGCCGGCGCCGGGCTGGTCGTCACCGCGGCGCTGCCGCTCGCGGCCCCGGCGGCCGACGCGCTGTCGCTCGGTGATGACGAGCGCGCGGTCGGCTGGCGCCGCGTGGTCGATTACGTCCACGCGCAACGCGCGCTGATCGTCGCGCGGCTCGACGTCCGCGCGGCCCCCGGCGCCGCATCAGAGACGGGCGCCGGCGCCGGATCGGGGGCGGACACCGGCGCCGCATCGGGGGCGGCGTCACCGGGCGCGCTGCTCGCCAGCGTCCAGCGCGCCGCGTTCGCCGGGTTCGATCTGCTGCTGCTCGATCCGTGCGATGACCCGGCGGCGATCGAGGCGCTGCCCGCCCAGCTCGCCGCCGCGCGGACCGCGTGGCGCGCCGGCGGCTGGATCGCCGCCGCGGTCCACGATCGCCCGGCGACCCGCGCCGCGGTGATCGGCCACGCCGCGCAGGTCGTGCGCGCCGGCGCCGATCTGCTGTGGGTCTCGGCGCCCGCCGGCGCGCTCGGCGGCCACGGCGCCCGGTTGCCGGCGGCGCCGCTCGCCGATCGGCTGCGCAACGAGCTCGCGGTCGCGACCGCGCTCGAGATCGAGCTCGCGGGCGACGCCGGGCTGCCCGATCTCGACGCCGCGATCGCCGCCGGCCGCGCCGATCTCGTGGTGGTCGGCCGGCTGCCCGACGGAGCGCGCGCATCATGAGGTGGCGGCGCTACCAGCTGCGCAAGGAAGCCGTCGGCGTGGCGCTGCGCCACCCATGGATCTTCCGCGATCACCTGAGCTCGGCCGCGAGCGTGTTCCGCGACGGCGAGCGGCTGCGGCTGGTCGACGGCCACAACCGCGTGGTCGGCCACGGGCTCTACGAGGCGACCGGCGCGATCGCGATCCGGATGCTCCGGCGCGGCGAGGCCACGCCCGACGCCGCCTGGCTGCGCGGCCGGCTCGCCGCCGCGGTCGCCCGGCGCGCCGAGCTCGCCCGCCACACCGATGCGATCCGGCTGATCCACGGCGAGAGCGATGATCTCCCGGCGGTGGTCGTCGATCGGTTCGCCGACACGCTGGTGGTCACCAGCTACACGACCGGCGCCGATCCGCTCGCCCGCTATACCGCCGCGGCGCTCGCGGCCGGCCTCGTCACGGTCGATTCCACCTCCGACGCGCCCCCCAGCTCCACCTCCGGCGCGAAGGCCGGATCGGCGCTCGGTCCGGCGGAGCTGCGCGCGATCATCGGCCCGGCGCGCCACGTCGTGCTGCGCCCGGCGCGCCTGCGCCAGCGGCCCGACGACCGCGATGCCGCACACCACGCCGGCGCGGCGGAGGCCGACACGCCGGGTGCATCGAACATCGGCACCGGCACCGAAGCCGGCACCGAAGCCGAAGCCGGCATCGGTACCGAAACCGGCGTCGGCACGGGAACCGACCTCGGCACCGGCACCGGCGCGCCTGCCCGGGTGCTGCGCGGCGCGCCGCCGGACGTCGCCCAGATCACCGAGTACGGCCTCGCGCTCGCGGTCGATCTGGCGACCGGCCAGAAGACCGGCACCTACCTCGATCTGCGCGGCCTGCGCCGCGAGGTCGCCGCCGCGCCGCTCACCGGGGCGCGCGTGCTCAACCTGTTCGCGTACTCCGGGATGCTCGGCCGCGCCGCCGAGGCCGCCGGGGCGACCGCGATCGTCCAGGTCGACGCCTCGGCGCGCGCGCTCGCGTTCGCCCGCGCCCACCACGTCACCGATCCGGACCGCCACACGTTCGTGGTCGCCGACGTGTTCGACTGGCTGCCGGCCGCCGCGGCCGAGCCCACCGCGCTGTTCGATCTGGTGATCGTCGATCCACCGTCGATGACGAGCAAGGCCGCGCAGGTCCCCGGCGTGCTCGTCGCGTATCGCAAGCTGTACCGCGCGGCGGCCGGCCTGGTCCGCCCCGGCGGCCGGCTCGTCGCCGCGTGCTGCACCAGCCGGATCGAGCGCGCGGTGTTTCACCGCACGGTGCACGACGCGCTGGGGCCCAGCTTCACGCTCGATCGCGAGCTCGGTCCCGAGCCCGATCACCCGGTCGGGTTCCCGCAGGCCGATTATTTGAAGATCGCCTGGTGGGCCCGGACGACCTGACCCGCGCGCCTTCCCTCAACGCCCAGATCGCGGGCAGCCGCCAGCGCTTACAACCTGCGTCAGCCAGGAGCGTCGCACGCCGTCGCATGCGACGTTGCCCGCGCCCGCTTCCGCGGCGGTCAGCGCACGCCGGCGTTGCGCTTGGTCAGCTGGCGGTAGCGCAGCAGGTGACGGACCGCGGACCGCATCACCCCCGCATCGCCCACGCGACGGCCGCTCAGCTCGAACAGCCGGGCGAGGTTGTAGTGGACATCCGCCGCGTGCGGATCGATCGCGAGCGCCTGCTCGTAGGCCGCGATCGCCTCGGCGTGGCGACCCTGATCCTCGACGACCACGCCGAGATTGAACCAGTACAGCGCGATCGCAGCATCGGCACAGATCGCGAGCCGATAGCAGCTCTCGGCGACGGCGAGCGAGCCGGCGTCATGGTGCAGCCGCCCGAGGTTATTGTGCGCGTCGGCGAACGTGGGGCAGCCGGCGATCGCTCGCTCGTAGGCCGCCTGCGCACCCCGGACATCTCGAACCTCACTCTGAACTTCGCCCCGGCCCTCGCCACCCTCGAGCCGGCAGCCCAGCTCGTACCAGCTGGTCGCACTCGTGCCGCGGTGGAGCCCCCGGCGTGGCCCGAGGCCCCCGAGGACAGCGGCCACGGGGTTGATCGGGAAGGTCAGAAGATCACCCACGGGTGCAAACGCTAACGGAACCCTCTGACATTCTCGGTGCAGAGCAATGTTAAGATGCCCGCGTTGTGGGTGACGCGCAGGGTACGACCCTTAGCTTCCACGAGGATGGCAAGACCGGCCGGATCGGCCCGCGTCCCGAGCCAGTCCTGGTCTTGGTCCTCGAATGCGGGCGCCCGCGCGCGGGGTCGATCCGTTACCGGCTGTGCGATCTCGCCGGCGTGAGCCTCGGGCGCGGCCCCGAGCGCCGCGCCGAGCTCGTCGGCACCGAGCTCACCGTCCGGGTCCCGGACAAGTGGATGTCGTCCAAGCACGCCCGGATCGAGCCGAGCTTCGGCCGCTGGGTGCTGACCGACACCGAGTCGAAGAACGGCTCGATCGTCGATGGCCACACCACCAAGCGCGCGGTGCTGACCGACGGCTCGCTGATCGAGCTCGGCCACACGCTGTTCATCTTCTTCGAGCGCCTGCCGGTCGACGCCGAGACCGCGGCGCTGGTCGAGATGATCCCCAACGATGGCCCGCCCGGGTTCGCGACCCTGATGCCGGGCTGGAGCCAGGAGCTGACCCGGCTGCGCCAGATCGCGTCGTCGGAGATCCCGATGCTGATCGAGGGCGAGAGCGGCACCGGCAAGGAAGTGATCGCGCGCGCGATCCACGATCAGTCGAACCGCCGCGGCGCGTTCGTCCCGGTCAACTGCGGTGCGCTGCCCGAGAACCTCGTCGAGAGCGAGCTGTTCGGCTACAAGAAGGGCGCGTTCAGCGGCGCGCAGTCCGACCACCCCGGCCTGGTCCGCGCGGCCGACGCCGGCACGCTGTTCCTCGATGAGATCGGCGATCTGCCGCCGAGCTCGCAGGCGGCGCTGCTCCGCGTGCTGCAAGAGCGCGAGGTCATGCCGGTCGGCGGCACCCGCGCGGTCGAGATCGATCTCCGCGTCGTCGCCGCGACCCACCGCGACCTCGACGACATGGTCGCCGACGGCAGCTTCCGCCACGACCTGTTCGCCCGGCTCGCCGGGTTCCGGGTCACCGTGCCGCCGCTCGCCGAGCGCCGGACCGATCTCGGCGTGCTGATCGGCACGCTGCATTCGCGGATCTTCCCCGCCGACCACCCGGGGTTCGACATCGACGCCGCGCGGCTGTTGCTGCGCTATCCGTGGCCGCTCAACGTCCGCGAGCTCGAGCAGGCGCTCGCGACCGCGCAGGTGCTCGCCGGCGGCGAGCCGGTGCGCGCCGATCACCTCCCCGATTCGGTCCGCACCGGCCGCCCACCGGGCGCACCGCGGCCGGTCGTGCTCAGCGAGAACGATCAGAAAGTGCGAGATCAGGTCGTCGCGTCGCTGCGCGAGCACCAGGGCAACGTCTCGGCGGTCGCCCGCGCGCTCGACAAGGACCGCAAGCAGATCCAGCGCTGGATCAAGCGCTTCGGGCTCGACCCCGGCAGCTATCGGTAGCTCGGTTTGCTGCAGCCGGATAACACTGTTGCAGCAGTCGTACTGCAGCTTTCGAGCTGTGTGGGCTGCAGTCCGATCCGATGCGCCAATGTAGGACGCATGACCTACTGCGTCTCATCACCGTGCGAGATCGCCACAGCGCGCGAGCCCGTCACGCAGATCTCCGTGAAATGGCGGTCTTGGCTCGATTTGTCGCGGCACAACGGCTGCACAAGGCGATTGGGTGATGACCATGATGGCCAATACCGCCGCCAGCGGAGCAGGAGGGGGAGCGATCGATTGCTCCGGCGTCCTCCCGCCCGGCGCCAAGGCCGGACCATGGCAAGTCGAGCGTGAGCTCGGCCGTGGTGGCATGGGCGCGGTGTATGCGGTCGTCCACGACGAGATCGGCAAGCGCGCCGCGCTGAAGGTCGTCCACCAGCGCCTGCTGGTGCCGGGCTTCAACTCCGACCGCATGCTGCTCGAGGCCAAGGTCGTCAACCAGGTCGGCCACCCCAACATCGTCGACATCTTCGAGACCGGCAAGCTCGCCGATGGCCGGCCGTACATCGTGATGGAGCGCCTCGAGGGCCGGTCGCTGAGCGCGCGCGCCGACGACGGCAAGCTGCTGCCCGACCAGGTGATCGCGATCCTGCTCCAGGTCTGCGACGCGCTGAGCGCCGCGCACCACGCCGGCATCATCCACCGCGACCTCAAGCTCGACAACGTGTTCCTCGTCGACAACCCCGACGATCCGGCGACCCCCAAGGTCAAGCTGCTCGACTGGGGCATCGCCAAGGTGCTGAGCCACGACGTCAAGCACACGATCGAGGGCCAGCTGGTCGGCACGCCGCAGTACCTCGCGCCCGAGCAAGCGCGCGGCCACGAGGTCTCGTCGCAGACCGACGTCTACTCGCTCGGCGTCATGGCGTACGAGCTGTTCCTCGAGCAGCTGCCGTTCGAGGCCGAGACCGCGGCCGAGGTCATGGCGATGCACCTGCGCGCCACGCCGCCGCCGCCGCGCGATCTGTGGCCGGACATCCCGGCGCTGCTCGAGGATCTGCTGCTCGCGATGCTCGCCAAGCAGCCCGCCCAGCGGCCATCCGTGGCCGAGGTCATCCGCCGGCTCGGCGAGATCCGCGAGGAGCTGACCCGCCGCTGCCAGGCGTACCTGCCGCCGCCCCGGCACCCGACCGCCCAGCCGATCGATCCCGAGCGGCCCGCGCGCGCGATCTCCAGCACCGGGTTCGCGCCGACCGAGCCGGCTGCGTGGCGCCCGACCACCAAGCGCTGGAAGTACGCGGTGGGCGCGCTCGCGCTGGCGATCAGCGTGATGATGCTCTGGGTCAGCCGGGCCAGCGATCACCCGGCGAGCGCCGCCACCACGATCGATGCGGTCCGCTCGGCCGACGGGATCCCGTCGGCGTCGGCGTCGGCGTCGGCGTCGGACGATGCGGCGAACCTGCCGGCCGCGCTGGGCCCGCTGGGCCCGCTGGGCGGACCAGGCCGGCCGGCTCCCGCGCTGGTCTCGGACCTCGAGCAACGCACCACCGCCGCGCCCACGGCACCTGCCGCGCACCTCGGGCTGGTCTCGGCACCGGCGCGCGCCGGCCGGCCGATCGCAGACCGCCCGATCGCGGACCGCCCGATCGCGGACCGCCCGACTGCAGACCGGATCACCGCACCCCGCCCCTCCGCTGCCCGCCCCGCGACCGTCCACAAGTCCCCGGCTGCGCCGCGCCGGGCGACCAAGTTCGATCCCGACGGCACCCTCGACGTCTACCGATGAGGCCACAGATGAGGCCAGATCTGTGAGGCGCTCGGCGCTCCTGCTCGCGGCCGCGGTGATGTGCACGCCGCTCGCCGCGCGGGCCGACGATCGCCCGGCGGTGCCGGCCAAGGCCCGCGCGCTCGCCGAGCGTGGCCGCGCCGCGCACGACGCCGGCGACTACGCCGGCGCGATCACCGCGTTCACCCAGGCCTACGTCATCGCGCCCAGCCCGGCGCTGCTGTTCAACCTCGCGCAGGCGTACCGGCTGCAGGGCAAGTGCGACGACGCCGAGCTGATGTACCAGCGCTACCTGGCGACCGATCCCAGCCCCGAGGGCCGGTCGCTCGCCGAGGCCCACCTCGCGAGCATGGAGCGCTGCCTCCACAAGATCGCGCTGCACGTCTCGGCCGACGACGCCACCGCGCGGATCGCGGTGCCGGCGCCGCCGGCCGCGTCGATCACGAGCGACGCCCCGCCGGTCTCCGCGCACCGGGCCGAGATCGAGAAGAGCGTCGGCGTCGGGCTCACGATCGGCGGCACCGCCGCGCTCGCCGCCGCGCTGTACTACGCCGTGCAGGCCCAGGATGCCGCGGACGACGTCAGCGCGATGTATGACAAAGGCGGCAAGGGCAAGGGCGTCGCGCCGATCGATCAACGCGGCCGGAGCGCCGCGACCAACGCGCGGATCCTCGCGGTCGGCGGTACGGTGGGCGTCGTCGGCGGCATCGTGATGTACGTGATCGGCAAGCGCGACGAGTCGTCGCCGGTCGCGATCGCACCGCTGAGCCACGGCGCCGCGGTCAGCATGCGGTGGGCGTTTTGACCGTGCGGCGGCTCCGACCCGCGGGCGTGACCGGGATCGCGGTCGCGTGCCTGGCGCTCGCCGGGTGCTATTCGCCGTCGCTGCGCGACTGCACGCTGAGCTGCGGATCGCCGGACGACTGCGCCGCCGGCCAGGTGTGCGGCGCCGACGGCTGGTGCGCCGCGCCCGCGGTCGCCGGCCGGTGCCCGGGCCTGGTCGACGCCGGCCCGCGCGACGCCGGGCCGGCCGATGCGAGCCCCGACGCGGCCATGACGATCCTGCTGCGCGTCCAGATCGACGGCAAGGGCAGCATCCTGGTCGACGGCCATGGCTCGTGCAGCTCGCAGGGCGCGCAGCACGGCGACTGCACCTTCACGGTCGCCGCCCGCGTTGCGCTGACCGCATACGCGGTGGCGATTCCGCTCGGCAACACGTTTACAGGCTGGACCTCGGCGACCTGCAAGGACGCCCCGGCGACCTGCACGTTCACACCGATGGTCGCGACCACGATCGTCGCGAAGTTCCAGCAGCCCAGCGGCCCGAACAAGTGATGCGGCCCGGTGCACCACCGGTGCACCACAGGCTCTGGCCCGCATCCTCGACCGTCTCGCACGTGCTGGCGCGCCACGCTCGCGCGACGCCGCGCATGCGAGTCCCTCCGCGCCGCCCGGATCTCCGCCCGGATCCCTCCCTCGCAGCGACCTGCGGGGATCTCCGGCGGCGGTCCGCGAGTTGCACTGAGTGCGGTCATGCCGAGCGCGACCACGTTGATGCTGGGGCCAAAGCTGCCGCCACCGATCCCGCCCCAGCTCGCACGCCCGTCGCGCCACGACCGCGAGGCGACGCGGGACGAGCACGCGGGTCGCCGCCGGACCCGGATGCGGCGGGCGACCCTGGCGCCCGGCATGCGGATCGGTCCGTGGCGGATCGAGCGCGAGCTCGGCCGCGGCGGCATGGCGACGGTGTACGCGGCGGTCCATACCCGGTTCGGCAAGCGGGCGGCGCTCAAGCTGGCGCACCGCGGCGCGCTCGGCGAGATGTTCACCCCGCGCGACGAGGCCAACGCGTACCTGCGCGAGGCCCGGATCGCCAACCTGATCGAGCACCCCGGGGTCACCGAGGTGTTCGCCACCGGCACCTACGACGGCCGGCCGTACCTCGTGATGGAGCGGCTCACCGGCCAGACCCTGGACGCGCGGATGGACGCCGGCCCGATGCCGCACGACGAGGCGCTCGAGATCCTGCGCGAGCTGTGCGATGTGCTCGCCGCGTCCCACGCCGCCGGCGTCACGCACCGCGACCTCAAGCTCGACAACGTGTTCCTGCTCCACCGGCCGGACTCGTCCGGCCAGCGGCTCAAGCTGCTCGACTGGGGCATGGCGCGGCTCGCCGGCGAGGACGATCCGCTGCGCGGCCTGATCGCGGGTACCCTGACCTACGTCGCGCCCGAGCAGGTCCGCGGCGACGACATCACCCCGGCGGCCGACCTCTACGCGCTCGCCGTGCTCGCGTACCAGCTGCTGCTCGGCCGGCCACCGTTCACGTCGCCGAACGATCTCGAGCTACTCGACAAGCACCTGCGCGACGAGCCGCCGGCGCCGCACACGCTGTGGCCCGAGATCCCCGCCGAGCTCGACGCGGTGCTCGTGGCGATGCTCGCCAAGCAGCCCGCGGATCGCCCGGCGCTGGCCCGGGTGGCGCACGCGCTCGCGGCGGCCCGCGGCCAGGCCGCCGCACCATCCCCGACGGTGGTCATCCGGCGGCGCTGGATGGCGACCTCGGTCGCCGCGCCGGCCGACCTGCTCGGCCGGACGCTGCTGCCGTGGTTCGCGACGCCGCGGCATCGCACCGTGAGCGCCGCGCTCGGCATCATGCTCACCCTGGCGAGCGTGCTGGTGATCGGGCTGTGATCGCCTAGCGCTTGATCCCGACGACCAGGCCCTCTGGCGTCGGCGCGCACACCGAGTCGCAGTGCTGGGCGACCAGCTCGTGGAACGCGCGCATCGCGCGGCCGCGGGCATTGTCCTCGAGCAGCTCGCCGAACAGGTACGAGTTGTCGCCGAGCACCAGGCCGCCCGGCCGCAGGTGATCGATCGCCCACTGGCCGTAGTGCGCGTAGCTGTCCTTGTCGGCGTCGATGAACACGGCGTCGAACGGACCGTGGGCCTCGAGCGTGGGCAACACGTCGCGGCCCGCGCCGACGTGCACGGTCACCCGATCGGCGACCCCGGCCGCCGCGAAGTTGGCCCGCGCGACCTCGGCGTGGCGCGGCTCGTACTCGACCGACCACAGGTGGCCGCCCGGCGCGAGCGCGCGCGCCATGTGGATCGCCGAGTAGCCGACCAGCGTGCCGACCTCGACGACCCGCTTGGCCTGGATGAGCCGGAGCAGCAGCGCGAGCAGCCGGCCGTCGCTCGGGCCGACCTGGATCGCCGGGATCCCCTCGGGGACCTCGTAGGCGCGAGCCAGGCCGGCGTCGTGCGGCACGTGCACGCGGTTGACGTAGTCGATGACTTCGGGCGGCAGGAGGCGCCCACTGGCGCGCGAGGCGGAATCGGCCATGGTGCGGCGAGTCTACCTCGGCCCCGGCCCAGCCGCCGCCCACGCCGCCGGCCCAGCCGCCGCCCACATGGTTCAGTCGTCGCCGCCGTCGCCGCCGTCGCCGCCGTCGCCCGGCGCGCTGCGGTACGGCCCGAGCTTGCCGAGCCCGGCGATCTCCTGCGCCATGCCCACCGCCTCGCGCCGCGTGTAGTCCTCGACCGCGGCCGACAGCCCCGGATCGCGGATCCAGTGCGCCGAGTAGGTCGGCATCGGATCGAACCCGCGCAGCAGCTTGTGCTCGCCCTGGGCGCCGGCCTCGAACAGCGGTAGCTTGCGCTCGATCGCGCGCTCGATCCCGGCGTAGTACGCGGTCTCGAAGTGCAGCAGATCGACGTGGACGTCGGCGCCCCAGTAGCGGCCGTACAGCGCGCGATCGGTCTCGAGGAACAGCGCCCCGGCGACGCGCTTGCCGCCGGCGACGACCTCGACCATCCGCATCGCGTCCGGCAGGTAGCTCGCGAGCGCGTGGAAGAACCCGGGCCGCAGGTAGTCGCGCCCGCCGTGCTGGTCGGTGGTGGTGCGGTAGAACCGATCGAGATCGTCGAGCTGGGCCTCGGCGAGCTCGCCGCCCGGCACCCACGACAGCCGCTCGATCGCCGCCCTGGCCCGCTCGCGCTCCTTGCGCAGCTGCTTGCGCTTGCGCGACTTGAGCTGGCCCAGGAAGTCGTCGAACGTCTGGTAGTCGCGGTTATGCCAGTGGAACTGCATGCTCGCGCGGGCGAAGAACCCGGCGCCGACCAGCGCGTCCTGCTCGGCGCGCGTGCAGAACAGCCAGTGGATCGACGAGCACTCGGTGTCGTCGGCGACCGCCCGCACCGCGGCGACCAGCACCTGACGCACGGCGTCGGCGCCCGCGGCATCGAGCCCGGGCGCGATCAGCATGCGGTGGCCGGTCGCGGGCGTGGCCGGCGCGGCGACCACCAGCTTGGGGTAATAGCGCAGCCCGGCGCGCTGGGCGGCGTTGGCCCAGCCCCAGTCGAAGATGTACTCGCCGTAGCTGTGGCTCTTGATGAACGCCGGGACCGCGCCGATCAGCCGACCTGCCTGTTCGGCCAGGAGGTACAGGCTGGCCCACCCGGAGCGCCGGTTTCGTGAGGTGGCCGCGTCGATCGAGCCGGACTCTTCGAGCGCGCGCAGGAACCCGTGGCGCAGGAACGGCGATGGCCCGTGATCGAGCGCGTCCCAGGCCGCCGCATCGAGGTCGGATACCGAACCCACGGCCCGGACGATGATCTTTATGGTATTTGGCGTGCTAGAAGAAGCCACGAAAGGCCACCATGACGCTCGACTCAGAGACCCGCAAGAAGATCGACCAACTCGTCGCGAGTGACTCCGTCGTCCTGTTCATGAAGGGCAGCCGCAGCTTTCCCCAGTGCGGGTTCTCGGCGTCGGTCGTGAACATCCTCAACACGTTGGTCCCCAAGTACACGACGGTCAACATCCTGGCCGACGCGGATGTCCGGACCGGGATGAAAGAGTACTCCGACTGGCCCACGTTCCCGCAGCTGTTCGTCAAGGGCGAGTTCGTCGGCGGCGCCGACATCGTGCGCCAGATGCACGAATCCGGAGACCTCGAGAAGAAGCTCGGCGAGCTGGTCGCGGCGCCCAAGGCCCCGTCGCTGACCGTGTCGCCGCGCGCCGCCCAGGAGCTGGCCACGGCGCTCAAGGAAGGCACCCCCGGCGACGTGATCCACCTGACGATCACGCCGGCCTGGGAGCACCAGCTCGATCTCGGCGCCAAGGAAGCGTCGCACGTCACGATCCAGTCGAACGGGGTCACCGTGCAGCTCGATCGCGCCAGCGCCGGCCGCGCCGAGGGCGTGACGATCGACTTCATCGAGGCGTCGGACGGCTCGGGGTTCAAGATCGACAACCCGAACCGCCCGGCGGTCGTCCGCGAGATCGCGCCCAAGGAGCTCAAGGCGCTGCTCGATAGCGGCAAGGTCACGCACTTCTATGACGTGCGGACCGAGAAGGAGCGCGGCGTCGCCAAGCTCGCCGGCGCCACCCACCTCGACGACGCCACGATGGCCGCGATCGAGGCGCTGCCCAAGGACACGCCGATCGCGTTCCACTGCCACCACGGCGGCCGCAGCCGCGGCGCGTCCGAGCACTTCCTCAAGCTCGGGTTCAAGAACGTCTACAACATGGCCGGCGGCATCGAGGCGTGGTCGCGCGACGTCGACCCGAGCATCCCGCGCTACTAGATCCCAAGCTCAGGGCCCGACCCGGTTGGCGGCGAACATGTGATCGCCGACCCCGAGCACCAGGCGCACGACCCGGTCGCCTTCCTTTTCGAACACCGCCACGTTCTGCAGGACCTCGATCCACACCTCGTGATCCGATAGCGGCACCATGCGGTGGTGGGGCTCGCCGGCGCCCCCGAAGTACATCCGGCCGCCCTCGATCGCGACAGCCAGCTTGGTGCCGTTGATCTCGTAGTTGCCGGCGAGCGCGGTGAGCTGGGCGGGCGCGATGAACGCGACCGGCGCCGGCGGTGCGCTGTCGAGCATCTTGTACATCGCGTCGGCGAGCCGGTCGATCAGCGTGGTCGCGGTCGACGCCAGGATCACGACGCCGTGCTTGGTCTTGGGATCGAACCCGATGAACGCATGGAACCCGCCGGTGCCGCCGTTGTGCCAGTAGCGCCCGGCGCTGTCGATGTTCCAGCCCATGCCCTCGTTGTCCCCGGTGCGATCGAGCGCCGGCTCCTGCGTCAGCTTCATCGCGTGGCGCAGCGCCAGCGAGCCGCCGGCGGCGGCGTCCTGCTCGGCCTCGATCAGCTTGAGCTGATCGCGCGCCGAGGTCACCAGGCCCGCGGCGCCGGCCATCGCGTCGAACGTCCACGGCTGCGCCGGGGCGAGGTCGTCGGTCGTGCCCTGGGCCCGGCGCGCGGCGAGCGCCGGCGGCGGCGGGCCGATCGACGAGTCCTTGAGCTCGAGCGGCACCAGGATGCGGTCGGTGACCAGCTTGGGGAACCCGCCGCCGAGCTTCTTGCCGAGCAGGAAGCCGAGCAACCCCGCGCCGTAGTTCGAGTACGAGATCGTGGAGCCCGGCGGGTTGATCAGCTCGGTCCGGATCAGGTCGCGGAACAGCGCGTCCTCGTCGTAGCCCGCGTACGGATCCGGTGCCTGCATCTTCGCCGCGAGGCTCGGCGGCCAGCGCGGCAACCCCGAGGCGTGCATCACGAGGTGGCGCAGCGTGACCACGATCTGATCGCGGGTCGGCATCGTCACGCCGGGCGGCAGCAGATCGGCGACCGGGGTGTCGAGCTCGAGCGCCTTGCGCTGCACGGCGTCGGCGAACAGCAGCGAGGTGTAGACCTGGGTCGCCGGCCCGAGCTCGAACAGCGTCGTACCGTCGGGCGGAGCATCGTGCGGGCCCTTGCCGAACCCGTAGATCTCGATCTTGCCGGCGTCGTACAGCCCGATCACCAGGCCGCCGACGATCTCGGCGTCGAGGTACGGCTTGACCTGCGCGGCGACGTCGTCGTGGTGCTTGCCCTCGTCGGGGAGGATCGGCGGCGGCGCCACGTGGGACGAGCCGCCGCACGCGGCGGACAGCACACTGAAAGCAATCGAAACAATCGGCCAGCGAGGCATGGGCCCGCGTAGACTGCCGCGGGTTCCCGGCGTACGCAATCACCCACTCTTCACGATCCCGGGGCCGGCCGACTGCCATGCTCCCGAGCGGCCCACCGGCGCGCTCCCCGCCGCGCCGCGGCCATGAGAAGGTCCACCTCGATGCGACTCGTCCCGGCCGCCCTCGCCTGCTCGCTGATCTCTGTCGCTGCCGCGCACGCGGGCACGTCGGCTCCCGGCTCCGACTCCGGCTCCGGCTCCGGTCCCGGCCTCGGCGGCGCCGCCACCGGCCCGGGCGCCACCGAGGTCATCGGCGGCAGCGACGCCGCGCCCGGCAAGTGGCCCGACGTCGTGGCGATCCTGTTCCCCGACCCGAGCGGGCAAGACGAGGCGCTGTGCAGCGGCACGCTGGTCGCGCCCACCGTGGTGCTGACCGCCGGCCACTGCTACGACGACACCGAGCCGCCGCTGCCCGACAACGTGCTGATCGGCACCAGCTCGCTGGCCCAGCCCCACGACGGCGAGACGATCGCGATCCGCGCCGGCTTCGTCTACCCCGACGCGGAGACCAGCGAGGACGTCACCGTGCTGGTGCTCGCCCGGCCATCGAAGTTCGCGCCGCGGGCGATCGCCACCGGCTGGGCCAGCACCGACATCGTCAACGGCGCGGCGATCTCGCTGGTCGGCTACGGCGCGATCGACAAGAACGCCACCGACTTCGTCAACGAGCTGCAGGAGGCGACCTCGACGATCACCGACTTCGACTGCTCGAAGTCGTCGGGCTGCAACGTCGCGGCGCGGCCCGACGGCGAGCTCGGCGCCGGCGGCGACGGGATCGACACCTGCCCCGGCGACTCGGGCGGCCCGCTCTACCTCGAGACCAGCTACGGCACGTTCCTCGCCGGCGTGACCTCGCGGTCGTACGACGACGCCAAGGTCTCGTGCTCGGGCGGCGGGATCTACGAGCGGCCGGACAAGTTCGTCGACTGGATCGAGATGGTCTCGGGGACCACGGTCAGCCGCGGCCCGGTGCCGTTCGCGGCGCCGGTGGTCGCGGCCGCCGGGGCCAGCGGCGACACGATGATCCACACCAACGACCCGGGCAGCGACGCTCACCACTTCGAGATCACGGTGCAGCCCAAGCACGGCAAGGCCGGCGTGCGCTACGACGGCATGCTCCGGGTCTGCCCCGACGCGACCGCCGGAGCCGGCACCGACAGCGTCACGGTCAAGGTCATCGACACCAACAGCGATCACCGCTCGCTGCTGGTCACCGTGCCGGTCCAGGTCAGCGATGGCACCGGCTCGGGCACCGGCTCGGGCACCGGCTCGGGGACGACGTGCGATCTGAACGAGTTCGGCACCCAGAGCTTCGAAGGCGGCTGCTGCGACGCCGGCCACCGCTCCGGCGGGGCGATCCCGCTCGCGATCGGCGTGCTGGCGCTGGTGATGCGGCGCCGCCGCGTCGGCCGTCGCAGCGTCGATCGATAGGGACCTTCCCGCCCAACGTCTCGGCAAGGCGTTCACCCCGCCGAGCGTCGCGCGGTGAGCTCCGTCGCAAACCGCGTGACTGCGTCTGGCAGGTCGACGGCGTTGGGTTACGCTGCGGCATGGCCGAGACCTGGCTCCTGTGCAGCGCCTGCCGGACCGACATCGCGTTCAGCTCCAAGTACTTCCAGTGCAGCGTCTCGACCTGCAACCGCGCCCGGATGCGCCTGGTGTTCTGCTCCGTCGTGTGCTGGGACAGCCACGTCGCGACCCTGCGCCACCGCGACTCGTGGGCCGAGGACAAGATCGCGCCGACCAAGGCCGAGTGGGAGCGCGAGCAGGGCAGCCTGTCGCCGGAGCCGGCGCGCCCGGCCCTCGCGCCCGCCCGGCCCGCGGCGCCGACCCCGCCGGTGATGACCCGCCCGGGCGTGACCGCGGCCGCGACGCCCGGCGATCCCGCGCGGCGCGTCGTCGGCGCCCCGACCGCGTCGTCGTCGTTCTCGGCCACCCCGGCCGCACCGGCCGCGGCCGCCGCCGGTGTTCACCTCAGCGACGTCGCCGACCGCGACATGCTGATCGTGATCTCCAAGCTCAAGAAGTACATCAAGGACCGCTCGGGCATGAACTGCTCCGACGCGGTCGCCGACGTGCTGTCCGACCATATTCGCGTGCTGTGCGACGACTCGATCCGCGCCGCCGGCCGCGACGAGCGCAAGACCGTGCTCGATCGCGACGTGCCCCGCCCCCGCCTGCGCTGAGCGGTCGCCCAAGCGGGCCCACGCGACCACGTCTATCGCGCCGGGTCACGCCGGGTGGCGGGTCGCGCGCGCAGTCGTCAGCCAGTGGCCGGCGTGCTCGCGCCAGGTCGCCTCGATCGCGAACGGTAGCTCGGTCGTCACCGTCACGGCGTCGCCCGTGAAGTCGAGCTCGACCTCGAGGAAGCCGACGTAGCGCCGGACGAACGGATCGATCGCCTTGTAGATCGCTTCTTTGATCGAGAACCGCAGGGTGACGGCGCGGCCGCGATCGGGGACCACCGCGAGCTCGCGCGGGGTCAGGACCCGGCTGGCGATGTCGACCCGCGGCGCGGCGGCGCGCTCGAGGTCGACGCCAACGAAGCCCGCACCGACGCCGGCACCGACGCCGGCATCGACGCCCGCGCCAACGCCGGCGCCGGCCGGGGCCACCAGCGCGGCGGCCAGCGCGCCCTTGTGCGAGATCGAGCCGACCCAGCCATCGGGCAGGATCGGCGCGCCGCGATCGTTGGAGGCGATCGGCGCGCGCGAGTCGAGCGCCAGGTGCAGCGCGGTCCGGCCGGCGACGTAGGGTCCGCGGCGCGCGGGCGGGTACGCCTCGGCGCGGGCCTGCTCGTCGACCGGTAGCGCCGCCGTGGCGGCGTCGAGGTCCGCGAGCTCGACGATCACGCACGCGCCGTGCGCGAGCGCGAGCCGGTCAGTGCTTCGCAGGGTCACTCGGGGCCGCCGGAGCCGCCGCGCCCGCTGGAGCCGCCGCGCCCGCCGGGGCCGCCGCACCCGTCGGGGCCACCGCGCCGGTGCGCGGCCGCGTGATCATCAGGTGGTTGTGCTTGGCGTTGTCGGGGTAGCCGAACCGGAACGGCAGGTCGCGGTGCGGCTCGGCCTTCCACAGCTTCACGAACTCGGCGCGCGTGTTCTTCTCGTCGATGATGAAGTACGGCCCGGTGAAGTCGCCGTAGGTGATCTGTTCGAACCCGGCCGGCTCGGCGTAGCTCGGCGGGATCCCCGACGCGTCCGAGATCATCCACGCGATGTGGTGCAGCAGGTAGTCGCGAACCTGCGTGAAGTCGTCGTACCACAGCAGGAAGCTCGCGGCCTTGGTCATCACCGCGACCTTGCCCTTGGCGCGCAGGTGGCGCAGCACGCGGTCGTCGGCTGTCATGTGGCTGTCGTCGAGGTTCGCGACGATGTGGCGGTAGGTGCGCAGCGGCGCCTGGGCATCGCCGCGCGGCCGGAACTGGATCTCGACGTTGGCGAACGCCGAGACCTGCTCGTACCAGTAGTGCGTGATCTTCTTGGGCGGCCCGCCGAGCTTCTTGGCCGCGAACTCGGCCGCGCGCTCGTCGAGCTGGGCGTTGGTCAGGTAGGTCAGCGAGCCGTCGGGCTCGATGTCGAAGTAGCGCAGGGTCACCGGCTCCATGCCGTGCACGGTGAGCCCGGCGAGCGCGAACATGATCGTCCCCGGCAGATCGAAGTGCGACACCGCCTGCAGGCTCTTGGTCGTCGAGTGCGCGGCCTGGTACAGCCGCCGGATCTCGTTGCCGATGCTCGCCACCGCGTCGTCGAGCCGGGCGCTCTTGATCGAGTCGATCACCCGGATGTCGCCGGCGGCCTCGAGCGAGATCGTGGTCAGCTCCACGGCGTCGGGGTAGACCGCGAGCGCCGACGACAGATCGCCGCCGCCGAACGGATACACCACGGTGGTCGGCAGATCGGCCGGCCGCAGCGGGGCGATGAACGCCTGCGCCTGATCGGCCCACGCCTTCTTGTACGAACCGTAGATCCCCGCCATCTCCTTGCAGTGCGCGGTGATCGACTTGGCCGAGAACCGGTCGGGGATCGCGTCCTCGCTGCCGCACGCGGCGACGCGAAACATCGTGCGGACCTGCGGTCCGAAGTCGGTGCCGGAAGACGGCTCGGCGCGCGCCGCGCCACCGAGCGCGCCGGCAGTGGAGAAGATCAACGTCGCAACAGTCGCCAGGCTCAGGCTTCGCATCGGGGCTCCGGGTTTCGCACGAGGAGACGGCTCCCGGCCATGATTTGTTCGTCGGAAATCATCGCCGGCCAACCCCGGAGAATCACGGACGACTCGGCGCGCGGCGGGTGCGCACCGTCACGACACGGTGATCGTCGCGCCGAGCTGGCGGAGCGCGGCGGCGAACCCGGGGTACGAGGTCGCGACGTTGTCGGCGTCGTCGATCTCGGTCGGCCCGTCGGCGACCAGCGCGGCGACCGCGGCCGCCATCGCGATCCGGTGATCGCCGTCGGCGTGGACGTGCGCGGCGCGCAGCGGGCGATCCGGGTTGCCCTCGACCGCGAAGCCGTCGGCGCGCGGCTCGCACTCGACGCCGAACCCGCGCAGCATCGCGCACGTGGTCGCGATCCGGTCGCTCTCCTTGACCCGCAGCTCCGAGGCGTCGCGCACGATCGTCGTGCCGCGCGCGCGCGCCGCGAGCACGCCGAGCACCGGCAGCTCGTCGATCGAGCGCACCGCGAGGTCGCCGGCGATCTCGGTCGCGCGCAGCGCCGGGGCCGGGCCGCGGACCACCAGATCGGCCACCGGCTCGGGGCCGGCGTCGCGCGGCTGATCGCGGACCACGGTACCGCCCATCGCGGCGATCGCGTCGAGGAACCCGGTGCGCGTCGGGTTGATGCACAGGTTCGGCAGCCGGAGCTCGCCCGCGCCGGCGAGCAGCGCCGCGGCGATCAGGAACGCCGACGACGATGGATCGCCCGGCACCTCGAAGCCGTCGCCGGCGAGCCGGCGGTCCCAGCCGCGGGTGTCGATCGCGGTGCGGCGGCCGACCGTGGTCAGCGGCGCGCCGAGGTGCGCCAGCATGCGCTCGGAGTGGTCGCGGCTCGGCCCCGGCTCGGTGACCGCGGTGATGCCGCCGGCGTACAGCCCGGCGAGCAGGATCGCGGTCTTGACCTGCGCCGACGCCATCGGCAGCACGTAGTCGATCGCGGTCAGCATGCCGGCCGCCGGGCCGATCGTCAGCGGCGGCGTGACATCGCCGGCGTCACCGACGTCCGGGCCGGCGCCGCCCGGCCCCACGATCGTCGCGCCCATCTGCGCCAGCGGCTCGATCACCCGGCGCATCGGCCGCTTGGACAGCGACTCGTCGCCGAACAGCGTGGACTGGAACCGCTGGCCGGCGAGCAGCCCGCACAGCAGGCGGATCGTGGTGCCCGAGTTGCCGCAGTCGATCGCGCCGGCCGGGGCGCGCATGCCGTCGAGCCCGGTGCCGCGGATCACCAGCGCGTCGCCGTCGCGGCTGATCGAGCCGCCGAGCGCGGCGATCGCCTTGGCCGACCGGCCGTTGTCGGCGCCGTCGCCCAGGCCGCGGACGCGGACCGGGGTCACCGACAGCAGCGAGAACAACAAGGCGCGGTGGCCGATCGACTTGTCGCCGGGGATCGTGAGGGTGCCGGACAGCGGCTGCGTGGCGGGCTCGACGATGAATTTCATGACGCGTGATCTCCTCGCGGCGCGGCCGCGGATGCCGGAGCCGGGCCCGGCGACGCCGGTGCCCCCAGGGAGTGCGCGGGATGTGCGGGTTGCGCGGGGTCGGCCAGCGTGGCGCCGGCGGTCGGGCTCGTCGGCGGGGCTGGCTTCGCGGCCGGGCCGTCCGGGGCGATCGTCCCCAGCAGCGCCGCCGCGCGGTCGACCACGCGCTGCAGGTGCGCCGGGCCGATCGCGACGATCGCGCGGACCCACGTGCCGCGGGTGACCAGCTTCGCGCCGGCGAGCGACGACGGCAGCCCGAGCGCGCGCGCCGCCGGCTGATCGGCCACCGCGGCCAGCGCGCCGCGCAGCGTGGCCTCGAGCCGCTTCGCCGCGTCCGAGTGCTTGCCGGGCTCGGGCCGGTTGCCCGGATCCTCGGCGTCGCAATCGACGACCAGCGCGAGATCATCGGCGACGTCGGCCCACGCCGACAGCTGCGCCGGCGCGGCGTCGAGCCCGGTCTGGCGCGCGAGCGCGACCCGCGCGTCGAACGGCAGCCGCGCGGTGACCCGCAGCGACGCCCCGGGCGCGTTCGGCGGCATCGCGTGGTCGCGCAGCTCGAGCAGCTCGGGCGCGGCACGGATCGCGAACTTGACCTCGCCGGTCGACGCCAGCGCCACCCGCTGCTCGACCAGCTCGACCCAGTCCGGCGGCCCGACCGCGTAGAACCCGTCCATGATCTTGGTCGCGCCCGCGGGCGCGCGCGCCGCCGCCATCACGGTCAGGGTCGCGGCCTGCGCGGTCCCCACGCCGTACGCCGCGAGCACCACCTGGTTGATCAAGAGGGGGCCTTCCCGCCCCCTCTCCGCCGGGTCGTGCGAACCGATCAGTGCGTCGCCCAGTGCGTCGTCGACCGCGAGCGCCCGGGTCACCACCGCGCCGACCACCGGGTTGGCGCGCAGCCGCGCGAGATCGAGCTCGACCACGACCTGCGCGCCCGCCGGCAGCATCGCGAGCAGCTTGTCGATCGGGGTCGACGGCGCGACGTCGGTGCGCGGCGGCACCGCCGGCGGCTTGTCCCCGCACGCGGCCATCATCACCGCCGCCGCGAGCACGAGGTGGGTGGCCCGCGCCGTCACCGGCCCGGCTGCCTTCGGCGCGCGCGCGTCATGCGGCCAGCACGGCGTTGAGCGCCTCGATCACGCGCGGCATGTCCTCGTCGCGCGCGACCGACAGCCGCAGGTGGTTGGGCAGCCCCCAGGCCGCCATCGGCCGCACGATCACGCCGCGCCGCAGCAGCTGGTCGTAGAGCGCCGACGACGGCCGGCCGCAATCGACCAGCACGAAGTTGGCGAGCGACGGCAGCACCCGCACGCCGGGGCCGCGCAGCTCGGCGGTGAACCGCTCGATCGCGCGCCGCGCGTGGCGCGCGCTGCGCTCGACGTGCGCGGTGTCGTCGAGCGCGGCCAGCGCCCCGACCAGCGCCAGGCTGCCGACGTGGAACGACCGGCCGACCCGGCCGAGCACGTCGATCACCGCCTTGTCGGCGACCGCGTAGCCGACGCGCAGCCCGGCGAGCCCGTAGATCTTCGAGAACGTGCGCAGCACGATCACCCGCGGATCGCGGCGCTGCGCCACCAGCCCGTCGGCGTGATCGACCTCGGGCCACGCCGCGGCGTACTCGATGTAGGCCTCGTCGATCACCAGCAGCGCGCGCGCCGGCAGCGCCGCGATCAGCCGGTCGATCCCGGCCCGCGCGATCACCGTGCCGGTCGGGTTGTTCGGCGTCCCGACGACGATCAGCTTGGTCCGCGGCGTGATCGCGGCGATCAGCGCCTCGACGTCACAGCCGAGCGCCGCGCTCGCCGGTGCCGCCACGAACGGCCGGCCCACGACCTGGGCCGCGAGCCGGTACGACAGGAACCCGAACTTGTGGGTCAGCACCTCGTCGGTCGGCTCGCAGGTCGCGAGCACCAGCTGATACAGCAGGTCGTTCGAGCCGTTGCCCAGCGCGAGCTGGCCCAGCTCGCAACCCAGCCGCGTGGCCAGCCCGCGGCGCAGCGCGACCCCACCGGCATCCGGATAGCGGTGGAGCTGGGCCAGCGCGGCCGGGAGCGCCGCGAGCGCCCGGGGCGAGGGCCCCAGCGGGTTCTCGTTCGACGCGACCTTGATGACGCCGGTGATCCCGAGCTCGCGCTCGAGCTCCTCGATCGGCTTGCCCGGTTGATAGATGTCGAGGCTCGCCACGTGCGGCGGAACAAATACGCTCGGCGAGACAGTGGACACAGCTCCGGCACCCTACAACGGCCACGCTCCTGGGGGAATGCCCGTCCTGCGGGACCGGTCTATAGTGGCAATCCTATGCGCTCGGTCCTCCGCCCCGCCGTGCTCCTCGCGATCGCGGCCTTCGTCGTGGTCATCGCCCTGCCCGACGTCGCCGCCGCGGCGTGCGACCCATTCAACGAGTACCAGCAGCGCGGCTGGGCGTGGATGTACCTCGCGTCGTTCGGGTTCGGGTTCCAGACCTCGCTGACGCCGTGCGTGTACCCGATGATCCCGATCACCCTCGGCATTTTCGGCGCGCGCGGCAAGGGCGTCAGCCGCGGCCGGGCGCTCGCGCTCGCCACCGCCTACGTCGTCGGCATGGGCCTGACCTACGCCACGCTCGGCGTCGTGATCGCGCTGATCGGTGGCCAGTTCGGCACGATCCTCGCCAACCCGTACGTCGTGGTTCCGATCGTGCTGTTGTTTGCCGCCCTCGCCGCGTCGATGTTCGGCGCGTTCGAGCTCAACCTGCCGACCTCGGTGCAGAACCGGCTCAACCAGGTCGGCGGCAACGGGTTCCGCGGCGCGTTCGCGATGGGCCTGGTCGGCGGCCTGATCGCCGCGCCGTGCACCGGGCCGTTCCTGCTCGGCCTGCTCACGTTCGTCGCGACCACCCGCAGCGTGGTCGGCGGCGGCTCGCTGCTGTTCATCTACGCGATCGGCATGGGCGTGCTGTTCTGGGTGCTCGCCGCGTTCGCGATGTCGCTGCCCAAGAGCGGGCGCTGGATGGAGTGGGTCAAGTCGGCCGGCGGCATCCTGCTCCTGCTCGGCGGCATCTACTTCCTGAAGCCGCTGCTCCCGTTCATGCGCCACATCGCGGTCCCCGAGACCTGGTTCCTCGGCGCCTCGATCGCGGTGATCGTCGCCGGTGCCGCGCTCGGCGCGATCCACCTGTCGTTCCACGGCGGCGCGGTCGAGAAGCTGCGCAAGGGGCTCGGCATCGCGCTCGTGATCGGCGGCGCGTTCGCGGCCTGGAGCTACACCCTGACCCCCAAGCTCAAGCTGCCCTACGTCGTCGGCGACGAGGCCGCCGCGTTCGCCAAGGCGCGCGCCGAGGGCAAGGGCGTCATGGTCGACTTCTCCGCGACCTGGTGCGTGCCGTGCAGCGAGCTCGAGCTGACGTTCGGCGACGACGACGTCTACGACCTGATCACCAAGAACTTCGTCCCGCTCAAGCTCGACGTCTCGAACAACTCGGCGGCCGACGAGGAGATCAAGGCGCGCTACGACTCCGCGACCCTGCCCTCGGTCGTGTTCCTGTCGACCGACGGCCACGTCGTCGGCAGGGTCCGCCAGATGCTGGAGCCCGAGCCGTTCCAGGCGATCCTGAAGCCCGCGATCGTCCAGCTCCGCTCCGGCGGCAGCCTCGCCTCCGCCAACTGCAACCACTGACCTGGGCGGCGCTTTCGAGCCGCTACAGCAGGTGGATGTTGACCCGCAGGTAGAGCAGGCCCTCGACCTGGATGCCCTGGTAGTGGTCCGAGACGTTGTTGACCACGGCGCCGTCGCCGTTCTTGATGAAGTAGCCCCACGACACCGGGACCTGGACCCCGAAGTCGAACGTGCTGCTGAGGTGCGTGCCCAGGCCGAGCCGGCCCTCGGCGATGAACGCCTTGTCGGAGATCTGCGCGTTGTCGAGCGGCGGCATGATCTGCTGGCCGGTGCCCAGGCCGAACCAGCCACCGCCGCCGAACTCGAAGAACGGGCCCTCGTGGACCTTCTGCTGCTCGGGGCTGCCGAAATCGATCTGGGCGTGGATCCCGGCGCCGAACTGGGTCCACGTGGCGATCCGGCTGCCGTCGGTGAACTGGTGGTGCTGGACCCACGCATCGAGGAACAGGAACTCGACGCCGATCAGCGCGCCGTAGTCGAGGTGCGGTGCCTTGGCGAAGAACGCCGAGTCCTTGATCACCTGATCGCCGCTGGTGCCCTGGCCGGCCACGCCGCCGCCGTCGGCCTCGGCGAACAGCTTGAGGACATCGGCCGATGCCGGGGAGGCCACGGTGACGATGGCGAGGGCGGCAGCAACGCGGAGGGCGCGGATCATCCGCCGACTATCCCCGGTTTCGGCGATGCACGCCAATGGCGTGGCATGGCGCACAAGCTATGCTGCGCTCGTGCGAACCTCGCTCGCGATCTTGCTCACGCTCGGCGCCTGCACGGACCACGGCGCGGCGCGGCTGACGAAGATCAAGGACCAGGTCTGCGCGTGCACCACCGCGAGCTGCGCCGAGCAGGCGATGGCGCAGGTCACCCAGGAGAAGATCGACGCGAACCACCGCACGCAGGCGATCGCGCGCGGCATGCTCGATTGCCTCGCCAAGCTGCAGGCCGCGGAGCGCCCGGTCACCGATCCCGACGCCGAGGACAAGCCCGGCTCCGACGAGCCCGCGCCGGCGGCAACCCCTCCCGCCAGGCCCGCCGCGGCCAACCCGACGACCGCCCGTCCAGCGCCGGCCGATCCGGCCGCCAGGCCCGCCGCGACCAGCCCTGCAGCGCCCAGGCCCGCCGCGGCGGCTCCCGGCGCACCGCCCACGCTCGCGCCACCCAAGCACTGAGCGCTGGGTTGACGCAGTGCGCAGGTCAGCGGCCGTCGAATTTCGGCGTGCGCTTCTGCAGGAACGCGGTGACGCCTTCAGTGAAGTCGCGGCTACCGAGCAGCGCGACCTGACCGGTCGCCTCGCGATCGAGCGCCGCGGTCAGGTCGCTGTCGAGGCTGGCGTACACGGCGCGCTTGACCGCGCGGTGGACCAGCGGCGGGCCGGCGGCGAGCGTGCGCGCGAGCTCGTGGGTGCGATCGGCGGCCTCGCCGTGCGGGAACACCCGGTTGACCAGGCCGATGCGCAGCGCCTCCTCGGCGTGGACCAGCTCGCCGGTCAGCATCAGCTCGAGCGCGCGGCCCAGGCCGATGATCCGCGGCAGGTGCCAGGTGCCACCGCCGTCCGGCATCAGGCCGCGCTTGACAAAGATCTCGCCGAACACGCCGCGATCCGAGGCGATCCGCAGGTCGCACGCCAGCGCGAGATCGCAGCCGAACCCGGCCGCCGCCCCATCGACCAGCGCGATCGTCGGCCGGTCCGACTCGACGATCGCGCGGATCACGCCGTGATAGTAGGTGCGCAGCCCGCGCTCGATGTCCGGCCCCGAGGTCACCCCGGTGCGCATCGCGTCTTTCAGATCGAGCCCCGAGCAGAACGCGCCGTTGGCGCCGGTGATCACGATCGCGCGGACCTCGCCGGGCACGTCGCGCACCGCCGCGATGATCTGCTCGCACACCGCGGTCGTCAGCCCGTTGCGCGACGCCGGGCGATCGAGCGTGATCGTCCGGACCGCGTCGCGGTCATCGCATCGTACGTCTCGTACTTCCGTCGCGAGCTCGGTCATGGCAGGTCCTCCGGGTCAGGTGGTCTCGGGATCCCCGACGGCCCGAGCCGCAGCTCGGCGTCGTACAGCCAGTCAGCGCCGCGCACCGGCTCGAGCTCGAGAGCGGCGGCGGGCTCGGGGTCGAGCTTGCCCTCGACCATGCGCGCATCCGAGGTCACGCCCGGCATGATCAGCGCCATCGCCGGCGTGATCACGACGTCGGCGTCGGACTCGCGGCCGAAGAACGCGGTGTGCTCGTAGTAGCGGATCGCGTAGCGCACCAGCACCGCGATCGTCGCCGCGATCGGCACCGCGAGCACCACGCCGACGAACCCGAGCAACTTGCCGCCGGCGACCACCGCGAGCAGCGCGCCCGACTCCGACAACCCGACGCGGTGGCCGACGATCTTGGGGGTCAGCACGCCGGCCTCGAGCAGGTGGAGGATCAGGATCACGCCGGCGACCATGCCGAGCATCTGCAGGTTGCCGCCGTCGGCGAGCGTGACCAGGAGCGCGATGCTCGCCCCGACGAACGTGCCGACGAACGGGATCACGGTCAGCCCGCCGACGAGCAGCCCGAGCGGCAGCGACAGCGGCAGCCCGATCGCGGTGAACCCGGCGGCGTACAGCACTGCGAGCGTCGAGGTCACGATCGCCTGGCCGCGCACCCAGCCGGCGACCACGCGATCGACGTCGCGCCCGATCTCGCGGAGCGCGGCGCGCCGGCGCGGCGGGACCATGTGCTCGATCCGGCGCAGCAGGTTGGGCCAGTCGGTCAGGAAGTAGAACGAGAACACCGGGATCAGCAGCAGCTCGGCGAGCACGCCGAGCAGGCTGAACACGCCGCCGACCGCCGCGCTCGCCAGCTCCCGCAATGGACTCGAGGCGTTACCGAGCAGGTCCGGCAGGTCGCTGGTCTCGACGTAGCGCTTCCAGTCCTGCGGGATCTTGATGTGGAGGTGCTGCGCGGACCACGCGCTGAGGTTATCGAAGAACCGCGGGAAGCTCGCCACGAACTCGCGCAGCTGGTGCGCCACGGTCGGCGCGCAGAACGTGATGACGACCGCGAGCACGGCGAGGAACGAGATCAGCAGCAGCCCGGCGCCGATCGCCCGGCTCGCGCCGCGCCGCGCCAACCGCTCGAGTAGCGGGTTCAGGAGATACGCGATCCCCAGCGCGGTCAGGATCGGCGCGAGCACGCCGGCGAGGTAGCTGAGGACGAAGTACCCCAGCACCACGAACACCATGATCAACAGCCAGCGCAGCAGGCTCAGGACCTGCCTGGTATCGCGGGGCGGCAAGCTGGGGGGGCTCGACACCAGAGCGGCTGTACCACACAACTTGCCGGGTCACCGCCGCGCTCGACGATCAGATCGCCCCGCTGCCTCGCTGCTTCGCTGCCTCGCTGCCTCGCTGCCTCGCGCTAGCCGCGGCGCGCCACGCCGTCGAATTGGCGGCACCCATGGGGGATGGTCGCGCCGGAGTCCACCCCCCTCGTTCTCCGAGCCCATGATCATCATCTTTCGCGTGATTCGGGCATCCGCGGGGTGGTCACGCCGGAGTCCACCGCTCATTCTCCGAGCCGCAATCATCATGTCGATGTCGCGCGATTCGCGGCATCCGTGGGGTGGTCACGCCGGAGTCCACCGCTCATTTCTCCGAGCCCATTCTCCGAGCCGCAATCATCATGTCGATGTCGCGCGATTCGCGGCATCCGCGGGGTGATCACGCCGGAGTCCACGGCTCGTTCTCCGAGCGTGATCATCATGGCGCGCGATTCGCGGCCCCCTCGAGGTGGTCGCGCCGGCGTCCCCCTGCGGCGAGTTGCGGCGCTCTGTAGCGCGCAGCGCGACGGATGAAGCGCGTTATCGGCGCTGGTGATGGGGTGTAGTGACGTTCATCGTGATTATCTATTTGCTCGGTGCTGCCTGGCGGCCGCACTGGCGTTCGTATACGTGGCAGTTTGGAGCCGACGCCTACCGGTAGCCGGACCTGAAAATGACGCGGGACGTGGGCTGCGGTCAGGTGTCTCCAGCGTTCGATCCCGGGCGTTGATTTCAGCATCGATTCTATTTAATTAGGTAA
>DATBBB010000153.1:0-26838 GCA_036271215.1 Kofleriaceae bacterium | reverse complement strand
CGGTGACCGCGGGGTGGTAGGCGACGTCGGTGTTGGTCGCGAGCGCGCCGATCTTGAGGCCGCCGCGGGCGGTGTCCTCGATCTTCGCCAGCGGGAGGCCGGTGATGTCGACCACCGCGCCGGGCCGCATGACCTCGAGCCGCATCAGATCGACCAGCGTGGTGCCACCGGCGATGAACCGCGCGTCGTCGCGCGAGGCGGCCGCGACCGCGTGGTCGGGAGAGTCGGCGTGGACATACAAGAACGGCTGCATGGGGCTCCTTTCACGGGCGCTGATCGCGGGCACGGTTCGCAGGGGCATCAGCCGCGGCCGCCGTGGGTGCGGCGCGTGGCCTGGATCGCGGCGACGATGTTGGGGTAGGCGCCGCACCGGCAGAGGTTGCCGCTCATCTGCTCGCGGACCTCGGTGTCGGTCCGGGCGCGGCCCTCGCGGACCAGCGCCACCGCCGAGATGATCTGGCCCGGCGTGCAGTAGCCGCACTGCAGGCCGTCGTGCTCGACGAACGCCTGCTGCATCGGATGCAGCGCGCCGCTGCCGTCGTTGGGGGCCAGGCCCTCGATCGTCGTGATGTCCTTGCCCTGCGCCATCACCGCGAGCGTCAGGCACGACGTGATCCGCGTGCCGCCGAGCAGCACGGTGCACGCGCCGCACTGGCCGGCATCGCAGCCCTTCTTGGTGCCGGTCATCCCGAGGGTCTCGCGCAGCGTATCGAGCAGCGAGGCGCGCGGGTCGATCGCCAGCTGCTTCTGGGTGCCGTTGATCGTCAGCGTGATGTGGATCGATGCCGGGATGTCCGTGGCGGGCGGCGGCGCGGGCGTGGGGCCGCGATCGGCCTGGTGGTTCGACTGCTGCTTGCAGCTGGCGAGGAATGCCGTGGTACAGCCGACCACCAGGCAGGTCACCGACCACTCGCGGCGGGTGAACAGCACGCGATCCTCCTGGGTCTGGTGGTCCTGCCGGGTGTGCATCGCGCCGGCGGCGATCGCGAGCGCCGCGGTCAGCCGGGCGAACACCGAGCGGTCTGGAGCGTCGCCAGGCGCCTCGGTCGGAACCCCGGTCGGAACCTTGGTCGGAACCTTGGTCGGAACCTCGGTAGGCGCGCGGGGCGGCATGCGGTGGGTGAACCGCACGACGCCGCGACCGTCGAGCACGAAGACCGCGTCGTCGCCGGGCGCGACGTGATAGCGCGCCGCGAGGGTGGCGAGGTCGCCGAGGTCGCCGTGGTCGCCGTGGTCGCCGTGGTCGCCGTGGTCGCCGTGGTCGCCGTGGTCCGGTCCGGGAGGCTCGGGCGAACCCACGCGCTCGATCGCGTCATCGGCGCGCACCGACCAGGCGCCGGCCGGCGAGACCACGAGTAACTCGGCGCCGAGCCCGCGCAGTTGAGCGCGGATCGCGCGGATCGCTTCGGGCGACTCGTCGTCCGGTGACCACGCGTGGACAAACGCGATCACGCGCGGCTCGCCGTGCGTGGGGCGCACAGCGGTCGCGGTGGTCCGGTCAGTGGTCCGGTCAGTGGTCCGGTCAGTGCTCGGGCCGGCGGTGACGCTGCTCGCGATGCTCGCCATGACAATCTCCGTGGGGACGAGGGGAGGTGACGAGGAGAGGGACAAAGGGAAGCGACGAGGGAAGGTGACGAGGGAAGCGACGAGGGAAGGCGACGAGGGAAGGCGACGAGGGAAGGCGACGAGGAAGGTGGACGGGGCCGCGCGGAGGGCGGTGGGCCAGCCGGGTGGCCGGGCCGGGCGGCGGGCGCGTTTGCGCTTGCGTTACGGGGTCAGCTTGACCTGGCGGACCCGGTTGTACGGGACCGGGTCGCCGCGGTTGCCGTCGGCGACGTACACCATCGAGCCGTCGGGCACCACCGACAGGCCTTCGAGCCCGTAGATCTGCGACATCAGCGGGCTGTCGTTATCGGCGTAGCCACCCATGCCGTTGCCGGCCACGGTCTCGACGGTGTTGCCGACGATCCGGCGGACCCGGAAGTTGCCGAGGTCGGTGATGTAGATGTCGCCGTTGGTGGCGATCGACATGCCCTGCGGGTGGCTGAACTGCGCGGTGGCCATCGCGCCGTCGACGAACCCGGCGACCGAGGTCCCGCTCAGCGTGCTGGTGGTACCGTCCATGCCGACCAGCCGGATCCGGTTGTTGTCGAAGTCGGTGACGATCAGCTTGCCGTCGGCGCGGATCCCGACGCTGTACGGCGCCGAGAACTTCGCGGTCGTGCCGGCGCCGTCGACCATGCCGGGGCCGTCCCAAGCGCCGGCGATCGTCGTCGCCTTGCCGGTGCCGGGGTCGATGATCTCGACCACGTGGTGCAGGTAGTCGGCGGCGGCGATCCGGCCGTCGGCCAGCACCGCCATGCCGCGCGGCCGGCCGACCGCGTTGGCCACCACCGTGGCGGTCTTCTTGGCGAGGTCGACCCGCCAGATCGTGCCCGACATCGGCGTGTGATTGCCGGCCTGGTCGTTGTCGGTCGACACGAACAGCGTGCCGTCGGCGGCGAACGCGAGGCCGAACGGCCGCTTGAACGTCGCCTGCGAGATGATCGTCGTGGTGACGTGGGTGTCGGCGTCGATCGCGCGCAGCTTGCCGTTGTCGAAGTCGGCGACGTACACCACGCCGTCCTTGTAGACGACGTTCACCGGGTCCGAGAACTGCGCGCCCTTGCGCGCCCCGTCGACGTAGCCGGCGTCGGCCATGCCGGCGAGCGTGCTCGTGCCGTTGGTGAACGGGACATCGCCGTCGTCCTGGGCGGGAGGAGCGCTGTCGTCATCGCCTGTCCCGGGAGACTTTGACGACCCATTGCTGGCACAGCCGGCAAATGCGCCGGCGACAAGGAGGCTCGAGACCACGCTCAAAAGATAATTAGGGGTACGCATAAGATGCCTTCGCAGGTTGCGAGTGAGGTCTAAGCAAGAGGCTTGCCGTCGGAAAATGGCAGTAGGGCGCCATGAAGTGGGGTGATCTGCGTGGCCTGGGCGCTCGGCGGCGGCGCACCGCTCAGCGAGGCGCGGCGCCGACGCGATCCGTCGGCGGCCGGCTGCGAGATCGGCCGAGTGCCGCGGTGACCCGGCGCGACCCGGGCGGCCGGCTGCGAGTCGTCCGAGATGCCCGCGGCGACCGCGCGACCCCCGGCGGCCGGATGCGAGTCGTCCGAGATGCCCGCGGCGACCGCGGGACCCTCGACGGCCGGCTGCGAGATCGGCCGAGATGCCCGCGGCGACCGCGCGACCCCAGGCCGCGGCAAGGCGTGGCCCTGCATCGCGGTGATAGCCTGCGGTCCATGCGAATCGCCTGTTGCGCACTCCTGCTCGTGGCGTGTAGCCCGGTCTCGCCGCTGCCTGCCGCGCCGGCCTCTGCCACGGCGCCGGCCGCGGTTCCTGGGGCGCCGGTGGCCCCGGTCGTCGCGGGCCCCGAGTGGGATCCGGTGCGCGGCCTGCTCGGCACCTGGGAAGGCGCGGACCCGGCGCGCAAGACGTCAGGCCGGTTCACGCTCGGCCCCGAGCTCGGGGGCCACGTACTCGTGCGCCACAACACCGATGACACGCCGCAGGGCCGCCACGAGGATCTAATGATCGTGTTCCGCACCCCGGCCGGGCTGCGCGCGAGCTACTTCGACAACGAAGGTCACACGATCAACTACGCGATCACCGCGGCGGGGCCGCACATCGAGCTGGTCAGCGACGAGGTCGCCGGCATGCCGCGGTTCAAGCTGACCTACGACGTCAAGGGCCCCGACGAGCTGGCGATCGACTTCGCGATCGCGATGCCGGGCACCACGGAGCTCAAGCACTACACCGGCGGCACCGTCCACCGCGTGCCCGCCGCCGCGCACTGACCGCCGGACCCCGCCGCCGCTGCCGCCATCCAAGTGACCCCGAGCCACCTGATCGGTCGGTTCCGCGCACTGACCGCCGGACCCCGCCGCCGCTGCCGTACCCGCCGCCGCGCGCTGACCGCCGGACCCCGCCGCTGCCGCCATCCAAGTGACTCCGAGCCACCTGATCGGTAGGTTCCGCGCACTGACCGCCGGACCCCGCCGCCGCTGCCGCGGTCACAGCCGGCGGCGGTACTCGATCTCGTCGACCTCGACGCCCCACACCGTGTCGGTGCGGCGCGTCCCGTCGGTCGTCCAGCCGTCGCGCTCGTAGAGCTGCTGTGCGCGCGTGTTGCCGGCGAGCAGCCACAGGTGCGCCTCGGCGACCCCGGCCGCGGCGAGGTCCGCGCGGGCCCGCGCGATCAGCGCGCTGCCCACGCCCTGGCGCCATGCGTCCGGATCCACGTGGAGCGCAGCCAGCTCGGCCTGGTGGATCGTCGCGAAGCCGACGATCGTACCGCCGGCGGTGCCGCCGATGATGCCGCCGGCCGCACCGCCGGTGATCGCGACCGTGGTGCGCGGCCCGCCGGCGCGGCCGAACGTGTAGCGCGCGGCGCGGTCCTCGGCGCGTAGCCCGTCGAGGTAGCCGGCGGGCAATAGCCCCCGGTAGCCGGCCTGCCACGCGCGGACATGGATCTGTGCGACGGCGAGCGCGTCGGTGGGGAGGGCGAGGCGCAGCTCCATCCCCGATCGGTAGCACGGCCGCGGCGCGCGCCACGTGATCGGCGCGCGGCGTCGATCGTCCAAACCATCTTGTCGGCCATGGACGGTCGAGCGCGATGACGCTGATCCCCGGCGCCTGCGCACATCACGGTGGTGTCGAGCAAGCCGGAGCGCCAGCAGTGGGGCAGCCCTCATGGGGTTTTCTCGATACGCCACGCCCTCTCGATTGCTGGATAGCGCCGGGGTTAGATCAGGGTGATCGCACAGGTGTTGTATATTGCCACGTGTACCGTGCAGTGCTCGAACATCGCATTTGTATGAATGTTATGCGATATGTGCGACTTGCAACAAGCCATCTGGGGAGCTCGTGAGACACAAATTTTTGTCACTGTCCGCAGTCATGATCACATTGGCCGCGATCGCTTGCGCGTCGCCTGAACAACCACTCACCACGTCAGAGGATGAGGCCGATTTACATATCTGTCTACCGGAGGGCTTCCTCTGCCTTCCATTGCTGCCGTGTTGTGGTGACGCGGTGTGCAGATGGCCCGCCATCGAGCACCGTGACGGCGCGGAGCCGGTGAACCAGGAGGGGCTCGGCTATGGAATATATGGAGTATGCACTGATCTGTGCGCTGGCGTGACCTGCACCGCCTCGGACTCGTGCCATGCGGCCGGGACCTGCGATCGGTATACGGGGACCTGTTCGAACCCGGCCAAAGCGGATGGCTCACAGTGCAACGATGGCAACGCCTGCACGGAGAGTGACGTCTGCACAGCTGGTGTCTGCGGTGGCGAGGCGTTCAGCTGCCCATCGCCGGCAGCCCCTGACGATTGCCATGTCGGCGTGTGCGACGGAGATGGCACCTGCTCGCTGGCCAACGCACCCGATGGCGCATCGTGCTGCGGGATCTTGCCCACGGATCGCTGCACCGGGCCGTTCCACGGTACGTGCTCGACGGGCGAATGCACCAACATCAACGCGTGCGGCGATGGCTTCGTCGAGCTCGAGCTCGGCGAATCCTGCGACGACGGCAACACCGTCGACGGCGATGGCTGCGACTCGCACTGTCACGTCGAGCCGTTCGAGACCACGGCTCCGGTCAAGATCAGCGGCGATCTGTCCTGCACCACCGCGGTGGCGAACGCGGCGCGCAAGATCGCGATCGACGGCAGCGGGACGATCTTCGCCGTCATGCAATGCGGCGCCACCGCGGACGTGGCGGTCAGCACCGATCGCGGTCGCACGTTCTCGGATCCGCTCGATCTGTCGACCGGGCTCGGCACTGCCGGCGTCGCTCAGGTGGCAGTCGCGTCCGGCCCGAGCGGCGTCGGGTACGTCGCCATCATGCTGACCAGCGGCCAGGTGTTCCTGCGCACGACGCAGGACAAGGGTTCGACCTGGAGCGCTGGGGCCTTGATCGGCACGGCGGCTTCCACGGCCGCCGGGCTGTCCCTGGCGTCGTTCAACGACGACATCTACCTTGGGTTCCGCAGCCCGACGGGCGTCTCGGTCGCGCGCAACCATCATCGGGGGACCGGCGCGTTCGACATCACCGACGTCGCGATGTCGATCGCTTTCTTCGACCTCGGGTTCGACGTGCGGCTCGGGACCCTCGTGGTATCCGCCGACACGCCGGCCTTCCACATCCGCACGAGCAGCGATGCCGGGATCACGTTCGCGCCGGAGGTCAACCCGCCAGGCTCGGCGTTCTTCTCCGACTGGGCGATCGGCAACGGCACGATCTTCGTTGCCGGCCTCACCCCCGGTCCGACCAGCACGCTGTACCTGATCCCGAGCAGCGCCCCCACGACCTCGACTCCGATCACTGGCTTGCCTGCCGAGTCCGTCCCTCAGACCCGGTCGGTCGCGGCCGATGACGCCGGCAACGCATTCGTCGCGACGCAGCTCAATAGCGCCGGCGTTCAGCTCGATCGGCTCGCCGCCGGGGCCACGGCGTTCGATGCCCCGCGGTCGATCGATCCGGCAGGCACGTCACCGATTCCCAGCCCGCTCCCCGGGGCCTCCGGCGCCGCTGTCATCTACACCGTGGGCACCACCGTGTGGGTGACGATCCAAGCGTACTGATCAGCGCGCGGGCAGGGCGAGGAAGCCGACGAACGACGGCATCGTCATCGCGAGCGGCGCGCCGGTCGGCGCCAGCGCGCCGGTCGTGGGGTCGATCGCGAACGTGACCACGCTGTTCGAGTCCTGGTTGGCGGCGACCAGCCACGCGCCGGTCGGGTCGAGCGCGAAGTCGCGCGGGGTGTGGCCGCCGGTCGGGGTATGGCCGGTGGGCGTGACCCGGCCGGTCGCGGGGTCGATCGCGAACACCGCGATGTTGTCGTCGCCGCGGTTCGAGCCATAGACGAACTTGCCCGACGGATGGACCCAGACCTCGGCGCCGGTGTTGGTGCCGGTGGCGCCGGTGGCGCGGGTCGACACCGTGTGCAGCGGGGTGAGCCGGCCGGTCGCGGTGTCGTACGCCAGCGCGGTCAGCGTGCTGGCGTTCTCCGCGATCAGGTAGGCGTGGGCGCCATCGGGCGCGAACGCGAGGTGGCGCGGCCCGGCGCCGGCATCGGTCGCGAGCTCGGGCACGGCGTTCGGCGCGAGCGTGCCGGTCGCGGCGTCGAACGTGTACTGCGCGACGTAGTCCGAGCCTTTGCACGGCACGAACACGTGGGCGTTGCCGGCGTCGGCCACGATCATGTGCGCGTTGGTGCCCGGCGCCAGCGTCTGGCGCGCGGCGTCGAGCCCGCCGTCGGCGCGGATCGGCAGCACCGCCACCGTGCCGCCGCCGTAGTTCGCGACCAGCGCGTACTTGCCGGCGCGATCGACCGACACGTGCGCCGGGCCATCGCCGCCCGACGCCACGTCGTTGATGAACGTCAGCGCGCCGGTCGCCGGATCGATCGCGTACGCCCCGACCCGGCTCGCCGACTCGCTCACCGCATACAGGTGCGTGCTCGTGATCGCCAGGAACGACGGCTGCGGCTGGGCCGCCGCGATCGACGCCACCGGCGCCAGCGTCCCGGTCGCGGGGTCGAAGTCGAACCACGCGATGCTGGGGCCATAGCCGCTGATGTACGCGACCACGTGTGCGGGGGACGGCGCATCGCTGGCGGGCAGGTGGGCATCCTGGGGCATTGCAGGCTTGCTACCGCCGCAGGCCGCGATCAGCAACGCGGCACATGCAACGCGCTTCATCGCGCGAGCATACGCGAGGCCGAGGCCCGCTCGCGCTCGGCCATCGTGGAACCGGCCCGCAACACCGCGCGGCCGACATCGGTGAGATCGTTGCCGGTCGCCGCGCTCGGCCACGCCAGGGCCGCTTACCGGCGGTGCACGCGGCGGTCGGTCGTCAAACCTGACAGGCAGGTGACAGCTAGCCGTGGCCTCGCTGGCGAGCCGCTCGGCCGGGCGTGCCATGGTGAGCCATGTCGATCGAGCTCCGCACCCTCAACGAAGCGCTGCGCGCCGCAGGGCCGCACCAGACCCGCCCGATCCGATTCGTTCGCACCGAGCCGATCTCGGACTGGCGCGTGAAGCTATATACGATCGCCACTCACGGCGAGGTCGCGCGCCCCGCGTTGCTCGACGAAGTGCTGCGTCGCGCGCCGGGCGTGTTCCCGGCGCCGGCGACCGCCGGCGGCCGCCACGGGCTCGGCTTCATCATCGCGCACGACGCGAAGACCGCGAGCATCGCGATCTATTACTGGTGGCAGTCGTTCAACGAGCTGCACCAGCGCGTCTATGTCGGCCCCAAGGACGATCCGCGCGCGATGACCCAGCTTGCCGAGCAGACCGCCGGCTGCGTCTGGGAGCTCGAGATCGTCGACTTCGAGCGCCGGGCCTGGCTCGCCGACGTGCTGGCCAACCCCGGCGGCCCCGACGTCGAGCGCTACCTGGCTCGCCACGTCGATACCGAGATCTGAGCAAGCCCGGGGTGCGCGAGACGCCTATCGGTCGACGGAGCCCGATCTCGGAGCTGGAGCTCATCGAGCTGCACGTCCGCACGTTGTATACGCACGACGACGCCGGGCGCCTGGTGGCGGTCAACGTGCGGCGCCGGCCGCCGGCGGCGCGGTTCTTCCTCGGTCGGACCGCGCGCGGCGTGCGGTGGCCGGGCCAGGCCACGCACGCCGGCGTCGAGACTCCCCCAGCGTTCCGCGGCCATGGCTACGCGGTGATCGCCACCGCGGCGTGGGCGCAGGGGATGCGCGACCGCGGCGTCATCCCGCTCTACGGCACCAGCTGGACCAACCGCGCCTCGCAGCGCGACATGAGCATGAAGCTTCGGTCGGTGTGCTGAAGCTCATGCACGATTGGCCAGTCGAGTAAAATGCCGCGTTGATTTGCATTTAAATCGGCGCAATCAATTGCTCTGAAGACGGCCAGTGCTACACCGTATTCATGGCGGCGAGATCGGTGCGGGGTCGCAAGCGGCATGTGCAACAGTCACTGTTCAGGCGCGGCGGCAAGCGGAAGGGAGCGGGCCGCAAGCCCAGGGGGCCGCGCGCAGGTTCGGCGCATCGCGCCAGGCCGACGATCAGGAGCTATCACGCGTTGCATGTCGTGATGCGCGTCGTCGCGGCCGTCGGCACGATGCGTCGCCGGGGCGATGTACCGCGCGATCCGGGCTGCCTCGATCACCGCAGGTCGCCGGGAGCGAATCAGGATCGTTCACGTCAGCATCCAGCGCACGCACATCCACATGCTGGTCGAAACCCAAGACAAGATCACGCTCGCGCGCGGCATGCAGGGATTCCAGATCTCCGCGGCGCGGCTCATCAATACGGCGCTTGTCAGCAAGGGTCGGCGCCGGCGCGGTCGGGTGTTCGCTGATCGCTACCACGTCGAGGTGATCACGACGCCCCGACGCGCGCACCACGCGATCTTGTATGTGCTCAACAACTGGAGAAAGCACCAGGAGGACCGGTCCGGCCTCGCCGCTACGTGGTTGGTCGACCCGTTCTCGAGTGGCATCGTGTTTCCGGACTGGTGCGAGCTCGAGGGCAAGCCGTTCTTGTGGAAGATGCGCGAGACCTACGATCCGATCTTCGTTCGACGGCCCAGGACGTGGCTGTTGGGAGAGGGCTGGAAGCGGCACGGTCCGATCAGCGCGCGCGACGTTCCGGGCCTCACCTACTGACGGAGGGTCGCGGCGCTGCCCGGTGCTCGAACCGGGCGGAATGCGGAACGGGCGTCATCGCTCGAGGCAGTCGAGTCGCGCGCACGTGATCGGTGGGGCATTGCGGCGCCCGGGGCGAGCATCCGCAGGCCAAACCGGCGAAGATGCGCGCGATGAGCGCTCGCAATGACGATACCCGGAGCGCGCGGCAGATCGCGCGCAGCAAGCGGCGCAAGGCGGGCGATCGCTCGGCGAAGCTGGCGAACGAGCTGATGAAGCTGGCGGCGCCGGCGGTCAAGAAGCTCGAGATCGACGGCGATCTGCGCGAGGTGCTCGAGCGCGCGCGCGGCGTGACCTCGCTGATCGCGCGGCGGCGAGCGGAGCGGACGCTCGCGGGCGAGCTGCGGCGGTTCGATCTGGTCGAGCTCGCGGCGCAGCTCGCCAAGATCCACGAGCACGGCAACGCCGATGCGCAGCACTTCCAGATCGCCGAGCACTGGCGCGCGCGGCTGATCGAAGAAGGCATCGCCGCGCTGGCGACGTTTCCGGGCGCATCACCCGCCGCCCGCAGCGCCGGTGGCGACGACAGAGGAGACGACGGGGGAGCTGCCGGTGGCGAAGACCATGGCGGCCGTGGTGCCGACGGCGGCGTGGAGGACGAAGGCGAGGGCGATGGCGGCCGCGGCGAATGGACGCGGCTGATCGCGGCGGCGCGGCGCGAACGCGACACCGGCAAGCCGCCGGGCGCGGCGCGGGCGCTGTTTCGCCACATCGTCGATGCGCTGAAGACGCAGCAGGCTGCCGCGGAGAGCGCCGCCGAGGCCGATGATGACGTCCACGACGATGACATCACCGACGACGAATGAGCGCGGCTGATCGCGACGGCCCGGCGCGAGCTCGCCCGGCCCGGCGTCCGGCCCGGATCCAGATCGGTTCGTTGACCGTGCTACCGTGGTCGAATGCCGGGTGATACCCACGAGGTTCTGAACCAGGCCGCGCCGCTCGTGGACTACAACCTGTTCGACGCCGACCCGGCGCTGGTCGAGGCGGTGCGCCGCGAGGGCGGCGGCTGGGGCGAGGACGCGGTGCGCGAGCTCGGCCGGTTGCTCGGCACCGCCGAGGTCCAGGCCTGGGGCGCGCAGGCCAACCAGCACCCACCGGTGCTGCGCACTCACGATCGCTACGGCCACCGGATCGACGAGGTCGAGTTCCACCCGGCGTGGCACCAGCTGCTCGAGCTGTCGTGCCGGTTCGGCATCCACAGCGGACCGTGGCGCGACCCGCGGCCGGGCGCCCACGTGGTGCGCGCGGCGCTGATGATGCTGGCGTCGTCGAACGAGTACGGCCACCTGTGCCCGGTGTCGATGACGTACTCGGTAGTGCCGGCGCTGCGCAAGCAGCCCGAGCTGTACGCCGAGTGGGAGCCGCGGATCCTGACCGCGGCGTACGATCGCCGGTTCGTCCCGGCCACCGGCAAGACCGGCGTGCTGCTCGGCATGGCGATGACCGAGAAGCAGGGCGGGTCGGATGTCCGCGCCAACACCACGGCCGCGGTGCCGGCCGCCGAGGCCACCGGGCCGGGCGCCGAGTACCTCGTCACCGGCCACAAGTGGTTCTGCTCGGCGCCGATGTGCGATGCCTTCCTGATCCTCGCGCAGGCGCCGGGCGGGCTGACCTGCTTCCTGTTGCCGCGCTGGCTGCCCGACGGCACGCGCAACCGGTTCTTCTTGCAGCGGCTCAAGGACAAGCTCGGCAACCGATCGAACGCGTCGAGCGAGGTCGAGTTCGATCGCGCGCACGCCTGGATGGTCGGCGGCGAGGGCCGCGGCGTGCCGACGATCATCGAGATGGCGAACCACACCCGGCTCGACTGCGTGCTGTCGTCGACCTCGATGATGCGCCACGCCACCGTGCAGGCGATCCACCACTCGCAGGGCCGCGCGGCGTTCGGCGCCAAGCTGATCGACAAGCCGCTGGCGCGCAACGTGCTCGCCGATCTCGCGATCGAGGCCGAGGCATCGACCGCGCTGGCGATGCGGGTCGCGCGCGCCTACGACGCCAGCCACCACGCCGACGGCGAGGCCGAGGCCGCGTTCCGCCGGATCGCGACCGCGGTCGCCAAGTTCCCCGTGTGCAAGCGCGCGCCATCGCACAGCGTCGAGGCGCTCGAGTGCCTCGGCGGCGCCGGGTTCGTCGAGGAGTCGATCCTGCCGCGGATGTACCGCGAGGCGCCGCTCAACTCGATCTGGGAGGGCTCGGGCAACGTGATCTGCCTCGACGTGCTGCGCGCGCTGACCCGCGAGCCGTACACGTTCGATGCGCTGCTGGCCGAGCTCCGGCTGTCGGCCGGCGCCGATCGCCGGCTCGACGCGCTGGTCGCGCAGATCGAGGACGAGGTCGCCGATCGCGCGGATCTCGAGCTGCGCGCGCGCCGGTTCGTCGAGAAGCTCGCGCTGGCGCTCGAGGCCTCGCTGCTCCACCGCCATGCGCCGGCCGCCGTCGTCGAGGCGTTCACGGTGTCGCGGCTCGGCGGCGACTGCGGCCGCGCGTTCGGCACCCTGCCGCCGTCCTGCGACTTCACCGCGATCCTCGATCGCGCGTACGTACGCTAGCGCCAGTCGGAAATGTCGGCGGGCTCACGCCCCCGCGGGTAGCGATGTCGCCGGTAGACGGCATGCCGACCGGCGGCGGCAAAAGCGATCGGTGGCCGATCGGCGAACTCCACGGAACTCCGTCGAGATCCCTCATTCATCGGCCCGGCACAGTCGCTGCACTAGGGTTGCTCATCTTCAACCAACGATTCCAGGAGCAAGCCACCATGACCGCCACCGCCATCTCGTCCTCGTTCGACACCTCGTTCGACACCTCGTTCCAGACCATCGACATGACCCAGCTCACCGACGTCAACGGTGGGTTCGACTTCGGCAAGGTCGTCGACGCCGGCAACGCCAACGTCGGCCGCGGGGCGACCGCGGGCGCGGCGATCGGCGGCGCGGGCGGCGCGATCGCCGGTGGCATCGCGGGCGGCACCGTCGCCGGCGCGCCGACCATGGGCCTCGGCGCCGTGGGCGGCGTGCTCGCCGGCTCGGTCGCCGGTAGCACGGCCGGCGCGACCGCCGGTGGCGCGATCGGTGGCGGGCTCGGCTGGCTCGGCGGCGCGGCGGGCAATGCCTACTCGCAGCTGACCGGCCACTGAGCACAACCCGCCGAGCGAACGGCGAGTCTTCGTGCGCAAACGGCGCCGTGGGGCCTATCCAGGTCACCGCGGCGATCGGTGCTCCCGGCAGCCGCTGGCTGCTGACCTCAGAGCAGCGCGGACCCGAGGATCACGAGGCCGACCAGCCCGACGCTCCACGCCGCGGTGCGCAGCCCCGAGATCCCGGCGAGGTAGATCGGCCAGTACACGATGCGCGCGGCGACGAAGATCTCGGCACCGAGCACGGCGCGCCCGGGGTTGTGGCCGCCGACCGCGACGACGAGCGCCACGAACAGCACGAGGTTCTCGAGCATGTTCTTGGTGGCGCGATCCGCGCGATCCGCGATCGGCGTCGGCGCCGGCATCGCGTCGCGGTTGCTGAACCCGAGCCGCAGGTCACCGCGGGTCCGCAGCTGCACGGCCACGACGATCATCAGGAATGTCAGGATCACGGCGGCCAGGGTCAGTGTGCTGAGCGTCATGACCGCATCGTGAGGCGCCCGCGCGCCGAGCGCCATGGGGCAGATGACCGATCAGGCCGCTGGGGCCGATCAGATCGGACGCCGGAGCCCGAGCAGGCTGCCGACGACAAGGCCGAGCATCGCACCCGCTCCTGCACACAGGAGGATCGGGACGCCGGACACCAGGCCGACGATGGCCCCGGCGCCGAACGCCGGGATGACGGCGTGCCGTGCGCCGTCGTAGGCGCGCCGCGCCGCGCCGTGGCGGACCAGCGGGCTCATTTGTTCCAGGTGTTGTAGATCCCAGCGCCGAGGCCGCCGAGGTACCCGAGCGTGCCGCCGAACGCCGCGCCGATGCCGCCGCCCGCGGCGCCGCCCGCGACGACGCCGGGGACCGCGCCGATGCCGGGGACCGCCACCGCGCCACCGGCGGCGCCGATCGCGCCACCGGCGACCGTGCCGACCGCGGTGCCGGCCGCGGCGCCGTATCCCGCGCCGGTCGTGGCGCTCTTGAAGGTCTCCCCCCAGTCGATGCCGCCGGAGACGGACTCGAGGGTGCTGGGATCGATCGAATCGAACATACGCGACTGCGTGCAAACCGGATTGGACATGTGGATTGCTTTCGATGCTTGAAGGACGGGTTACTTGTTCCAGGTGTTGTAGATGCCGGCGCCGAGCCCGCCGATGTAACCGGCCGCGCCGCCGAGCGCCGCGCCGATGCCACCGCCGGCCGCGCCGCCCGCGACCCAGCCCGGCACCGCGCCGAGCCCGGGGACCGCCACCGCGCCGCCGGCCGCGCCGATCGCACCGCCGGCGATCGTGCCGACGGCCGTCCCGGCCGCCGCGCCGTGCCCCGCGCCGGTCTGCGCGGACTGGAAGGCAGCCCCCCAGTCGACGCCGCCGGAGACGGACTCGAGGGTGCTGGGGTCGATCGAAGCGAACGGAAGGATCTGGCTGGTGCTGGACATCGTGATCTCCTGAGTACGAGTGAAGCGTTGTTGACGAGTCAGACTCTGTACAAGGAACGGGCCGAGTCACCGCCGCCGCGAAGTCAACGACCTACGGCCGTCGAGCGCGCCGGGCATACCGCCTCAGGGAGACAACCTGTAAACTTTCGCGGTGCGCGCCACTTTTGATCTGCTCTCGGTCTCGGGAGGACGGGCGTGGCAGGCTGGACGCGGCGCGCGGGATCCTGCACGCTGCTGGCGATGGCCTCGCATACCGTCGAATCGCTCGTCGCGCTGTTCGGGCTCTCGCCGCACCCCGAAGGCGGTTACTTCCACGAGCTGTTTCGCGCGACCCAGCGGGTCCAGCGGGCCGGTAGCGGCGCTACGGCAACCGCGACGGCGGCGCTGGTGGCAAGGGCCGACCGCGCGGCGTCGACCGCGATCTATTTTCTGCTCCCCGCGGCGACGTTCTCGGCGTGGCACGTCGTCGGGTCCGACGAGGTCTGGCACTACTACGACGGCTCGCCGCTCGAGTTGCACACGATCGACCCGGCCGGTGCGTACCGCAAGGTCGTGCTCGGTCGCGACTTCGCCGCCGGCGAGCGCCCGGTGCACGTGGTCCCGGCCGGCTGGCTGCAGGCCGCGCGATCGGTGGCGCCGCCGGTGCCTACGCCTGCGCCGCCGGTGGCCGACGCCGCGCCGGGCTACACGCTGTGCGGCTGCACGGTGAGCCCCGGGTTCGAGTTCGCCGAGTTCGAGCAGCCGGCGCGCGGCGAGCTGCACCGGCGGTATCCGGCGCTCGGGCCGATTGTCGACGCGCTCACGCGGCCATAGCGGCTACTTCGCGTCGGGCGGCGCGGCGTAGATCTGGCCGCGGACCTCGCCATAGAACGTGTTGGCCTTGGTGTGAAGGTTGAAGTACAGCACACCCTTCCTGGCCAGATACTCCAGCGCCGAGATCGTCATCGATTGTGTGGGAAACCCGATCTCGACCGGGCAGCTCTCGGGCAACGCAGGCTTGAGGCCGTGCGGCATCTGCTTGACGAACGTGATGTTCTTGTTCGACAGCTCGACGCTCATCTTGCCGTTGGCGAGCATCTTGGTCAGGCTGCCGAGCTCGCTGAAGTCGACGATGATCGGGCCGAGCACGCCGGGTGGCCCGCAGTGGATGTGGAACATCACGATGTCCGCCGCGTTGACCCCGGTGATCTCGACGTCGACGTACGCCTTCGTGAGATCCTTGCTGAACCGCAGCTGGCCGTAGCCGCGCGACTTGCGCTGGTCGCGTGGCACCGACGGCGCGGTGCTCTGCAGGCCGGTCGCCTTGGTCAAGACCTTGGGCGCATCGGCCTCGTCGCCGGGCTGCTGCTGCGGGCTCATCCAGCCCTCGTAGATGGTGAACGTCGTGGCGCCCTGTGCCGGATCCTTGGCCAGCGCCGGCTGCGCGCACAGGGTCGCGATTGCCATTCCCCACAGTGCGAGCGTGGAAGTTCTGTTGCCCATCATAGAACACTACGCCAGGTCGAATCGCGATGTCGAGTACGAAGATCGGGAGTCCGGGGGCGATCGGGGCCCGCCCGGCGGTCAGGCCGGAGGCCAGGTGAAGCACGCGATCTCGGCGGTGCGATCGGCGACGACCAGCGCCGCGGCGTGGCCGGGCAGGGCCGGCAGCTCGTGCATCGACCAGGTGCCGGCGGCGGCCGCGCCGCGCACCCGCAGCAGCCGGGCCGGCTCGCCGGGCGAAAGGCTGACGTCGAACTCGGCGAGCTGCGAGATGCCCTCGCCGGTGGCCTTGATGAACGCCTCCTTGCGCGACCAGCACGCGAAGAACGCCTCGGTGTGGCGCTCGGCGGGCAGCGCGCGCAGCATCGCATTCTCGAACGGCGAGAACGACGTGTCGGCGAGCGATAGCAGATCGTCGAGCGTGCGGCGCAGCTCGACATCGACCCCGATCGCGCGGCCCCGGGTGAACGCGAGCAGCGCAAACTCGCCCGAGTGCGAGACGTTGAACTCCAGCGAGTCGCCGGCCGGCGCGGCGAGGAACGGCTTGCCCTTGGCGCCGTAGCCGAGCTCGAGCGTGCCGGGCGGCCGGCCGAGGTAGCGGCCGAGCAAGGTCCGCAGCGCTCCGCGCACCACGGTGAACGACCGGCGGTCGCGCTCGAAGTAGAACCGGGCGGCGCGGGTCCGCTCGTCGGGCACGAGGGTCGCGCCGAGCGCCGCGACGACGTCCGGCGGCTGCACGAGCCGGATGCTCCACACGTGGACCTGCGCGCCCGCCAGCGCGAGCGTCGCCGGGGCCGCGCCCCACGCCGCCGGCGCGGTCATACGCGGCCGCTCTCGGGCGCCGGGCCCGGCAGGATCTCGCGCAGGTAGTGCGCGATCGGCTTGTCCGCGGAGCGCTGGCGCGGGTAGCCGAGCGAGACCTCCTCGAACCGCACGCCGTCGATCCAGCGCCGCGATCGGATGTGCAAGTGCCCCGACACGACGACCTGCGCCCGGTAGTCGCGATGCCACGACTCGGTCTGCCGCGTGCCGCACCAGATCGAGAACCGCGGGATCGCCGGCAGCCACGCTAGCTCGCGGCGCAGCGGAAAGTGGTTGATCAGCACCGTGCCGTGATCGGCGGGGATCGCGTCGAGCCGGGGGCGGGTCGCGGCCACCCGCGCGTTGCACCACGCGGTGCGCGTCGGATACGGGTCCGGATAGAGCAGCGCCTCGTCGGTGCACTCGATCCCCGCGGCGCGCGCCCACGCCAGCGCGTCGGCCTCGGCGACGTGGTCGGGGCGAAACGAGTAATCGTAGAGCACGAACAGCGGTGCCAGCACGCACGGCGCTCCGCCGCCCGGCCACGTCACGTACGGATCCTCGGGGCTGAGCACGCCGTGCGACGCGCACAGCTCGACCCACCGGTGGTAGCGCGCCTCGCCGCGGCCGTCGAGGTCGTTGGGCATGGTCCACAGCTCGTGGTTGCCCGGCACCCACAGCACGCGCGCGAACCGCTCGGTCGCGACGCCGAGCACGAACCGCAGGTGCGCCTCGGTCTCTCCGAGATCGCCGGCGAGGATCAGCCAGTCCTCGCGGTGGTGCGGCAGCGATCTCCACAGCGCGCGGTTGGGCTCGAAGCCGACGTGGAGATCGCTGATCGCGTACAGCTTCACGGCGCCGCCGTGACGCGCGCCAGGTGCCGCGACAGCGCGCCGAGGAACGCCGGGCGCGCGGTCTGGATGAAGAAGTGACCGCCCGGGAACATCTCGTGCTCGAACCCGGCGGTGGTCTGGGTGCGCCACGCCTCGAGCTCGGCCGCGCTGGCCTTGTCGTCGGTGAGCCCGCCGAGCGCCGTGATCGGAACGGCGAGCGGTGGCTCCTCGACGTACGGCTCGCCCTCGACGAGCGAGATGTCGGCGCGGATGATCGGCAGGAAGTACGCCATCAACTCCGGCTCGGCGAGCACCGCCTCGGACACGCCGCCCAGCCGGCGCAGCCGCTCGATGAACTGCGCGTCGGGCAGGCCGTGCATCGGCGATGGCTCGGGGAGCTGCGGCGCGCGCCGGCCCGACACGAACAGGTGGACCGGCTGCGGGCCACCGCGGCGGCGCAGCTCGCGCGCGAATCGAAACCCGGCCAGCGCGCCGAGGCTGTGGCCGTAGAGCGCGAACGGCGGCTTGAGCAGCGGCGCGACCGCGTTGGTCAGCTGGGTGATGAGCTCGGTCATCAGGCGCAGCGGGCGCTCCTTGGCGCGGGTCTCGCGGCCCGGCAGCTCGATCGCCCACAGCTCGATGTTCGCCGGCAGCTCGCCGGGCCACGTGCGAAACACCGACGAGCCACCGCCGGCATACGGAAAGCAGATCACGCGCAGCGCCGCGCCCGGGTTGGGCCTGGGCCGCGTGATCCACGGCTTCTCTGGATCTGGTTTCATCGATCGGTCACCCGCCCCGACGGCCATCCGGATGTGAACACCAGCATCAGCGCGCCGATCGAGGCTGCGGCCAACGTAGCGTGGCCTCCGGTTCACTGCAACCGCGCCGCCCCGGCGTCCGCGCGACGCCGGTCACGCTGATCGCAGCTCACGCGATCGCGGCTCACGTCGATCTCGCGATCCGGTGCTACGCCGACGCTGCGAGCGCGTCCTCGACCGCCGCCAGGAGCGCGGCGGCATCCGCGGCCTCGAGCGCGTGGCTGGCCGCGAGGAAGCCCTTGAACCAGTTCTCCGGTGCGCCCCGGCGGACCGGCTCGAGCGCGCGCTTCGTGGACACGCCGGGTGCCAGGCGCGCGGTCACGCGAAACGCGATCTGCCGCGGATGCCGCTTGCGATCGGTGTTCTGCCATGACGTGTGGGCCTCGTGGGGATCGCGGGTCGCGATCGCCGTCGCACGGAGCTCGCCGGCCTGCGTGACGTGGACCAGCAGGCCATCGCCGCACCGCCAGCCATTCAACTCCACATAGCTCTGCACGCCCCAGGTCCCGTTCGCGAGGCAGGCCTCGAGCTGCCCGGGGGCCAGGACCACGAGGCGATAGGTCCGGCGCAGCGCCAGCGCCTCGAGCAGCTGCGGTCCCACCGCCGGAGGCCACCAGCGCGCGACGACGGCCTCGGCCAGATCGAGCCGCGCCGCCCGATCGGTGGCGACGAGCTCGCCCAGCTTGGCGGGATGTAGGTGCGCGGCGGAGTCCTGGCCGCGCAGCGCCGCCGGCGAGGCGGGCCGGCCGCCCGCGATCTTCCAGAACGGCTCCCCCGCGAGCTCGAAGCACGCCAGCGCAGCATCGGCCGCCGCCGGCGATCCACTGTACGTCGCCCACACCGCGCGGAGCGGCGGGGCGAGCTCACTCGGGCGCCACGATCGCTGCGCGCCGTCGGCCTCCAGCAGCGACAGCGCGACGAGCAGCATCAGCGGCTTGTGCAGCGCGAGGCTGTGCGCCGCGGTTCGCGACAGCTGCATGGCCTCGAGCGTGTCGAGCACCGGACCGACGAGGGATTGTTGGCCGAGAGGTTGATCGAGAGGTTGATCGAGGGGTTGATCGAGGGGTTGATCGACTGGCTCGCGCGCGAGATCCGGCACCGAGCGATGGTACCCCGGCTCGTTGCCCGCTCGGACCGCGGTCAGTATCATGGCGCCGTGATCCCCGAGGCGTCCCGTGTGCGGCAGGCGTTCGATCAGTTCGATGAGCTGCGGCGATTCGAGCTATGGCGCAACTGGGAGGCCGAGGGCGGTTCGAGCTCCACCGTCGAGCACGATGGCAAGCGCTATCCGCTGCAGTGGATCTGGTCGCGCGCGACCGGGCGCCACGCCAGCGCGCTGAGCGGGGACCTGCGAGGCGCCCACCAGGCATTGCGCGATCTCGGGTTCCAGGTCGTCGCGCCCGGGGCGCTCCACGCGGCGGCGCGGCCGTTCGCCGTGTGGTGGGTCAACCAGGGCCAGTCGCATCGCCGCGCGGTCGCGGACGGCTTGATCGAGGCCGCCAAGACCAACGAGCAAGGCATCGAGCACGGGCCGTACAAGCGGCTGGAGGAGGTCCGGGCGGGCGACGTGTTGATTCACTACTGGGACCAGGCGATCCAGGCGATCGGGCGCGCGACCGCAGACGCCGTCGAGCTGCCGGCGTCCGGACGCGGCAAGCACCGGAAGCGGGCGGGCTGGCGGGTCGAGGTCGAGTATTTCGAGCTCGGCAAGCGCGCGGTCCCGAGCCGCCGGTTTGCGCGCCTGTTCAAGAAGCTCGAGATCGACGAGGGTCCGTTCCAGGCCGGGAAGGCGATCCGGAATGGTTACCTGTGGCGATTCTCGGTCGAGGGCTTGCGGCGGCTCCAGGACGAGGTCAAGGAGCCGTGGCCGGCGTGGGCGGTGGCGCCAGCCGAGCCCTCGGCGGCGGACGCACCGGTGGAGCTCGACGCACCGGCGGCGGCGGACGCACCGGCGGCGGCGGACGCACCGGCGGTACCCGGCGGCGACGATCCAGCTCCGTTCGAGCTCGGCGCTGCCGTGCACCAGCTGATCGCCGCGGTCGCCGGCGAGGGCTTCGTGTTCGAGCCGTGGCAGGTCGCCGCGTTCGTCACCGCGCTGCGCACCAAGCCGTTCGTGATCCTCGCCGGCGTGTCGGGCACCGGCAAGTCGCGGCTGCCGCGCCTGGTCGCGCGCGCCACCGGGTGCACCGACACCGTGGTACCGGTGCGGCCGGACTGGACCGACAGCTCCGACGTGCTGGGCTACGTCGACCTCCAGGGCACGTTCCGGCCGGGGCCGCTGCTGCACGCCGCCGCGCGGGCGGGCCGCGAGCGCGATCGGTTTCACCTGTGCATCGTCGACGAGATGAACCTCGCGCGGGTCGAGCACTACTTCGCCGAGGTGCTGAGCCGGATGGAGGATCGCGCCGGACCCGACGGGGGACCAGCCAGCGGGCCCGCCGGGAGCCTGGCCGCCGGGCCAGACGGGAGCCTGGCCGCCGGGCCCGACGGGGCGAGCGCGGCCACGCCGGGCAGCGCACCGCTGGTCATGCTCGCGCTCGGCGCCGCCGACGCGGCGTGGGGCGAGGTCGCGCTGCCGGCCAACTTCGCGATCGTCGGCACCGTCAACATGGACGAGTCCGCGCACGGGTTCAGCCGCAAGGTCCTCGATCGCGCGTTCACGCTCGAGCTGTCGGACATCGATCTGCGGCGCTGGGGCACCACCGCGGCCGGCGAGCTCGCGCGGCGCTGGCCGGTCACCGCGTGGCAGTCGAGTGCGGTCGGGCTCGCCCGGCGTGCGGCCGGCGCCGATCGCGCCGCGATCGCCGAGATCGTCGGCGTGCTGGTCGAGGTCAACGCGATCCTCGCCCAGGCCCAGCTCCAGGTCGGCTACCGCACGCGCGATGAGGTCGCGCTGTTCGTGCTGAACGCGGCCGAGATCAAGGCGAGCTTCATCACGCACGCCGGCCCCGCGGTCGCCCCGCTCGACCTCGCGCTGCTGATGAAGATCCTGCCGCGGGTCGCCGGCGGCAGCGCGCCGGTGCGTCAGGTCGTGCTCGGCCTGCTCGGGTTCGCGACCGACGGCACGCCGCTCGACCACGACGGGCAGGCTGAGGAGGTCGCGGTGCCGTGGCGCGCCGCGGGGCGCCGGGCCAGCATCGACGGCGTGCGGTTCCCGCGGACGGCGGCCCGGCTGTGCCTGATGTGGGATCGGCTGATCGCCGAGGGCTTCACCTCGTTCTGGCTGTGAGCCGCGCGATGATCGCCTCGTCATCCAGGGCTCGCAGCGCTCACCGGGCTCGCCGCGCTCGCTGGGCTCGCCGCGCTCGCCGCGCTCGCCGTGCTCGCCGGGGCCCGGCGTGAGGGAGCTGTTTCGCGTCGAGACCGATCGCGCGCAGCTGGTATGGAGCGATCCCGGCGTCGAGCCACCCGCGTCGGTCCCGGGCACGTTCGCGCCCGGCGCGTTCGCCGTCGCGCCCCGGCGTGCGCGCGCGGAGCTCCACGTCCGCGTCGCTGGCAGACCGTTCGAGCCCGGCGATACGGTCCCGCTGTTCGAGCAGCGCGACTACGCGGTCTATGCCCAGGTCGCCGGCGCGGCGCGCACGGTCCAGCTCGCGCATCGCGATCCGACGCTGATCCGCGCGATGGCCGCGGCGGATCTCGCCCACGCCACGTTCGGCCGCATCAACTTCGGCGCCCAGGTCGGCCGGACGACGTTCACGCTGCTCGTCGACGGCCAGCCGGAGTTCGAGCTCGAGCTCGAAGTCTTCCCGTCGAAGCTCGACTACGTCGAGGACTTCCACCGCCTGCTCGCCGACGTCCAGCGCGTGGTGTCCGGCCTCGCCTTCGAGTACCTGCGCGCGACCTATCAGCTCGGCAAACCGTTCTCCGCGGCGCGGCCCTCGGAGCTCGAGTGGATCTTGGTGCTGCGCAACGTGCTCGCGGCGCTCGAGGCCGCGCTCCGCTACATCGCGGCCCGGCCGGCGCGCGGCTTGACCCGCGAGCCCCGGCTCGTGCACGCCTCCCGGGTTCGCCGGGTCGACGCCGCGATCCGCTCGGCGGTGCGGCGCGGCCGGGGGCGCGGGCCGGTGCTGCGCATGCGGGATGCGATCCCGATCCGCACGTGGCTCGAGGAGCACCCCGCGCGCCCGACCCTCGACACCCCCGAGCACCGCTGGCTCGCCGCGCAGATCCGCCAGTGCCAGCTCCGGCTCGGCCACCTGCTGCGCGCCGAGCGCGACGAGCCGGCTGCGCCGACGCGCGCGGCTGCGATCGCCGAGCTCGAGCAATTCGAGAGCCGGCTCGCCGCGCTGGCCAAGCTCGAGGTGCTCGCCGCCGCCACCGCGCCACCTCCGGCCGGCTTTGCATCGCTCCAGCTCATCAGCGCGCCCGGCTATCGCGAGGCCTATCGCCAGTGCACCCTGCTCGCGCTCGGGCTGCGGATCGAGGCCGCGCCGTTGCAGCTCTCGATCAAGGACCTGAGCGCGCTCTACGAGTACTGGTGCTACCTCGCCGTGCTGCAGATCATCGCCGAGGAGACCGGGTCGCCGATCGCGGCGCGCGATCTGGTCGAGATCCAGCAGGGTGGTCTGCGCGTGCGGCTCGCGCGAGGCCAGACCACGCGGGTGCCGTTCCAGCAGGGCGAGGCGCGGCAGATCGTCGTGACGTTCAATCCGCTGTTCGCGGGGCCCGACATGCTGATCGCGCAGCGCCCGGATATCCTGATCAGCTTCATCGACCAGGGCTGGCCGGCGATGCACCTGGTGCTCGACGCCAAGTACCGGATCGACGCATCGGCCGAGTACCGGGCTGCCAACGACGAGCCGGGGCCGCCGCAGGACGCGCTCAACGTGCTGCATCGCTACCGCGACGCGATCCTCGACCGCGATCCCCCGGCCGGCGCACCACCGCCAGCTGCTCCTGTGGTCGAGGCCGCGCCGCCGCCGGCTACTCCAGCCGGCCCACCGCCGGCGGCGGCCCCGGTCGCCCGGGATGCGCCGCCGCGGCGCTCGGTGATCCAGGCCGTCGCCTTGTTCCCCGGCATGACCCCGCCGGAGCGGTTCAAGGAGACCCGGCTGTGGCGGACGCTCGAGCGCATCGGCATCGGGGCGATTCCGCTGCTGCCCGATCGCCTCGAGTTGCTGCGCGAGTGGCTCCGCGGCGCGCTCGCCCGCGGCGGCTGGGAGCTGTCCGACCTCGCGCCCCGCCATGCCGCCACCGAGCAAGCGCACGACTGGCGGCGCGCCGCGGCGCTGCCGGTCCTGATCGGCGTGCTGCGCGATGCCAATCGCGAGGACCACCTCGCCTGGATCCGCAGGCGTCGGATCTACTATATGCCGGCGCTCGACAACCAGGCACGGCAGCATCGCGTCGCCCGGCTCGCGATCTACAGCCCGCTCGAGCTGACGCCGCCGCGGGGCGCCATCACCCACGTCGCCGACGTGCAGAAGATCGAGACGCTCCGCCGCCGCGACATCGAGACCGACTGGCCGGCGACCGATCCGGATCAGCTGCAGATGGTCTATCACCTGGGCGACGTGACCGAGCGCCGGCCCCACATCCTCAATCAAGACGAGCAGGGCAAGGGCCGCCGCCTGTCGCGCCCCGAGTGGTCGTCGGTCCTCGCGCTGAGCCGCGCCCACCGGCTGCGCGAGATGGTGCTCGAGACCGAGCCCGAGTGGCGCCTGCTCGAGACCTTGCGCGCCCACCGCATCGCGATCACCCTCGCGCCACTTCGCCCCGGCGCGATCGACGCCGAGGATCCGCAAGGCCGGGCCTGGTTCGTGGCCGGCCGCCGCCGCACCCGCTACGCCGGCGCTTCGGGCTTCCTGCTCGACGGGCCCGGACGGCCCGAGGACCCGTTCGCCAACCTCGACGAGGCCTGCGACTTCCTGCGCGGCACGCCGTGATCCGCGGCCCGGCGCAGAGCTCGAGGGTGTGGCTGGGCTCACGCTCCGCCCGGCGCGCGCTGTGAACGCCGCTACACCGCCGATTGCAGATTGTGTAGGCGGCAGTGGAATAGCTCCGGCGATTTCGTTATTGAGATGGGATGAAACACCTCGCGGTTCTGGTCGGAGTGCTGGCGCTCTCGATGTCGGCTGCCTCGGCAGATAGCCACAAGTACTCGCTCAAGGATCTCAAGGCCCTGATCGATAGTAAGGGCTACCAGGAGGCGCTGCAGCACCTCGGTGACATCTCGCCGGGAGACCGCAACCAGGACTGGATCAACATCGCGGGGGCCGCGTCCGCGGGCTACCTCGCCACCACCGACGATGCGCAGAAGCTGCAGATCATCGAGATGGTCGAGCAGCAGTATCCGACGGTGGTGAAGTCGCCGGATTATACCAGGGCGCGACTCTCCGCGATCCCCGGCGCGTTCGGCAAGTGCTTCGACCAGGCCGGCTCGAGCTACGGCGGCCAGGACGAGCGCATGAAGGGCTACGACAAGTGCCTCGAGCTCGGCCAGAAGTTCATCGCCAGCGAGCCCGGCAATGCGGCGCTGCCGCTCGCGATCGCCAAGGCGACCGGCCACACCAGCTATCCGTACAAGTCGATCGGGATGTTCAAGCAGGCGATCACCGCGGCGGGCAAGTCGGGCGCCTCGGTGTGCCAGGAGAAGGCAGTCGCGGGCGGCATCGTCAACGGGCTGCACTTCCTGGGCGGCAAGCAGCTCGCGGAGGCGAAGGACCTCGCGGCCACGTGCTGGGCCACGGTGAAGGGGCCGCTGTTCGTCGAGCTCAAGAAGACCACGAACAAGTCGTACAAGACTGCCGCGTGCGACATCGCCGGTGCGCAGAAGGACTTCGGTCCCGATGACAAGCAGGCGTGCGCGGGCGTGGCCAAGCCCTGAGGTAGCGGTTCACAACCCGCGGGCGTGGGCGTCCGCGGTGATCGTGGTCAGTGCGGGCTTGGCGACGCCGGTCTGCGAGCGGACGCCGAGGCTCGCGAGATAGGCCAGGAACGTCGGGTCCGATACGCCGTAATAGCCTTTCCAGTAGGCGACCGACGAGTCGGGTGCGTCGCTCAGCCACGACGCCGACATGCCGAGGATGCGCGTGGCGTGGGCGTCCCAGGTGGTGAACATCTGATCGAAGAACGCGGCTTGCTTGGCCTCGGAGCCGGTGCAGGCGGGGCAGGTCGCGCTCGGCGCGGCGCTCGGCGCGGCCGCATCCGGCGTGGCCGGATCCGGCGAACTGTCGTGATTTCCCCCGCACGCGGCGCAGATCGCCACGGCGATCCATCGAGAGCTGATCATCCCGACCCGAACATCACCCCGCGTGCCAACCCGCCGATCACCCGGAGGTGCTACCTGGCCATCCGTGCGCGGGCTTCCTCTTGCGTCACCGTCGCTCCGGCGTCCGCTTGCGCGAGGCCGCGCTCGATCTTGAACAGCACGTGCAGCCGCTCGACCGCATCCTCGATGCTGGCTTCGTCGGGAAGCGCCTCGAGCGCATGAAGGATCTGATCTTTCGTCGTCATGGGGAATCCCCTGCGAGGAGTGTAGCGCTCTGGCAAGCTCGGCTGGGCACGCGCTCGGGGCAGCCGATCAGTAGAACGTCAGGTCGTCGACCCAGATCTCCCACGGCGCGGTCGCGCCGGTCGACGGGATGCCGATGTCCCACTTCAGATCGACGATCGCGCGCTTGGGGAAGTCGACGCCGAGCGGGCTCGGGTTGCCGAAGCCGAGCTGCGTGAGGCTCGCGAACGGCACCTGATACTTCGTCCACGTCGTGCTCGGCGTGAGCTGCGCGCCGGGGTTGTCGAAGCATGCCTTCGCGCCGCTGGCGATCGTGCACATGCCGCCCGACGGATCGGTGTAGAGGTCGGCGACCGTCAGCCGCGCGCCGGACGCGGCGGTGTTGATGATCCCGTAGAACTGGACGCCGGTGTACGCGCTCGCGTCGACGTTGCCGACCTGGGTCTCCGACAGCGTGTTCAGCGACACCGTGAGCTGCGCGAACGAGAACACCGTGCCCATGTTCTGTTGCCCGCTGCCCAGCGCGTGCACCGCGTACGTGCTCGCCGGATCGAGCGGATCGGTGCCGATCGTGATCGTCGCCGGGATCACCGGCGCCGTGTTGTTGGGCTGGCCCGGCGCGGGCGGCATCGTCGTGCCGTTCGGCGACTGCAGGTACCAGCTGCCGTGCAGGCACTCATTGCCGAACGCCGGATCGTTGCTCTCGATCGTGGTGATCAGCTGGGTCGACACACAGCTCGACAGCCAGGCGTCGGCCACCGCGACATCGCTGACCACGGCGGCGTCCTGGGCTTGCGACTTGACGTCGCCGCACGCGGTGAGCCCGCCGAGCCCCAGGCCGCCAGCGAGGAGGACCACAACTCCAGCATCGCGCACGCGCAGGGCGATCGACACGAATCGACCCTAGCAGAACCCGGTGTCGGTGGTGAGCAAGTTATGGTGTGCGGATAGGCGCCCTGGCCGGGTGGCGTATTGTCACGCCGGGTGGAAAATGCTGCGGCACGATATATCCGGTCGTGCGGGACGTGAAAGCGTGCTGGTCGCTGCTGAGGTAGAAGTGGTGCCGGTCGCCGAGCCGAGCTCGTCGGATCGCCGTGTGCTCTCGCCGGCGGCTGGCCCACATCGCGATCACGAACACCGGCCCGAACAG
>DATBBB010000152.1:0-7693 GCA_036271215.1 Kofleriaceae bacterium | reverse complement strand
CGGCAGTCGGCCGAGCTCGCGGTCGATGGCGCCCGGCGCGGCGCCAAGGGGTCGGCCGAGGGGTCGGCCGAGGGGTCGGCCGAGGGGTCGGCCGAGGGGTCGGCCGAGGGGTCGGCCGAGGGGTCGATCGATCTGGAGGTGGTGGCGCACTACACCACCGGCGAGTCCGACGCCGAGCAGCGCGGCGAGGTCGTCGCGGTCGACTCGATCGAGACCTGGCTGACCGACGCCAAGCAAGGCACGTGGCCGCTCGACGTCGCCTGGCGCCGCGGCCACCGCGGATCGCACGGCACGCTGAGCCTGCCGGAGGTCCCCGACGGTGACTACCAGGTCCACGTGCGCTACGCGACCGCGCTCGGCAGCGAGCAGGTCGCCGCGCACCTCGCGCTGTTCACCCCGGCGCGGATCCACGTCCTCACCGACCGGCCGCTGTACCAGCCCGGCAACACGGTGCGGTTCCGCGCCGTCGCGCTGCGCGCCCGCGACCTGGCGCCGCTCGACAACCGGCCCGGCGTGTGGACCGTCCGAGATCCGGACGGCGAGGTCCTGCTCGAGGAGGCCGCGCCCGCCGGCGACTGGGGCGTGGTCGCCGGCTCGTTCCCGCTCGACCGGGCCGCGCGCAGCGGCACGTGGAAGGTCGAGTGGCGCTCGGCGGACGCCCGCGACGAGGTGCGGTTCACCGTCCAGCCGTTCACCCTGCCGCGGTTCCGGGTCGACGCGACCGCCGGCAAGCCGTTCTACCAGCCGGGCGACACGCCGAGCCTGCGGGGCGCGGTGATCTACAGCTCGGGCGCGCCGGTCGCCGGGGCCACGCTCGACATCGCGTGGGACATCGCCGGGGCCTGGCCGCCGCCGACCGACTGGCAGACCACCGCGCTGCCGCGCCGGACCCAGACCGCGGCCAACGGCCGGTTCGAGCTCGCGCTGCCCGAGGTGCCGGCCGACCTGCAGGGCGCGGTGACCCTGACCGCGCAGATCTCGGCGGTCGATCCGGCGGGCGATCGGGTCGAGGGCGCCGCGGCGGTGCTGCTCAGCCGGGACGGGATCGCGGCGTCGGCGGTGACCGAGCTCGGCGACGGCCTGGTCCAGGGCTTCAACAACCGGGTCTACCTGCGGGTCACCACGCCGGACGGCCGCGTGGTCGCGAACACCAAGGTCACCATCAAGCGCGCGTGGCAGCTGGGGGCGCCGGCGGTCGAGGCCCAGCTCGACGAGGACGGCGTGGCGAGCCTGCAGCTCGACCCCGGCGCGCCGGTCAACATCGTGATCCCGGCGGCGCCATGGCGGCCGGCCCCGCCGCGCACGCTGGTGGCGCGCGACGAGGCGCGCGAGCTGATCGGCGGCCAGGGCGCGTCGCTCGCCGATCAGGTCGAGCTCGACCGCTGGCTCGCGCGGCTCGCGCCGTGCGCGACCCGGGTCCGCGGCGATTCCGCCGATGTCCGGCTCGGCCTGCGGGTCGCCGCCGCCGGCACGGTGCTCGCCGCGGGCGCCGGCGGATCCGCGCTCGATCGCTGCGCGGTCGAGGTCGTCAAGCAGCAGCGGCTGCCCGCGGCCGGCGAGCGGCTGTACGCGCTCGAGCTCCACTTCTTCGACCCCGCGCTGCCGCAGCTGACCGCCGCGGTCGAGGCCACGCGCGACGCGCCGGCCGGGCTGTCCGATCAGCTCACCGAGCTCGCCGCGGCCGCGCGCGATTGCCTGCCCGCCGAGGACGGCAAGCTGCCGAGCCTGCTGTCGTGGCGGGCGCGCGCCGGCAGCAAGGACGTCGAGCTCACCGGCTGGCTCGCCGATCCCACGGCGGCCGGCGGCAAGGCCGCGCTGGCGTGCGTGACGTCGCGCCTGGCCGCGGCGCGGATCGCGCTCGGCGAGCCCGCCCCCGAGGACGTCATGGGCGTGGTCCGGTTCGCGGTCAGCCTGCCGGCGTCGGCCCAGCAGCACCGGCCGCAGCCGACGACCATGCTCGGCTACGAGCTCGAGGTCATCGCCGGGCTCGACGGCCAGCCCACCACCAAGCTGCGGATCGCCCCGGGCGCCGTGCCCGACCTGCGGATGCGGGTCACGCCGGTGCTCGCCAGGCCGGGCGACACGATCACCGCGCAGCTGATCCGCGGCCCGCAGTTCACCGGCGTGCTGCCCGGCAAGCTCGCGTTCGAGTGCCTCAAGCAGCACGCCAGCCAGCCGCTCGACGCCGAGCACCGCGCGACCCTCGCGCTCGCGCCCGACGTGTCCGGCTGGTGCGCGGTGACCGGCGGCGGCGCCCGCGCCGTGGTCTATGTCCGGCCGCAGAGCGAGCTCGCGGTGACCGTCACCCCCAGGCAGGATCACTACGCGCCCGGCGAGCGGGCCGAGCTCGCGATCCAGACCACGCTCGGCGGCCATGGCGGCAAGGCCGCGGTCGGCCTGTTCGGCGTCGACGCGAGCCTGGGCCAGCTCGTGCCGCTGCCGGGCGCCGACGCGCTCGGCCGGATCCAGCCCCAGGTCGCGACCCCGAGCCCCGCGTTCGGCGTGCTCGACGGCCAGGCGCTCGCGCTCGGCCGGATCCGCGGCGCCAACGCCGCGGCGGCCGCGGTGACCCGGGTGTCGTCGATCCCGCCGCCGGCGGCGCTCGACGCGGTGGTCAGCGGCCGCGGCGCGAGCGCGTTCGATCCGATCGCCGAGCTGACCGATCGGTTCTACGTCGTGCTCGCCGAGCTGCACGCGCAGGTCCACACCTGGGAGACCAAGGCGCCGGCGGCCGAGAAGATGACGCCGGCGACGATGGCGCGGCTGTGGCAGGTGGCGCTCGATGCGTGCGCGGCGCGCGGCCAGCGGATCGACGACGCCTACGGCCGCCGGCTGCGGCTGGTGCGGCTGCCGGGCGACCTCTTGTCGCTGACCGATCCGCGCGCGGTCGTGGTCAACGCCACGCGGTTGCCCGAGGACGTCGAGAACTGGTCATCGTGGGTCGAGAAGGAGCGGCCGTGAAGGCCGCCGGGAAGCTGGCCGTGAAGGCCGCCGGGAAGCTGGCCGTGAGGAGAATATCGATGCGCATCCCGAGCACGTCCCACACCATCGCCGCCCTGGCGCTCGCCGCGGCGGCGTGCGCCAACAAGAGCGACCGCGCTCCGATGGCCGCCGAGGCGGATCTCAAGAGCAGGGCCATGCGCGAGGAGTCCCGATCGGGCGCGTCGGGGGCCAGCGTGGCGGCGGAGATGGCCATGCCGCCTGCGCCGGCCGCCGAGAAGACCCGCGACGGGCTCGTCGCCGACGAGGGCGGTGCGGACCGGCGCAAGCAGGCGAAGGACGCACCCGACCCCGGCGACGCCGGCAAGGGCGGCGGGGGCGCGGCGCACGGCAAGCGGCCCGAGTCGACGACCCGCGCGTGGTTCCCCGAGACCTTCCTGTTCGAGCCGCTGGTCGTGACCGACGACACCGGCGCGGCGGTGGTGCCGGTCCGGGTGCCGGATCGGCTGACCACGTGGCGCGTGCTCGCGCTCGCCCATTCGCGCAGCGGTGCGCAGGGCGGCGCGGTCGCCAGCTTCCTGGGCACGCTGCCGACCTACGTCGATCCGGTGGTGCCGGCGTTCCTGCTCCAGGGCGACGAGGTCCGGCTGCCGATCCAGCTGGTCAACACGACCGCCAAGGACGTCACCGCCACGCTCGAGGTCTCTGCGCGCAACGCGACGATCGCCGGCGCCGGCGGTGCGGCGGGCAGCGCGGCAGCCGGCGGCGGTGCGGCGGGGCGCGGTCCCCGCACCGTACCGGCGCAGGGCAGCACGCTCGACGCCGTGACCCTGATCGCCGACCACCCCGGCCGGGTCCAGCTCCACGTCGCGCTCGGCGGCACCGACGCGGTCGAGCGCGGGTTCGATGTCCGGCCCACCGGCCGTCCGGTCACCGAGACCCACAGCGGCACGCTCGCGGCGCCGCGCAGCTTCGCCACCGCCGGCACGCCGGGCGCCGATCCGTCGACCGACCACGTGCGGCTCCGCGTGTTCCCCGGCGCGCTCGCGCTGCTGCGCTCCGAGCTCGCGATGTCGAGCGGGCGCGCCGAGCTGTCCGACGACGCCTACGCGCTGTTGCTCGCCGGCCGCGCGCCCCGGCTGCTCGCCGCGCTCGGCGACAAGCCCGACCTCGCCGCGCTGCGCGAGCTGTCGATCGTGACCGGCCAGCGCGCGATCCGCGCCGCCCGCACGCTCGATGTCCAGCGCGCCACGCTCTTGGCCGAGCCCGCGCTCGCGCACCCCGAGAACCCGGTGCTCGCCCGGCTCGGCGAGCGCGCGGCGGCCTACCTCGCCGAGAACCAACGGCCCGACGGCACGTTCGACGGCGGTACCGGCTGGACCCTGCAGCGCCTGCTGGTCGTGACCGCGGCGGCGACCCGCGCGGCGGCGGCCGACACCACGGCCGAGCCGGCCCGCCAGCGCGCGCTCGGCGTCCAGGCCCGCTCGGCCGGCGTGTTTGCCCGCTCGGCCGACCAGGTCCGCGACGGCTACACCGCGGCGGCGATGCTCGCCAGCGGCGCGATCTCCGGCGAGCTGACCGAGACCCTGCGCAAGCGGGTGCGCGACGCGATCAAGCCCACGCCCGACGGCGCGGCGTACCTGGCGGTCGACGACGGCGTGGTGCGCGGCGACGGCGCGATCCCCGATCGGATCGAGGCCACGGCGCTCGCGGTGCTCGCGCTGCAGGGCGATCCGCCGGCCGTGCTCGCCGATCTCGGCACGACCTTGCTCGGCGCCTACTCGATCGAGCGCGGCTGGGGCGACGGCTACGTCAACCTGGTCGCGATGCAGGCGATCCTCGCGCTGTTCAAGGATCCGCTGCCGCCGTCGGTGACGGTGACGCTCGCGCTCGACGGCGCGCCGATCCTGCACGGCACGCTCGAGGGCGCCCGGCTGCACGACGTGCTCGCGCTCGATGGCCCGGTCCCGGCGGGGCTCGCCGCCGGCCACCGCTGGACGGTGACCGCGGAGCCGGCGGTCCCGGGCCTGGGCTATGCGCTCGCGCTCGACAGCTTCGTGCCGTGGGACAAGCAAGCCATCCACGACGGCCTCGAGCTCGCGGTGCCCGCGCACGTCGACGCGGTGGTCGGCAAGCCGAGCGACATGGCGCTGACCGCGATCGCCCCGGCGGGCCTGGCGCTCCACATCCAGCAGGCGCTGCCCGCCGGCGTCCAGGTCGACACCCCGAGCCTGCAGGCCGCGGTCACCGCCGGCACGCTCCAGCGCTTCGTCGCGGCCGACGGTACGCTCGACCTCTACGTCCCGCCGCTGTCGCCCGGCAAGACGTTCGCGCTGACCTACCGGCTGATCCCGACCCTCGCCGGCGTGCTCCACACCGGCGCGTCGCTGCTCGAGGTCGGTACGGCCCAGTTCCGGGTGCCGCCCGCGGAGTGGCTGATCAAGTAGCGTCGGGCGCGGCGCGATCGATCCACGATCCGGCCACGGTCCGGCCACGATCTGGCCGCGATCTGGCCGCGATCTGGCTGCGATCCGGCAGCTCGGCGGGCCGACAATTTTCGGTAGTTGCGCTGGGGGACCGGACCGACTAGGGTGCCCCGCTTCTCGATGCCGTTTTCGTCTGCACACCCGAGCCTCCAAAATGCCCTGACCGCGCGCGGTTATGCCGAGCCCACACCGGTGCAGGCCGCGATCCTGGCTCCCGACGTCGACCAGCGCGACGTCCTGGTCTCGGCGCAGACCGGCTCGGGCAAGACCGTCGCGTTCGGCCTCGCGGTCGCCCGCACCCTGCTCGGCGAGGCCGCGCGGTTCACCGCCGGCGGCGCGCCGCGCGCGCTGATCGTCACTCCGACCCGCGAGCTGGCGATGCAGGTCCACCGCGAGCTGAGCTGGCTGTACGCCGAGACCGGCGCGCGGATCACGACCTGCGTCGGTGGCATGGATCCGCGGCGCGAGAGCCACGCGCTCCACCACGGCGTCCACATCGTCGTCGGTACGCCGGGCCGGCTGTGCGATCACCTCGCGCGCGGCTCGCTGGCGCTCGATCGGGTCGCCGTCGTGGTGCTCGACGAGGCCGACGAGATGCTCGACATGGGGTTCCGCGAGGACCTCGAGCGCCTGCTCGACGCCGCGCCCAAGGAGCGCCGCACGCTGATGTTCTCGGCGACGATCCCGGCGCAGATCGCCACGCTCGCCAAGCGCTACCAGCGCGACGCGATGCGGATCGCGACCTCGGGCGCCAACGACCGCCACCGCGACATCGCCTACCAGGTCGTCTCGATCGTGCCGCGCGAGCGCGACCTCGCGGTCGTCAACCTGCTGCGGTTCCACGACGCGCCCGGCGCGCTGGTGTTCTGCGGCACGCGCGACGGCGTGACCCACCTCGCCGCCAACCTCAGCGAGCGCGGGTTCTCGGTCGCGGCGCTGTCGGGCGAGCTGTCGCAGCGCGAGCGCAACCAGGCGCTGCAGGCGCTGCGCGACGGCCGGGCGCGGGTGTGCGTCGCCACCGACGTCGCGGCCCGCGGCCTCGATCTGCCCGACCTCGGCCTCGTGATCCACGCCGACCTGCCGCAGAGCAAGGAGACCCTCGTCCACCGCAGCGGCCGCACCGGCCGCGCCGGCAAGAAGGGCCTCGCGATCCTGATCGCGGTCGACGCCGCGCGCCGGTACGTCGAGCGCCTGCTGTACAGCGCCCGGATCGAAGCGACCTGGGGCCTGGCGCCGTCGTCCGACGACATCCGCGACCGCGACCAGCAGCACCTCGCCGGCGAGATCCAGGCCCTGACCGACGACATCTCCGACGCCGACCGCGACGTCGCGCGCACCTTGCTCGCCGGCCACCCCGCCGAAGATCTCGTCGCGGCCCTGGTCCACCTGCGCCGCGAAGCTCGCCCGGCGCCCGAGGAGCTCAGCATCCCGCCGTCGATGCGGCCGCGCCGCCCAGCCGGCCCCCCGGGCTCCGGCGATCGGTTCGACCGTAACGACCGCGGCGATCGGTTCGATCGGCCGCGCTACGATCACGCCACCCGCGTTCCGCCCCGTGGCCGCGACGAGCGCGCCGCGCACGACGGCCACGCGGCGCCCGCGGCCCACGCCCAACGGCCCACGCCCAACGGCCACGCGGCGCCCGCGGCCCACGCCGCGGATGCGCTGCCAGTCGATCGAGTGGTGGCGAGCGGGCATGCGGCGGATGCGCTGCCGGCTGACCGAGTGGTGGCGAGCGGCCATGCGGCAGGTGCATTGCCGGCTGATCGAGTGGTGGCGAGCGGGCATGCGGCGGATGTGCTGCCGGCCGATCGAGTGGTGGCGAGCGGGCATATGGCGGATGCGCTGCCGGCTGACCGAGTGGTAGCGGGCGGCCATGCGGTGGGTGCGCAGCCGGCCGATCGGGCCGCGCCGATGCAGCCGGCCGATCGAGTGGTGGCGAGCGGGCATGCGGCGGATGTGCAGCCGGCCGATCGAGTGGCGGTGAGCAGCCATGCAGCGGCCATGCAGCCGGTCGATCGAGCCGTGCCAGATGGCGAAGCCAAGCCTGCGTCGCGGGCCGAGCCGATCGCGCCCGCGCTGCAGGCCGATCGAGTGGTGTCGAGCGGCCATGCGGCGGATGCGCTGCCGGTCGATCGGGCCGCGCCGATGCAGCCGGCCGGTCGAGTGATGCCGAGTGGCCATGCGGCGGATGCGCAGCCGGCCGATCGGGCCGCGCCGGAAGGCGAAGCCAAGCCTGCATCGCGCACCGAGCCTGTCGCGCCGGAAGG
>DATBBB010000151.1:0-19477 GCA_036271215.1 Kofleriaceae bacterium | reverse complement strand
TCTCACCGGTCGGGACCGGGGACGACGTGACCGCCGCGGCGTGGAACGACGCGTGTCACGCCTCGGGCATCGAGGTTCCGGACAGCGATGATGGCATCCTCGACGCCGTGACCACGGCCGCCCGGGCCGCGGCCGCCGAGCTCGGGCTGTCGCTGGAGGTCCAGTCGCGCAAGCCGGAGGGCCTCCGGTTGCAGCTGGCCGGCGCTACCGAGAAGGCGGTACTGCTGCTCGCGGTCACCAATCGCAACTACCACCGTGGTGCGTTCGGCAAGCAGATCACCACGCTGCGCGACGCGGCCGGGACCGCGGTGCCGGTGGCGATCCGGACCCTCGAGTTCCCCAAGGGCGCGGCATCGGAGGCCGCGGTGGGCCAGTTGCGCAAGGGCGGTGGCCGGCGCGCCTACCTCGACAGCCCGACGCTGCGGATGCTCGTCGCGTTCCAGAAGTTCTCCGCCACGATGCCGGCCGATCAGCTGGCATCGTGGCAGCGCCGCGATCGACCGATCTCGACGCTGCCCCCGATGAACGATCTGTTCGATCTCCTGCGCTTGTGTGGCGCTCCGGCGGCGCCCACCGAGCCACCACCGGCCGACGCGGCCCGCGCCGCGACGCCGAGCAACGGGACGCCGATCGTGTCTTCCATCGAAGTCCCCGCGGCGAAGCCGCGCACGGCGAAGACCCCGCCCGCCGGAGTCGCGGCACCCGTCGCGACCGCCCAACCCGGCGACGCCGCCCGGCCGAATGGCCGGCGCGCCCAGAGCAAGCCCGGCCAGAGCAAGACGCCGCCCGACGGTATCGCCGCGGCCGCTGCGGCCGCCGCCGCCGCTGCGATGGCCGCCGACGCGACCCCGCTCGGCTCGCAGCTCCACGTCGGCACGGCCTCGACGTTCAGCGCCGAGCCGCGCACGATCGAGCTCAGCTCGCTGTTGCGCCACACCGGCATCCTGGGCAGCTCGGGCAGCGGCAAGACCACGCTCGCGCTGAACCTGATCGAGCAGGTGCTCGAGCGCAACGTGGCGGTCATCCTGGTCGACCGCAAGGGCGATCTCGCCGGCTATGCCAAGACCGACTGGTGGAAGCGCACCGCCGAGCCCGAGCGCGCCCGCGCCCTCGCCGCGCGCCTCGACGTCCGGCTGTTCACGCCCGGCACCAGCGGCGGGCGTCCGCTCGCGCTGTCCGTCGTGCCCGATCTGCAACACGTCCCCGAGCACGAGCGCGATCGCATGGTGCAGTACGCGGCGAACGCCTTGGCCGCGATGATGGACGGTGACACGAGCGCGTCCCGCGCGATCCTGACCCAGGCGATCGCCGTGCTCGCCGAGCGCAAGCGACCCTATGACCTGAACGCGGTGATCGATCTGATCGAGTCGCGCGACGATCAACTGACCGCGCGCGCCAGCCGCTACGACGACAAGCTATTCAAGAAGCTGGTCCAGGAGCTCGAGACCGTGCGGCTCCGCGACGGCCACCTGTTCGATCCCAAAGCCGAGCCGCTGACCGCCGAGACCCTGCTCGGCCGCAAGCCCGACGGCAAGGTCCCACTGACGATCATCAGCACGAAGTTCCTCGGCGACGTCGAACAGGTCCAGTCATGGGTCGCGCACCTGATCGCGTGCCTCAGCCGCCACGCGACGCAGTCGCCGAGCGCCGAGCTCCGCACCCTGTTCATGATCGACGAGGCCGATGTCTTCATGCCGGCGGGGGCGTCGAAACCGGCCTCGAAGGAGCCGCTCCAGGATCTGCTCAAGCGGGCGCGCGCTGCCGGGCTCGGCATCATCCTCGCCTCGCAGAGCCCGGCCGACTTCGACTATCGCAGCCGCGAGCAGATCAACACCTGGCTACTCGGCCGGATCGCGGACCAGCGATCGATCGAAAAGATGCGGCCGCTGTTCGAGAACAAGCCCACCGTGGGCGGCAAGCTCGGGACCCAGGACCAGGGCCGGTTCGTCCTGCTGCAGGACGGCGGCACGGTGGATCTCGACCGCACGCCGTCGCTGCTGCGCACCGAGCAGCTCGCCGAGCCCGAGCTGATGGCGCTCGCCGCGCAGAACCGCTGCAAGGCGTAGCACCGGCTACCGGCTCGGCGCGTGCGTCGACGCTAGCCGCCTACCAGCCGAGCCAGCCGCTCTGCAGCGATAGCGACATCGGCTGGCCGACGGCGTCCATGCGGCCGTGCGGGCCGAGGCGGGCGATCCGGGCGCTGGATTGCGGTCGGTGGTCGGTGGTGGAGTAGCCGATCGTGGCGAAACCCTCGACGTCGACGTGGCGGAACGATTCGAGGACGGCGCGCAGGTTGGGGCCGGTGACCGGCTTGCCGGAGTCGAGCAAGCGCTCGACCGCGAGCTTCCAGGCCGCGACCGCGACCCGGCCGTAGACGTACTGGACGGTCTGGTAGGCGTCGGCGGGCTCGCCGTCGAGCTTGCGGTAGCTGGCGTGGTCGGCGAGCAGGGCGGCGGTGCCCGAGGCGGTCAGGTCGCCGAACAGGCCGAACGGCTGGACGACGTGGAACCCGACGCACGGCTCGCCGCAGTGGCCGTAGAGCGACTCGTCGACCGACCAGTTGTTGCCGATCACGTGGAGATCGAGGTGGTATTGATTTTTGGCTTTCTTGAGCGCGCGGCCGAGCGCGGGAGTGTTGACGCTGGTATTGCCGAACCAGATCCAGTCGGCCAGCTCGTAGCCCGGGTGCGCGGCCTGGTAGAGCTTCTCCTGCTGGAAGAACTGCAGGACCTTGCGCTCGACGGTCGCCGCGTCGTCGTCGAGCTCGATCGACAGGTCGCGGCCGACCTTGGTGCCGCCGAGCAGCTTGAGGAAGGTCTTGGCGCCGTCGACCGGGTCGGTGCAGAACGTGCTCGTCGAGCAGTAGAAGAACGCCATCCGCTTGCCGCCCTGGTGCCACGCGAAGTTGGCCGCGACGCGCGCCGCGGTGGTGTAGTCGATGCCCTGGAAGAACACGTAGGCGTAGCCGAGCGATTGCTTGCGGACCAGGACCGAGGCCTCGGCGAACGCACCGTTGAGCGACGGCACCGCGACCTCGACGCTGATCGGCGCCGGCGCGGCGAACTCGCCGGCGAACGCGCTCGAGATCACGACCTTGTGCTCGTCGGACGCCAGCGGGCCGAGCGCCTGGGTGATCGGCGTGCCCTGCAGGAACACGGTCGAGACCTCGGGCCAGTCGGGGCGCTGCTTCCAGCGGCGATAGACCTCGAGCGAGGCGTGCTTGTCGTACTGGGTATCTTGAATATCGATATCGAGCTTGCAGCCGCGGATCCCGCCCGCGGCGTTGATCGCGCGCAGGTAGTCGTACTCGCCCTTGCCGGCGGCGGTGCCGACTTCCTTGGTCGACCCGGTCATGTCGTAGAGCACGCGGACCCGGATCGGCGCCGGGCACGGCGTGTCCGCGGCGACCGGCAGCGCGCTCGGCATGCCACGCGCAGCACCCCCGGCGGCGACGCGCGCGCCGTGCTCGTCGCGCCGGGCGATGATCAGCGCGCCCCACACGAACGCCGCGGCGACCGCGAGGGTGACCGCCGCGACCAGCGCGTGACGGGTGCGCGGCGCGGGTTTGCGCGACGATGACCGGGACGCGGACGCGGACGGAGCCTCGGCAGCAGCCCCACTCGCCGCAGGACTGCTCGCCGCAGGACCGTCCGCGACAGCGCCGCTCGCCGCAGCAGCCGCGACCTCCGCCTGCCCCGCCGCCACCAGCCGCGGCGTCCCCGACGGCGTCAACAGCGGCACCGAAGGCCGCGCCGCAGGCTCCCCGGCCGGCTCGCCGCGCGGCTCGTCGATCGACAGGCTCGCCATCGCTTGCCGGATCTGCGCCTGCAGCTCGGCGCGCAGGTCGCCGAACGCCGCCGAGATCGCCTCGCCGACCTCGAGCTCGCGGACGTTCTGCCCCGCCTTGCGCAGGTAGCGCTCGATCGTCTGCCGCATCTCGTTGGCGGTCTGGTAGCGCGCCGCCGGGTCCTGCTCGAGCGCGCGCGCGACGAGCTCGTCGAGCTCGGGGTCGACATCGGGCGCCACACTGGCCAGCCGCGGGATCGGCTCGTCGGCGAGCCGGCGCTGGATCTCGGCGGGCTCGGCGTCGAACATCCGGCGGCCGGACAGCATCTCCCACAGCACCACGCCCATCGCGAACAGATCGCTCCGCCGATCGGCCCGGCCGCACGCCTGCTCGGGCGCCATGTACGCGAGCTTGCCGGCCACCCCAGCCTCGGGGACATGGTGCGCCGCCGTCGCGGCGATCCCGAAGTCGAGCAGCTTGGTCACGCCGTCGTAGCTGACGACGATGTTGTGGGGCGAGATGTCGCGGTGGACGACGCCGAGCGGCTTGCCGTCATAGTCGCGCAGGCCATGCGCGTGCGACAGCCCGCTCAGCGCATCGGCGATCACGCGCAACCAGATCGCCGGCGCGAGCTCGCGCGTCCGCGGGCTGCGGAACAGCGCCTTGAGCGACAAGCCCTCCACGTGCTCCATGGAGATGAAGTGCGCGCCGTCCTCCTGGCCGACCTCGTAGGTGTGGACGAGGTTGGGATGGTTGAACCGGAGCGACAGGCGTGCCTCATCGAGGAACTCGCCCAGCGCACCTTCCGCGGCGAGGCCCGGCCTGGCACGCTTGATCACGACCAGCTTGTCGACCCCGAGCGTCCCGCGCGCGATCGCGAGGAATACGTCGGCCTGTCCACCACTCCCTAGCTTCGCAAATAGCCGGTACCGGCCGAGCACGTCGTTCGGAACGAGCGGCGGGACGAGCGTGGCGTGTTCGGTGGTGGGTGTCGGCATCGTGCTGAACCCCCCCTGGGCATCGAGGGAAAACGGTATCGCAACGTACCCGTAACGCCAACGAAGCGTCACGGAAACCTGCGACCGACGGCGTCATCAGTGACGCACCCGCGCGGCTCGAGGAGCGTCGTGCGTGACGCGTATGACGCAAATACCTCAATTGTTGCGCGCATCACAGCGTGGCGCGCAGCATGCAGCGCCGGCCTGCGCGCAATCGTTCGCGCCTCAGCACATTCTCTTCACGCGCCCCCGGAGTGAGCCATGAACCGAGCCGTTTCTCGCCTGTCGTTCGGTGTCCTCACGGTTGTTGCTGTCCTACCCTCCGCCTGCGCCCTCGAGTCGCATGATCGCGACGACGATCCTGCGACCAGCGGCATCTCGCAAGCGGTCACCCTGACCCAGGTGTCCAGCTTCGGCAGTAACCCCGGCGCGTTGAAGATGTACCAGTACGTGCCCGCGTCGCTGCCGTCGGGCGCGCCGCTGGTGGTCGCGCTGCACGGCTGCACCGAGAGCGCGAGCTCGTACTCGACGCAGACCGAGTGGGGCAATCTGGCGGATCGATTTCACTTCTCCGTGGTGTTCGCCGAGCAGGAATCGGCGAACAACTCGTCGAGCTGCTTCAACTGGTTCCAGCCCGGCGACATCTCGCGCGATCAGGGCGAGGCGCTGTCGATCAAGCAGATGGTCGACAACATGAAGTCGACCCACGGCAGCGATCCGAAGCGGATCTTCGTGACCGGCATGTCGGCCGGCGGCTACATGACCGAGGTCATGATGGCGGCGTATCCCGACGTGTTCGCCGCCGGCGCGGTCAACTCCGGCGGCCCGTACGATTGCGCGACCAGCCTGACCGCGACCACGAGCTGCCAGCAGGGCAGCCTCAACAACACGCCGCAGCAGTGGGGCACCCTGGTGCGCAACGCGTTCCCGGGCTACACCGGGCCGTATCCGCGGATGATCGCGTTCCACGGCTCGTCGGACTTCACGGTCGCGCCGGCCAACGAGCAGTGGTCGGTCGATCAGTGGAGCAACGTGCTCGGGATCGACGAGACGCCGGAGGTCAACGAGACGTTCCGGACCGCGACCCACAAGGTCTACCGCGACGCGGGCGGCAACTCGATGATCGAGACCTACCTGATCTCCGGGATGGGCCACGACCTGACCGTCGATCCGGGCACCAACGTCGATCAGGGCGGCGCGACCGGCGCGTTCTCGGAGGACCACGACATCTACTCGTCGTACTACGCCGCGCAGTTCTTCGGCCTGCTCGGCGGTGGCGGTGGTGGTGGCGGTGGCGGTGGCGATACCACGCCGCCGACGGCCAGCATCACGTCGCCGACCAGCGGCGCGACGGTGAGCGGCTCGCTCGCGGTGGCGGTGTCCGCGTCCGACAACGTCGGCGTGAGCCGGGTCGACGTGCTGGTCGATGGCAACCTCGCCGGCAGCGACTCGTCGGCGCCGTACTCGGTTGCGATCGACACCACCACGCTCGCCAACGGCACGCACACGCTGACCGCCCGCGCGGTCGACGCGGCGAACAACACCGGGACGTCGGCCGCGGTGACCGTCACCGTGCAGAACACCGGCGGCGGTGGCGGTGGTGGCGGCCACCTGGAGACGTTCTCGAGCGCCTCGGGCCCCGACAACGCGGGCTGGAGCTTCGGCGGCTGGGCGCTGTCGAGCAAGGACGCCACCGGGGTAACCGGCTCGCGCTCGCTCGCTGCGACGGCGGCCCCGCACTTCGGGACCGTCACGCAGACCGCCACGTGGAGCAGCATCGCACTCGGCGCCGCGCCGAAGCTGAGCTACCAGCGCATCCTGTCGCTGTCGGACGCCAACATCACCGCGAGCTCGAGCCTGAGCGTGATCATCAACGACGGCTCCGACCACGTGGTCGACTCCAAGGCGGTGTCTGGACTCGGCTCGTACAACGAGGCCAGCTTCACCGCGAGGGCAAATATCGATCTGTCCGCGTTTGCTGGAAAGACTGTTTCACTCAAGCTGGTGTTGACCGCGAGCGACCTATCGTCGACGGTGACCAGCGCCGGCGCGACGATCGATCAGATCCAGATCCAGTAACGAAGAATCTGTCCCACGGCCCTGGTTTGTCTCTTGTCCGCAATTACGCGGTGCGTCTCGACGACTGTTCGCATGAGCAGCACATGCCGATCGCCTACACGGCCCGCCGGACAGCAGATCCCCTCGACGTCGTGTTCTGGCCGTCGAGACTGGCACCTTCGGCTCGACCAAACGTGAGCTGTACCTATAGACTGCCCGCGCTGTCGTTCATCTGCCGAAGCCCCGAAGACAAAGAGGAGTAGAGGAGTTCATGAAATCCCTCGTTCGACTCACGGTCGCGTCCCTACTCACCCTCCCATTCAGCTCGGGCCTCGCATCGGCCCAGGCCCCCCCGGCGCCGGCGCCGGCCGGCGCACCACCGCCGACCGCGCCCGATGCCGCACCGGTGCCATCGCCGGCTCCCGCACCCGACGCCACGCCACCACCGGCGCTGACCCCCGCGCCACCGCCCGCCGCACCCGCGCCCATGGTGCCCAAGGGCCCCGAGTGGACCTCGCTACGCCTGTTGCACGACAAGGGCGTGATCTCCGACGCCGAGCTCGACTCGGCGCTCAAGGACATCGGCATCATGGGCGCCGGCGACGCGACCACGCTGGTGCTGGCGAAGCTCCGGGCCACGATCTACGGCTTCGCGCAGGCCGACTACTCGTACGAGTCGACCCAGACGTGCGTCGACTTCTGCAGCAACGCGCAGGTCGCCAAGGACACCGTCTACAAGGGCAACCACGGCCGCACGATCTTCAGCCCGCAGGACTCGCGGTTCGGCGTCCGGCTGTCGGCGCCGGTCGAGGGCGGGATCAAGGCCAGCGGCGTGGTGGAGACCGACTTCTTCGGACCGACCACGACCACCGAGCAAGGCACGTTCTCGAACCCGGTGCTCCGCGTCCGCAACGCCTACGTCAAGCTGGAGACCCCGGTCGTCGACCTGCTGCTCGGCCAGACCTGGAGCCTGTTCGGCTGGCAGCCGAACTTCCTGATCGCCTCGGTCCAGCTGCCCGGCCTGCCGGGCCAGATGTTCGAACGCACCATGCAGCTCAAGGTCTCCAAGACGATCAAGAGCGACGCGGTCAACGCCGAGCTCGCGATCGCCGCCAACCGGCCGCCGCAGGAGGACTCGGCGACCCCCGAGGGCGTCGCCGGCGTCAAGATCAACTTCAACAAGTGGACGGGGCAGCACTCACCGTACCTGTCCAGCACGTCGATCATCCCGGCGTCGATCGCGGTGTCCGGTGACCTGCGCAGGTTCCGGTTCCCCGAGTTCGCCGCGGTGCCGCACACCGGCGAGACCCTGACCGGCGGCGGCGTGGCGTTCGACGTCTACCTGCCGATCATCCCGGCGACCAAGGCCAACAAGGACAACTCGCTGTCGCTGACCGGCGAGCTCACGATCGGCTCGGGCACGAGCGACATGTACACCGCGATGGGCGCCGCCGGCACGGCCAACGCCTCGCTGCCGCCCGCGATGCCAGGTGGCGCGGCGGTCCCGTACGTGGCGAACTTCGATCCCGGCCTCGCCGCGGTCGACGCCACCGGCCACTTCGAGCTGATCAAGTGGACGACCTACGCCGCGGGCCTCGAGTACTACCTGCCGGGCCTCGACGGCCGGCTCGGCTTGCTCGCGGACTTCCAGCACTCCGAGTCGCCGAACGCCAAGAACGTCGGCACCGCGGCCACCATCGCAGGAGCCTCGGCTGCCGCCATGGCCGCCGCCACCGCCGCCCAGGCCAAGATCCGCGACCACGAGGAGTTCTACGAGGTCGGCGTGTTCGGCGATCCGACCAAGGCGACGCGGCTCGCCCTCGGCGGCTCGGTGTTCGACGATACGTACGGCGACGGCAAGGACGCGAAGAACTACGTGGTCATGATGAGCGGCTGGATCTTCTTCTGAGCCGATCCCGATGAGTCGATCCCGATGATGCCGACGCAGCTCACGTCCTGGCTGCTGTTTCAGAACGCAGAGTCGCACTTCGGCACGGTCGAGATCGTCAGTCGAGAGCACGGCGAGCTGCACCGGACCACGTTCGCCGCGTTCGCCCGGCGCGCCCAGCAGCTGATGCACGCGCTCGATGGCCTGGGCATCGCGCGCGGCGAGCGGGTCGCCACCCTGGCGTGGAACCACTACCGCCACCTCGAGTGCTACTTCGCGGTGCCGTGCACCGAGCGCGTGCTGCACACGCTCAACGTGCGGCTGTCCGCCGAGGACCTCGCGTACATCATCGAGCACGCCGATGACCGCGCGATCTTCGTCGACCCCGATCAGGTGGCGATGCTCGAGCAGCTCGCGCCGGCGCTGTCGCGGGTCCGCCACATCATCGTGCTCGGCGCCGAGGTCCCGGCGTCGAGCCTGCCGAACCTGATCGCCTACGAGGATCTGATCCGCGACCAGCCGACCCACTACCCGCGGCGCGAGATCGACGAGCACACCCCGCTCGGCCTGTGCTACACGTCCGGCACGACCGGGCGGCCCAAGGGCGTGGTGTACACCCACCGCTCGACGTTCCTGCACTCGATGGCCACCTCGACGATGGCGTGCTGCGCGCTCGGCCCCGGCGACGCGGTGCTCCCCGTGGTGCCGATGTTCCACGCCAACGCGTGGGGCCTCGCGCACGCCGCGGTGATGACCGGCGCCAAGCTCGTGCTCGGCGGCCGCGACCACAGCGCCGCCAACCTGATCGATCTGCTGAGCCGCGAGCGGGTCACGATCACCGCCGGCGTGCCGACGGTGTGGTTCAGCGTTGCCGAGGAGCTGACCCGGCTGGGCAAGCGCCTGCCCGACCTGCGCCGCGTCATGATCGGCGGTGCCCAGCCGCCGACCAGCCTGATCGAGCGCTACCGCACCGAGTTCGGCATCGCGATCCACCAGGTCTGGGGCATGACCGAGACCTCGCCGCTGGCCTCGGTCGCGTGGCCCAAAGAGTACATGCGCGACTGGCCCGACGACCGGCTGACCGAGGTCGTACGCACCCAGGCCGGCCTGCCGCTGCCCGGGATCCAGATCTCGATCCGCGACGCCGGCGGCGCCGAGACCCCGCGCGACGGCAAGACGATGGGCGACCTCCTGGTCCGCGGCCCGTGGGTCGCCGACGCCTACTACAAGGACGAGGGCACCGAGCAGTTCACCGCCGACGGCTGGTTCCGCACCGGCGACGTCGCGATCGCCTCGCCCGAGGGTTACTTCGTGATCGGCGACCGGACCAAGGACCTGATCAAGTCCGGCGGGGAATGGATCTCGTCGGTCGACATGGAGCGCACGATCATGGCGATGCCCGCGGTCGAGGAGGCCGCGGTGATCGCGATCCCCGACGACAAGTGGCAGGAGCGGCCGCTCGCGTGCATCGCGGTGCGCCAGGGCTTCCAGCTCGAGCTCGCCGACGTCCGAGCCCACCTCAAGGCCCATGGGTTCGCGAGCTGGCAGCTCCCCGATCGGATCGAGCTGATCGACGCGGTGCCCAAGACCTCGGTCGGCAAGTTCGACAAGAAGGCGCTCCGGGCGCGGTTTGCGACCGGATGATATAACTCCCAGGCTCTGAGCACCGAGGCGGAACAAGACGTCACGTCGCGCGTCGCACCGGCACACACGATGCGGATCTGGTCCGTCGTGCTCGCCGTCGTCGATGGCCCGTCGCGCGGTGCGCGCGCCCAGGTCGGCAGCGAGATCGCGCGGATCGGCACCGCCGATGGCAACGACCTGGTGTTGCTCGACCGCACGGTGTCGCGGTTCCACTGCGAGCTGTCGGTGCGCGGCAACACGATCATCATCCGCGACTGCGGCAGCACCAACGGCACGCTGATCGACGGCGTGCGGGTCCGCGAGGCCGAGATCCCGCCCGGCACGCTGGTCCGGATCGGCGGTTCGGCGTTCCGCGTCGAGCTCGGCGAGGAGCCGGCGTTCGTCGAAGTCTCGAGTCGCGGCGGGTTCGGCGAGCTGGTCGGCTCGAGCGTGGAGATGCGCCGGGTCTACGCGATCCTCGAGCGGCTCGCGCTGACCGACGCCACCGTGCTGGTCCAGGGCGAGACCGGCACCGGCAAGGACGTGCTCGCGCGCTCGCTGCACGCCGCGTCGCCGCGCGCCGCGCACCCGCTGGTCGCGGTGGATTGCGGCGCGATCCCCGAGCACCTGATCGAGAGCGAGCTGTTCGGCCACGTGCGCGGCGCGTTCACCGGCGCGACCAGCGACCGCATGGGCGTGTTCGAGGAGGCCGACGGCGGCACGCTGTTCCTCGACGAGATCGGCGAGATGCCGATCGCGCTGCAGCCCAAGCTGTTGCGGGCGATCGAGTCGCGGTCGATCCGCCGGGTCGGCAGCAGCACGTCGCGCACCGTCAACGTCCGGATCGTCGCGGCGACCAACCGCTCGCTCGCCAGCTCGCTCAACGAGGGCAGCTTCCGCGAGGATCTGTACTACCGGCTCGCGGTCGTCGAGCTCCGCCTGCCGCCGCTGCGCGCCCGGCGCGACGACATCCCGGTGCTCGCCGCGCACTTCTACCGGATGTTCGCCGGCGAGCACGCGGTGCTCCCCGCCGAGTTCGTCGCCGGCCTGGTCGGCCGGGGCTGGCCGGGCAACGTCCGCGAGCTCCGCAACTACATCGAGCGCGCGGTCTCGCTCGGCACCGTGGCGCCGCGGCCCCCGAGCACGTTGCCCCCCGGCGCGCCCGAGCCACCGCTGCCCGGCACGGCGAGCTCGGCCTGGCCGCCGGGCTCGATCGAGAGCTTCATCGCGCTCCACCTGCCGCTCAAGGAAGCGCGCCGCGCGTGGACCGAGAGCTTCGAGCTGGTCTACGTCCGCACGATGCTCAAGATGGTCGGCGGCAATGTCACGCGGGCCGCCGAGCGCGCCGGGGTCAGCCGGCGGTTCTTGCAGCGGATGGTCGCGCGGCTCGGGATCAAGCCCAGCGATGGGCTGATCGCGCCGGACGGCGACGGGAGTGGCGACGACGCCGACGAATCAGACCCCGGAGACGACTGAACCCCAGGGCTTACCCGAGCCAGCGATCGATGCGATGGAGGCCGTATGCCATACGGCCTCCGAGCTCACATCGCGGGGATCTTGGCCGCGCCGCAGGTCCCGTTGGTCACCTGGGTCATCGTCGCGGTGTAGAACAGCTGCAGCGCCGTCATGCCGGCGTTGTTGGTCGGGTCGAACGGCGTGTGATCCTGAAACGGCATCTGCTTGGTACCGACCAGCTGGAACAGCGCGGTGTTGACCGTCATCTTGCCGGCGGAGGGCGTGAAGAACGAGAGCAGGAAGTCCCTGTCGGTCGAGATCGCGGTGAACATCTTGGTCGCGTCGGTGTCGACCAGGAAGCCCTCGGTGCCGGTGCCGTGGCACGAGATGCAGGCGTCGCCGAGCGAGCTCGCCATCTGGCCCCACGCGGTGTTCATCTTCGCGGTCGTGAAGTCGGTCAGCGTCATGCAGCCCGACCACTGGCTGATCAACATGTTGGCGGCCGCCGTGGGATCCGTGCCGGTCGGAGGCGGGGTGGTGGTGCCGCTGCCGCTGCTGCCATCGTCGTCACCGGACGGCGGAGGCGCCGAGGTCCCGTCGGAGACCCCGCCGACGCAAGCAGACGCACCCATGGCAAACAAAAGGGATACCAATGCGATACGGCGGCTGGTCTGCATTTCGAGATGACCTTACTGCAACTGGCAGACCACATGTCGTACCAATCAATTTCGTAACCTGAGCCTCGCGATCTGGTGCCCCGGGGCCGCGATCGAGGGGGAGCCGGTCCCCGGGATCGGCTCCCTGCTCACCGCGTCATGCCGTCGCCACCGTCGATGCGCATGCTCCGGACAGCGTGTTACACGGCTGCGCACCGGGATCATAGATCTTCACACAGTGCCCGGGCGGATCGATCCCCCGCAAGGGTTTCAGGCGTTCCACCTCGTCGATCTGGGCGGCGAGGTCCCCAGCGCTGGGGCCCCAGACCCCGCTGTTCCGGGGTTAACTACGCGATCTGGATGGGGCACAGTGGAGCCATGGCGCTCCGACGCTGCTCGCGATCATGCAGGGCGAGGTCGCGATGGCCGATGTGATGGCGCTGGCCCGCGAGCTGACGCCGCGGCTCGAGGCGGCGCGCCAGGCCAGCCGGCTGCCGAAGCACGCCGACATCGCGCGCGCCGAGCGCATCCTGCGGGCGATGCGCGACGAGACCGCGCAGCGCTGGCTCGCCCAGGCCCCCGGGGCGTGGGGCGCGGGCGCGGCACCTACCCCCGAAGCGAGGTTCGATGACTGACGATCCGTCGATTGTCTCCGCCTCGATCGTCTCCGTGTCGACCGCGCGAGCGGCGTGCGTCGCGCTCGCCGGCTGGATCGCGCTCGGCGCCGGGGCCTGTGGCCATGCGCCGGCGGCCGCGCCGACCTCCCCGCAGGCGGCCCTGCAGGCAGCCGCCACCGCCGCGCCGCCGGCGAGCCTGGCCGCGATCGCCGCGCAGTCGCACGCCCTGATCGAGGCCTACGATCGCGGCGACGCCCCCGCGCTCGACGCGGCGCTCGCCCCGGGGTTCGTCAAGTTCGAGAACGAGCACCTGACCGATCGCGCCGGCTTGCTCCAGGGCGCCGGCAACAAGCCGCACCCACCGGACACGACGCGGATCTGGAACGACGAGCACGTCTACCTGCGCGACCACGACGCGGTGTTCATCGGCATGGCGAGCGAGCACGAGACCGGCAACGCCTCGCACGGCAACCGCGCGTACGACGGCTGGTACACGATCTCGTGGACCGTCGATCACGGCGCGTGGAAGGCCGCGCACTGGAGCTGGCAGCCGCACCGCACCAGCATCGAGAACGCCCGCGACATGTGGAACGGCACCTACCGCCAGTCGGTCGGGTTCGATCACCGGCCCAACCACCTGCTGGTCGACACCGTGCGCGGCGTGGCGCCCGGCGCCGCGCTCGACGTGATGATGGGCCAGGGCCGCAACGCGATCTACCTCGCGGCGCAGGGCTGGCACGTCACCGGGATCGACATCGCCGACGAGGGCCTGCGGATCGCGCGCGACGCCGCCGCGGCCCAGCACCTCGATCTGGCCGCGGTGCAGGCCGACGCCGAGGCCTACGACTACGGCGTCGCCCGGTGGGACCTCGTGGCGATGATCTACGCCGGCGACTCGACCCAGATGATCGAGAAGATCAAGCCGAGCCTCCGGCCGGGCGGCCGGTTCGTGCTCGAGTACTTCGCGCGCCGCCCCGATCAGCCGCGCGGCGGGTTCGCCGAGGGCCAGCTCGCGAAGCTGTTCGGCGACGGGTTCGAGATCGTGCGCGACGAGGTCGTCGACGACACCCCCGACTGGGCCCAGGATCGCGCGAAGCTGGTCCGGTTCGTCGCGCGCAAGCGCTGACGACGCCCGCCGCCGCACTCGGGGAGCGAGCTTGCCCCGCCGGCGCAAGAGCTGTCGAACATTCAGTGCGTGACCGGCGTCGGCGAGATCATGGTGCCCGTCAACGCGCCCCAGGTCCAGATCACGCCCAGGCCGCCCGCGGCGCCACCCGCGCCACCGGTACTGTTGTCGCCGTCGAACATCGAGGTCACGCCGACCGTCGTGCCTTTCGCTCCGCCGCCGGCGGTCATGCTGCCCGTCGACCCGCCTGAGCCGCCGTTCGCGCGCACATTCCAGGTCGTCGTCGTGCCATCGCCGCCCGCGGTCCCGCCACGGTCGGTGGTGCCGCCACCGCCACCGCCCCCGCCGTTGGCGACCACGTGGCCGGTCACGTTGATCGTCCTGGCGTCCAGGCCGATCATGCCGCCGGCGCCGCCACCACCACCACCCTCCTCCTGTCCGGTGCCGCCGGCGCGCGCGCCACCGCCGCCGCCCGACGCGAACACATCGCCGGCGACGGTGATCGTGTTGACCGCGATCAGGTACACCGCGCCGCCGCCGTCACCGGCCGGGCCGCCCGCGTTGTTCACGTTGGCGCTGCCGTCGCCGCCCGCGCTACCAGGGCAGCCGCCGCGCAGGATCGTCGGCGTCGCTTGCGCCATCCCCACCGCGGCGCCGGGCGACGCGCCGTTCTTGGGCGAGCCGTTGTCGTTGCCATCGCCCGAGCCGCCGTTGCCGCCGACCGTGCCGAAGCTTCCGCCGGCGCCACCGCCGCCACCGCCGCTATCGCTGCCGCCGCGGTTCAGGCTCGAACAGGTCCCGGTGTTGGCGGCCGCGCCCTTGCGCGGCCCATTGCTGGTCCGGCTCGAGGCGTCGATCGAGCCCCCCGCCTGGACGATCAGGGTATCCGCCGCGATCATCACCAGCGCGCGCGAGCCGGTCGCGACGAACGCACCGGTCACCGTGATCGTCTTACCAGCGACGACGCAGAGCTCGGGGTCGCCGGTCTGGGCGATGACCTTCGTGCAGCCGCTCCCACCGGTATCGAAGCTCATCGCCGCGAACGTCCTGTCGCCCGTGGGCGCCGCGTCAAGGCACAGGTTCGCCAGGAGCCCCACGCCGAAGCACTGCTGCGCGTCGGGCGGCGGCTTGCCCGCGTCGTCGTCGCCACCACCGCCGCTCGCGTCCACTCTGCCGCTGCCCGAGTCATCGTCACCAGGGGTCTGATTGGACGAGGTCGCATGGAAGCCACACGCCGTCAGAACCATGACCAAGCCGAGAAATTTCACGGCACCAGCGTACCCAACTCGCCGGGGTCACAGGGGAACCCCGATAGCCATCATCGTATCGACGTTGACCGCGTCACATCGGCGAGCAAAGTCCTACACGGCCCGACCATCAAAGATCCAAACCCGGGATCCAAGCCCGGTCTGCCGGCTCGCGCGCGCGTGGCGCGTGGGAGGATCGCGCCGACGGGTCCGGTTGGTCGCGCGCAAGCGCTGATGGGCGTCGCGTCGCGGATCAGCGTTGCGCGCTCAGTGCGTGACGGGCGCCGGCGAGATCATCGCACCCGGCGTCAGCGTGCCCCAGGTCCAGACCACCCCGAGGCTGCCGCCGCCACCACCACCGCCGCCCACGCTATTGGAGCCATCGACACCGCTCGCCATGTTGATCGTCGTGCCTTTGGCACCGTCACCGCCATTGCCCTTCGAGTTCTGATCACCCAGCCCGTTGCTGGCGCGTACGTTCCAGTTCGTGGTCGTGCCATCGCCGGCGGGCCCACCACCGTCGTCGATGCTTCCGCCGCCGCCGCCACCGCCACCGTTTGCGACGATCATCCCGCTCACGTTGATCGTCGGTGCGTCCAGACCGATCATGCCACCGCTTCCACCACCACCGCCGCCCTGCTCGGCGCCATTCCTGCCTGCAGTTGCACCGCCCGCGGCACCAGAGCCGAAGACAGTCCCGGAGATCGTGATCGTGTTGTAGGCAATCAGGTACACGGCACCGCCGCCATCGCCGCCCGCACCGCCAGCCTTGTTCTGATCCGTGCTGCCATCGCCGCCTGCGCTGCCCGGACAACCGCCTCGCAAGATCGTGGGGGTCGCTTGCGCGGTACCCACGGGCGCACCCGCAGCACTTCCATTCGGAGGCGCGGTGTTGTTCGTATCGCCAATCCCACCATGGCCGGCGACGTCCGCAAAGCTTCCACCGGCGCCGCCACCACCACCACCGCTGTCACTGCCACCACGGGTCAAGGTCGAACACGTCCCGGTATTCGCGGCCGCACCCTTGCGCGAACCGCCCGTGATCTTGCTCGAGACGTCGATCGAGCCACCTGCCTGGACGGTCAAGGTATCCGCCGCGATCATCACCAGCGCTCGCGTCCCGGTCGCGACGAACGCGCCGGTCACGGTGATCGTCTTGTGGGCGACGATGCAGAGATCGGGGCCGCTGGTCTGCGGGACGACCTTCGTGCACGAGCTACCGCCGGTATCGAAGTTGGTCGCCCCGAACGTCTTGTCATCGCTGGGCGCGGCGTCGAGGCAGAGGTTGACCAGCAACCCCACGCCGAAGCACTGCCGCGCATCCGGGGGCGGTGGGCCTGCATCGCTCCCGCCACCGCCGCCACCGCCACCACCGCTCGCATCCACGCCGCCGCCGCCGCCCGGGCCATCGTCGCCAGGGTTCTGCCCGGACGGGCTCGCCTGGAAGCTGCACGCCGCCAGAAGCATGACAAAGCCGAGAAATCTCACGGCACCAGCGTAGCCAACTTGCCGGGGTCACGGCCCTGAAATCCCCCGACAGCCCATCACAATGTCGATGTCCGACATCGCCGCTCCGCGACTTGAATCACGGCCCGGAGCGCGGCCCAGATCACATTACGGCCCTGGCGATAAGCATAACAGTCTCGAGAAGATACCCGCGTGGGCTGCGGTACGTGAAGTTCACCCAGGGTGCGCTGTCCGGCGCTCGTACACGGCTCGACCATCAAAGATCTGAGCCGCGGCCGAGATCGCGTTCGCGCGGGAAGGATCACGCGAGCTGCACGGCGGACGTGTTGCCGCCGCTGACCACGATCGCGATCCGCGCGCCCGGCGCGACCTCGAACCGCCCCGACAGCACCGCCGCGAGCGCCGTGGCACCGCCGGGCTCCGCCGCGACCCGCAGCGTGCTCCACAGCATGCGCTGCGCGTGGCCGATCGCGTCGTCGGTCACCAGCACCGACTGCACGTAGCGCTGCGCGATCGGAAACACGTGCTGCCCGATCTGGCGCGGCGCGAGCGAGTCCGCCGCGATGCCGCCGGCCGGCGCATCGACCGGCATGCCGGCCGCGAGCGCGTACGCCAGGGTCGGCGCCAGCTCGGGCTCGACGCCGACCACGCGGGTCCGGCCGGCGAACCACGCCGCGATGCCGCCGATCAGGCCACCGCCGCCGACCGCGGCGAGCACGGCGTCGGGCAGGCCGATCTGCTCCTCGAGCTCGAGCCCGAGCGTCCCGGCGCCCAGCAGGGTCTCGACCTGATCGAACGCGTGGATCTGCAACGCGCCCGACGCCGCGGCCCACACCTCGCTCGCGGCCAGCGCGTCGGCGTAGCGCTCGCCGGTCACCACGAGCTCGGCACCGGCCGCCCGGATCCGCTCGACCTTGGCCGGCGTCGAGATCGTCGGAACGAAGATCCGCGCCGGGATCCCGAGCTCGCGCGCCGCGTGCGCGACCGCCGCGCCGTGGTTGCCGCCCGACGCCGCGACCACGCCGGCCGGGGGCACCGGGCGGAGCAACAAGTTCGCGAACGCGCCGCGCGCCTTGAACGAGCCGGCCTGCTGCATCAGCTCGAGCTTGATCAGCAGCGTGACGTCGCGGGCCGCGAGCCCGAAATCCGCGCCGCGGACCTCGATCACCGGGGTGCGGCGAACATGGGGCCGGATCACCGGCTCGGTGGCCGCGATTCGATCTCGATCGACCGTCATGACTGCTCCTGCAACCCGCGTTGCATCGCCGCAGTCTACGTCACTTTTGCAAGCCCATGCGCCGCGCGCCGCCCAAGGCGCAGCCGCCGCGAGCAGCCCCGGCCAGCTCGTCAGGTGTGGCCGTGTTGGTCGGGATCCTCGCGCAGTCGGGCGCGCCGGCGCGATAAAGTCGCGTAGGCCGCGAGGCTCGCAAAACGAGCGCACCGCGAACGCGATGCGCTTGGTACCTCGCGAGAGGAGAAAGCAAAATCAGACGGTTACAGTGAGAGGAGATCCCGTAGCGTGTCGAAGTGCTCGGAAGCGACTATCTTGCGCTTTGGAGCCTCCCGGAACGGCGAGCCTCCGGTCAATGCTGACTCCGAAGCTCTGCAAGGCGCTCGAAACGCTCGTCCAAGAATGTGGATCGATCGATGGGCGCACGCGCATCTTGAAGCTGGTCTACCTGACAGACAAGGCGTGGTACGCGAAGCACGGCGAGACCTATACCGAGGCTCGCTACTTCCGCTGGAACCATGGTCCGTTCGCCCGCGAGGTGATCAGCGCGCTCGAATGGATGGATGGGATCGAGATCGTGCAGACGTCTCGTTCACATTCTAACGGCACGATCTACACGTACCTCCGTGGAACGCGCACGCGGCTTGCCGAGGTAAAGCTCGACGCCGATTTCGACACCATGTTGAAGACCACGGCGCGCAAGTGGCGCGAGGTGCCACTCAACAAGCTTCTCCAATACGTTTACGCCGACGCTACGTTCGACGCCACGATGTTCGGTGACCGCCTCCTGACGTAGCAATGCTTCGCCGCCAAGTCCCGAAGGAGAAAGATTACCGGACGCGGCTCGACATCCTGGTCTCCGCCGGTGTCCTGGAGTTGCCTGATCTGAAGCAAGGTAAGCCGGCTCGCTTCATGGATCGCGATGCGTTTGATGAACTGTCGTTCTTGTTCTTCGTCGCGTGGCTCTACACGTCGATCTGGAACCGCGACCGTGGCGACTTCCGAGCCAGCTGGGTCATGGTTCCTGGTGCCGCACGGACCATCCTGGCGCTCGGACGCGACCGGCATCCGTTCGTGTTGCCCGGAACTACTTCGAAGCCACCCCCGTTGTTCATCGACGATCAGTTCTTCCGGTGCGAAGTTGACGATACAAAAGTTGCCGTGGAGCGCAAACGCCAGGTCCTCTGTCCGGTGCTCAACCGCGTGCGGCTCAACCTTGGCAACTCCGATCCCGCAAGGATTGCGGAGATCCCGCCGTCATCGAGCGAGTGTTGTGGTTCCCTGAAGCAGAAGTTCAGGGACTTCCTCGAAGCTGATCTCGCTG
>DATBBB010000150.1:0-12573 GCA_036271215.1 Kofleriaceae bacterium | reverse complement strand
AGGCGCTCGAGCTCGCGTGCGACAAGCTGCGCTCCGCGAAGCGCGTGCTGCTCACCAGCCACCGCCGCCCCGACGGCGATGGCACCGGCTCGATGGCCGGGCTCGCATCGTTGCTCCGCGCGCGCGGCACCGAAGCGGTGATCTACTCGGTCGATCCGATCGCGCGACGCTATCGCTGGTTGCCGCTGGTCTCGACGACCGTCCACACGATGCCGTTCGATGCGCGATTCGATTGCACGATCGTCGTGGACTGCGCGGACATCTCGCTACTCGGCGGCGCGCTGCCGCCGCCCGAGGTCTGCGGCACGCTGATCACGCTCGATCACCACGCCAGTGGCCGGCCGTTCGGCGACATCGCCGTGTGGGATCCGGCGGCTTCTGCGGTCGGCGTTCTCGTCCACCGGATCGCGGTGCACGAGTCGTGGCCGATCACGCCCGAGGCCGCGGTCCCGCTCTACGTCTCGCTGATCAGCGACACCGGCGGGTTCCGTCACGCGAACACGAACGCCGAGGCGCTGCACGTCGGCTCCGAATTGATCCGCGCCGGCGTCGTACCCGCGACGATCGCGGCGTCGCTCGAGGAGCGGCCGAGCCCGGGCAAATTGCGCCTGCTCGGATCGGTACTGTCGACGCTCGAGCTCCAATGCGCGGGGCGCGCCGGCGTGCTCAGCGTCACGACCGACATGGTCGAGGGGGCGCGCGCGTCGTGGGAAGACATCGAGGGCATGGTCAACTGGGCGCGCAACGTCGAGGGCGTCCAGGTCGGCGTGCTGCTGACCACCGCCAAGGGCGGCGGCGTCCGGGTCTCGATGCGATCGCGCAGCGAGAAGGTCGATGTCGGCAAGGTCTGCATGACGCTCGGCGGCGGCGGCCACCCCGGCGCGGGCGGCTGCCACCTGCCGGGCGACCTGGGATCGATCAAGGACCGCGTGGTCCGCGCGCTCGATCAGTCGTTCAACCGCCACATCCGGCCGATCACGGCGCCGGTGGCGGTGGTGGCTCCTCCCGCCGAGGTCCCCAGTGCCCCCGGCGCCCCCGGCGGAGCAGATGAACCTGTGAGCGACCGCGCAGGCGAACCCGCGCGCGAGTGATAGCATCGCCGCGATGCGAACCGTCGCTGTCCTCGTTGCGTCGTCGGCGTGGCTTGTTGCCCCGGTGGCAGGCGCGGTGGCCGCGCTGGCCGGCTGCGGCGGCGGCCACGCCGCGCCCGACGCCCAGACCCAGATCGACGACGCACCGAACCCCCCGCCCGATGCGCACCAGATGACCCTGGCCGACACCGGCCTGTGCCCCGATCCCGGCTGCCAGCAGATCAGCGCCGACGCCCACGAGTACGTGCCGCGGTTCCCGCTGTGGGCCGACACCGCGACCAAGCGGCGCTGGGTGTCGCTGCCGGCCGGCACCAAGATCGACACCACCGACCCCGACCACTGGGTGTTCCCGATGGGCACCAAGTTCTGGAAGGAGTTCACGCGCGACGGCATCCGGGTCGAGACCCGCTACATCACCAAGCTCGCCGCGGACGATGACGCGCCCGGCGCCTGGTTCTACATCTCGTTCGCGTGGAACCAGGCCCAGGACGCGGCCTCGCCGGTCACCGCGGGCGTCCAGAACGCCAACGGCACGATGCAAGACATCCCGTCGCGCGCCGACTGCCAGGGCTGCCACGAGAACTTGAAGCCCGGCCGCGTGCTCGGGTTCGGCGCGATCCAGCTCGACCACACCGACCCCAACGGCATGCTCGACCTCGACAAGATCGACGCGATGGGCTGGCTGTCGCAGTCGCCGCCGGCGGCGACCAACGGCGCGCACTATCCGTTCCCCGCCGACGCGACCCAGGCCCAGAACGACGCGCTCGGCTACCTGCACGCCAACTGCGGCCACTGCCACAACCCGTCGTCGACCGTGCATGACATGACCCCGCTCGTGCTGCGGCTCGACACCACCAAGCTCGCGACCGTGGCCACCACGCCGACCTACCTGACGACCACCAACGCGGCCGCCTTGTTCCCGTTCAGCGAAGGCACCACGACCTACACCACGCTGATCGTGCCCAAGGATCCCGACCACTCGGCGCTCAACGTCCGAATCAACGTCCCGATCACGGCGACGATGAACCGCCACATGCCCAAGCTCGGCAGCGAGATGACCGACCCGCAGGTGACCTCGCTCGTGCTCGGCTGGATCAACGCGCTGAACTGACCGTGGACGGCGTCCTCGTCATCGACAAGCCGACCGGCGCGTCGTCGGCCCACGTGGTCGAGCACGTCCGCCGCGCGCTCCACATCCAGCGCGCCGGCCACGGCGGCACGCTCGACCCGATCGCGACCGGCGTGCTGGCGATCTGCGTCGGCGCCGGCACCAAGCTCGCGCAGTTCCTGCTCGCCGACGACAAGGCCTACGAGGCCGACGGGCTGTTCGGCGTCACCACCGATACCCTCGATCGCACCGGCCGCGTGGTCACCGAGCGCCCGGCCGAGGTCTCGCGCGACGCCCTGCTCGCGGCGCTCGCGGCCCACACCGGCACGCTCGACCAGATCCCGCCGATGTACTCGGCGATCAAGCAGGGCGGGGTGCGGCTCTACGACCGCGCGCGCGCCGGCGAGGAGGTCGAGCGCGCCCCGCGCCGGATCCGGATCGATCGGCTCGAGCTGCTCGCGTTCGAGCCGCCCCGGTTCCGGCTCGCGGTCGCCTGCAGCAAGGGCACCTACGTCCGCAGCCTGATCGCCGACCTCGGCGACGCCCTGGGGCCCGGCGCCCACCTGACCGAGCTGCGCCGGACCCGCAGCGGCCAGTTCACGCTCGCCCAGGCGGTCTCGCTCGACCGGCTCGCCGAGGCGACCGTCATCCCGCCGGCGCGCGCGACCGACCTGCCGTCGCTGACCGCGACCGCGGCCCAGATCATCCAGATCTTCAACGGGGTCCAGCTCCCGATCGTCGCGTTCGGGGCCGGCGGCCTCGAGCGATTCCAGCTGGTTGACGAGCGCGGCATCCTGCTCGCGGTGGCCCACCCCGACGCCGGCCGCACGGTCTACGACCGCGTGTTCCCCGAGCTGACCCGGGGCAAGCCGGCGCCCGCTGGCCCTTGACGCTCGCCGCCATTTCCCCCAATCTGCGCTCGACCGCGGCACATGCTCCATGTAGGGGCGCGGCCGCCGGCGACTGGAGTTTTCGATGCCTGTTTCTACCGTCCGTAAAGCCGAGACCATCTCCAAGTTCCAGCAGCAGCCGGGCGATACCGGCTCCCCCGAAGTCCAGGTCGCGCTGCTCTCCGAGCGGATCTCGCACCTGACCGAGCACCTGAAGAACAACCACAAGGACCACCACAGCCGGCGTGGTCTGCTCAAGATGGTCGGCCAGCGCCGCGCGCTGCTCGACTACCTGAAGCGCAAGAGCCTCGACCGCTACCGCAAGCTGATCGAGATCCTCGGCCTCCGCCGCTAGGAGGCCGTATGGCAGACGGCCTCCGTCGCATCGATCGCCTCGCGAAGCGCTCGGCTATACGGCAAGACGCGCTTGCAAGCTCGCGCTAGGAGGCGCAGCGCCCGGCCGGAGCCCCCGGGCCGCGCCGTGCTGCACCCGCCGGTTCGGACGCTGGATTCCCCGGGCGCGTTGCCTGGGGTGATCGCTCCAATGCAGACCCAACCCATGGCGGTCATGGATCTTTTCTTTTGTGCGCGAGTATGCCATACCGCGTGCCGAACCAAGAACACCCGTCACTTCGCGTTGTCGACTGCTGGAATCGCGCTGGTTTGATCGTTCCGTCGAGGTCCTCGAAGATGCCGCGCATCTCGTCGAGGGGTTGGACAGAGGGACCAGGCCACGAGGCCAAGGCCGGCGACGTGACCAACCGCAAGGACACGTATGCCGTTTGTTCGTGAGACCGCCATTGTCGGCGGCAAAGAGATCATCATCGAGACCGGGAAGTGGGCCAAGCAGGCGAGCGGCTCGGTCGTCATCCGCTGCGGCGACAGCATGGTGCTGGTCACCGCCGCCGGATCGGTGCAGCCGCGCGACATCGACTTCATGCCGCTGACCTGCGAGTACCGCGAGAACTTCTACTCGTCGGGCAAGATCCCGGGCAGCTTCTTCCGCCGCGAGGGCCGCACCACCAACGACGAGATCTTGATCTGCCGCCTGATGGATCGCCCGGTCCGCCCGCTGTTCCCCAAGGGCTGGTTCATCGACACGCAGATCATCGCCAACGTGGTCTCGTTCGACCGCGAGAACCCGACCGACGTGCTCGCGATGACCGGCGCGTCGGCCGCGCTGCACCTGTCTGACCTGGTGTGGGGCGGTCCGCTCGCCGGCGTCCGGGTCGGCCGGATCGAAGGCGAGTTCATCGCCAACCCGACGTTCGCCGAGCGCGAGAAGTCGGACATGGACATCATCGTCGCCGCCAGCAAGGACGCGATCATGATGGTCGAGGGCGAGATCAACGAGCTGTCGGAGGACGTCGTGATCGACGCGCTGCTGTTCGCCCACAAGGCCGTCCAGCCGCTGATCGAGCTCCAGGAGCGGCTGCGCGCCGCCAACGGCAAGGAGAAGCGGGCGTTCACCGCGCCGGTCATCGACGAGACCTTGGTCGCCAAGGTCAAGGAGCTCGCGTGGGACCGGCTCGCCCAGGCGATGACCACCAAGGACAAGAAGGTCCGCCGCGACTCGCTGTCGGCGCTGCACGCCGACGTCCGCGCCGGGCTGACCGCCGAAGGTCAGGCGTGGCACGGCAAGGTCAAGGACGTCGACGCCGCGTACGCCAAGGTCCAGAAGAAGTGGGCGCGCGGTAACACGCTGGCGACCCGCAAGCGGATCGACGGCCGCGCCCCCGACGAGATCCGCCAGATCACGATCGAGACCAACGTCTTGCCGCGCGCGCACGGCTCGGCGCTGTTCACCCGCGGCGAGACCCAGGCGCTGGTCGCGGTCACGCTCGGCACCAAGTACGACGAGAAGAAGCTCGACACGCTGCTCGGCGACCAGAAGAAGACGTTCTACATGGACTACAACTTCCCGCCGTTCTCGACCGGCGAGGTCAAGCCGCTGCGCGGCCAGTCGCGCCGCGAGGTCGGCCACGGCTTCCTCGCCGAGCGCAGCGTCGAGTCGATCGTCCCGGTCTACGAGGACTTCCCGTACACGATCCGCGTGGTGTCGGACATCCTCGAGTCCAACGGCTCGTCGTCGATGGCCTCGGTGTGCGGCGGCTCGCTCGCCCTGATGGACGCCGGCGTGCCGACCAAGTCGCCGGTCGCGGGCATCGCGATGGGCCTGATGAAAGAGGGCGGCGACTACATCATCCTGTCCGACATCCTCGGCGACGAGGATCACCTCGGCGACATGGACTTCAAGGTCACCGGCACGCGGCGCGGCATCTGCGCGCTGCAGATGGACATCAAGGTCGACGGCCTGACCCGCGAGATCCTCGAGAAGGCGCTCGACCAGGCCAAGCGCGGCCGGCTCCACATCCTCGAGAAGATGGACAACGCGATGTCGATGCCGCGCGACGAGGTGTCGATCTACGCGCCGCGCATCGTCACGGTGCAGGTCAAGCCGGACAAGGTCCGCGACATCATCGGCCCCGGCGGCAAGACGATCCGCGCGATCCAGGAGCAGACCGGCGCCCAGGTCGACATCGCCGACAACGGCGTGGTGTCGATCGCGTCGGCCAGCGCCAAGGCGATCGAGCAGGCCCAGGCGCTGATCTCCGGGCTCACGATGGAGCCCGAGGTCGGCCAGTTCTACAACGGCATCGTCAAGAAGATCGTCGAGATCGGCGCGTTCGTCGAGATCATGCCGGGCACCGACGGCCTGCTCCACATCTCCGAGGTCGCCAAGGAGCGGATCCGCGCGGTCGAGGACGTGCTCAACGAGGGCGACGAGGTCGTCGTCAAGTGCATCAAGGTCGACCGCGACGGCAAGATCCGCCTGTCGCGCCGCGAGGCGCTCGACGCCAACCCGGGCCCCGAAGAGATCCACAACTACATCATTTAAGCGGGGACCTTCCTGGCGACTGCGCCGGCAAAGCCGGCGAAGCCACCCCATCGTGCGTCGCGTCGCGCGAGTCGATCGCGGGGCAGGGTGTCATCGTCCCGGGCCGCGCGCCCGGGCTTTGGTTTTCGGCTACGATGCCGGCGATGGCGACGACGCGCCCGCGCGTGCTGATCAAGAAGCTGCGTCCCGACGCGGTCGTGCCGCGCTACATGACCGAGCACGCCGCCGGCCTCGACCTCAGCGCGGCGCTCGACACCCCGATCACGATCGCGCCGCGCGAGCGGATCGCGATCTCGACCGGCCTCGCGTTCGCGTTGCCGCCGGGCTACGAGGGCCAGCTGCGCCCGCGCTCGGGGCTCGCCCGCGAGCACGGCGTCACCCTGGTCAACTCGCCCGGTACCCTCGACGCCGACTACCGCGGTCCGCTGGTCGTGCTCGTGATCAACCACGGCACCGCGCCGGTGACGATCAAGCCGGGCGACCGGATCGCGCAGCTGGTCGTCGCGCCGATCGAGCAGGCCGAGCTCGTCGAGGTCGACGATCTGTCCGCCACCGAACGCGGCGCCGGCGGCTTCGGATCCACGGGGCGATGAGCGCGCGGTCTCGCCGTCCGACCGACGACGCGACGACCGCGATCTACGATCCGGCGCGCCACGACGACCGCAACGCGGCCGTCGCCGCGCTCGAGGGCCTCACCGAGCCGTCCGCGCTGGGCCCGCCGCCCGAGCCGCCGCCCCGCGCGCAGACACCGCCCGCCGGCAGCCCGCACCCGTCCACGGCGCATCCATCCCCTGCGGGCAGCCCACCAGCGCCCGCCGGTCACGCGCAACCGCCGGCCGCCGATCATCCGCCAGCCCCCGCGCAAACGCCGCCGACCGATCACCCGTCAGCCCCCACAGGGCACGCGCAAACGTCGCCGGCCGATCACCCGCCAGTCCCCGCGGGGCGCGCGACGCCGGCCGGTGGTCATCCGCCAGCTCCCGCGGCGCGCGCGCAGACACCTGCCGCCGTCAGCGCCCAAACACCCGCAGGCCGAGCGCAGACGCCTGCCGCCGATCACCCGCCAGCCCCTGCGGGGCACGTGGCTCCGGTTGACAGCCACTCGCCGGCCCCCGCGATGCCGGCCGGTGGGTACCCGCACGCTCCCATCGTGCGCGCGCAAACGTCGTCGGGCGGCCACCCGAAGGCCCCCGCGGCCCGCACGACGCCGGTTGGCGGCCACCCGCACGCTCCCATCGTGCGCGCGCAAACGTCGCCGGGCGGCCACCCGCAAGCCCCGCAGACGCCGGCCACCGGCAGCGCGCAATCATCCAGTGCGGGCGAGCAAACGCCGGCCGGCAATGCACAAACACCCGCCGTGCACGCACAGACATCGGCGGCGGGAGGCCCGCGCCGTCCTGCACCGTTGACATTGCCGGCCCCGGCAGGTGCGCCCCCACCGCCGAGCGCAGCCTCGTCGAGCGGATCAGCATCGAGCGGATCGGCGTCGAGCGGACCGGCGTCGAGCGCGCCGGCGTCGAGCGCGCCACCCCTGACGATCCCCAAGGTCGCGCCGTACAGCGCGCCCGATCTCGCTGATTCGCTCGGGGCGCATGACTTCGAGAACGACGCGACCAAGCAGGCCGCGCGGCCGCCGCGCGGTTCGGTCGAGCTTGCCACGCCGACCCAGATCGATCCGCCGCCCGACGACGCCGCCGGCGCCGCCGGCACCACGAGCGGCCCGATCGCCGTGGTCCAGACCTTCTCGCGCGGCGCCGAGCGCAGCGAGCCGATCCGAGTGATCTCGATGAAGGACAACGCCGAGGCTCCCAAGCCGCGCGAGGACCGCGTGCCGCTGCACGTCCAGCTCCGCTCGCTCGCCGAGGTCGCCGGCCAGCGCGACAAGCCCGAGCAACTCGGCCATCTCGCCCCACCGCGCGATCCGCGCCAGGCCCACGCGCGCCAGGTCCGCGGCAACATCTTGCTCATCGTCGGCGGCATCGCGCTCGCCGCCGCGATTGCCCTCGTGATCTGGCTCGTCGCCGGCCGCTGACCGGCGGCCTGCTCCTCCCCGGGACGATCTTCCTCCGACCTACCCGCGCGATCGTTGGACGGGAAGCTCCGCGCTCTGCACCACGGCGGGCTCGACCGCTTTGAACCTTCCCAGGTACAGCATGAGTTGGTACAGCGCACGGACATCGTCAAGGCGAGCCGCAATCGCCTGCGGCGACATGTCGATCTCATCCTGGGTCATCATCGTGGGGCCCCTCGAGCTTGGCGAGATCGACGAGGTCCTGCGGACGCCCAGCGATCCGCTTCATCGTAGCAAGTCCCTCACGCGATACCACCGTCATCCGACGCTTGCCCGCATGGAACGTCGTGCGGGTTGCCCACACCTGCTCCAGCTCGGGGTTCACGACGATCAGATCGAGTGCCAGCAGTGCGCCAGTTTCGGGATCGGGCTTCGAAACGCGCTGGATCTCTCGCGGCGTCCCGGTTCGCAGGCCGAACGTCATCTTCCTGGCGGGAATGTCGAACCCCGCGAGCTTCGCAACTGCCACGGCGCCGGCAATCTCCTCCGATCGGACCAGGAGGTCGATATCCATCGTCGCGCGCGGGTAACCATGCACTGCGAGTGCAAGGCCACCGCACACCGCATATCCGACGCCCGCTGCCTCGAAGGCGTCGACCACTCCTTCGAGCTCCGTGACCGGGTCCAGCGGCATCCGGTATCAATCATACCTCGTCGCAGAGCCCAGCTCCCGAGTGAAGCAGCTCATGAGATCGTGGGCATGTCTGGAAGCTCGTGGCAACCCAAGCGCGGGGCGGAGCGCGTTCTCGACCGAACGCTTCACAACGTGCCATCTCAATCGTCGTCGTCATCGGTCCGCGCGCGCGTCGGCCGATCCGCGTGATCTCGATGAAGGACAACGCCGAGGCTCCCAAGCCCGCGCGAGGACCGCGTGCCGCGGCATGTCTAGCTGCGTTCGCTCGCTGAGGTCTCCGGCCAGCACAACAAGCCCGAGCGGCTGGGCCGGCTCGCCCCGCCGCGCGATCCTCACCGGGCCCGGGCGCGCCAGCTCCGCAACAACATCCTCCTTGGCCTCGCCGGCATCGGCCTCGCCACCGTGATCGCCCTCGTGATCTGGCTCGTCGCCGGCCGCTGACCGGCGGCCTGACCGCTGGCCGGTACTACGCCGGTGGAGGCTACGTGACCGTCCTGCCGAGGCGGCGAGGGACGACTCCCGCCGTCTCCACTTTACTGCTTGAAAGATCTCTCCGAAGAGCTCAGCGCACTGAACCTCGACATGAACATTTCCACGGCGACTGGAATTACGTCCTCCATCCCCGCGCAGCCTGCTATAGAAGCCGACTTGATACGCAGGCCCTTTTCGGGCTTCGGCAGAACGCGATCTTGCCGTTACTACTTTATCTCGCTACTTCGATCGTGTATCATGAGCGGGTGTGGTCGAAATGCGTGGTCTGTGGCGTTCTATGGTTGTTCCTTGTGGCTGGTCGAGTCGGGCTCGCCGCGGCGGATGCGATTCCCACGATCAAGATTGATGATCACGGCCCCGACCAATCGTTCCCGACGAACTCGTCGTTCTATGTCCAGGGTGACGCGGGCAAGAACACGACCTCTGTTCAGGTCGCGATCGTGCGCATCTCGTCGTCGGCGATCTACTACACGGCCCCATCCTGCACGGCCGTCGCCAAGTCGGTCGCCGCCGACAAGCCCCGAGAGGATCCGCTCGACCCAGGCGTCGTCGCGGTGACGGCTGAGTTTCCGAACGCTGTCGGCGAGATCCGGGAACAGAAAGTCGTCCTGTCGTCTCTGTGGACACCCACTTCCGGTGCCGCAGATCCGAACTTCAAAGTTCTGATCTCGAACGACTCCAAATTCATCTCGGCCGGCGTGTCGTACTGCCTCTTCATCCTCAAGCGCACCCAGCAGATCGACGACTCCTCCATCCGGAAGATGTTCGACAAGGTCGACAAATCCTTTGAGGCGTGTGAGGCGACCGGCCCGCCCGCGAAGGCGACCGCGAAGTGCGGCATCTACGACAGCGCGATGAGGGACTTTAAAGAGACTGTCGCCAAGGAACTCCCGTCCGGCGCAATCCCTTCGCAGTGCCCACCGTTGGCGCCAGCCGATGACGCCGCGAGAAAATACTGCGCATTATTCGACCGTACGTCCCAAGCCAGCGATGACGCGGACAAAACCGTGTCGAAGCGGAACGAGTTCAAAACATGCATCGCGGGGCCGCTAGCCGTGCTCCCCACCTGGCAGCTTTCCGGCACTTGGATCAAAACGAGCAGCAACCTCGGGCACGCCATCGGGATTGCCCTCGCTCGCCACGGTGTACTGGTCGAGGCCCCGGTCGTCCAGGTCGCGCGACAACCCGGTCGGCCGCCGCCGCCGTGTCCAGTGGCCGCGGGAGCGACGTTCGAGTACCGCACTCGTGATCTGGCGACGCGTGTACAGCAACTCCAGGTACTCGACGACGAGAGAATTCAAGTCGCAGACTGCGAGGTGCAGCATCCGCAGATCGTGCACGACGAGCGGGGGGCAGACCTGAAGGCAGCGGACCTGCTCGTCGCGGACGGTGTGTCGCTGCACGACATCATCCTGCTTGGTCGCGGCCAGGTTGCCGTCGGAGTCCAGACTCTGGCATTCGGCGACATCGCTGCTCTGCTTGACAAGCTGAAGTTTTCCATCGCGCTCGAGGCTGCCGACGCCGCGAAGTTCGACCTGCTGATGGCGAAGTTCTGGTCGTTGATGGTCCTGATGAACCCGCCAGCACTCGCAGATCCGGAAACGCTGGGAAACGCCACCGCCGAGATCCACGCGTGGCTCGTAGTGAAGCCCGGAGTGACGATCGCGGATTATCATGCTGCATTCGATTCGTTTAATCAGGCGTATAGCGGGTGGAAGGCGTTCGATGCCGAGAAGACGCAACTGGAATTCAGTACCGGCGAGATCGTGACCCTCGGTGGGCCGAAGGCCACCGAGCTCAAGCTTGGGTTGATAGAGCAATCGTGGGTGTTCACGTACTTCGCTCCGTTCATCGGCTATGCATTCATCGGCCGTGGCGGCGATGACTCCGCGTCGTACACCTACACCGGTATCCAGTTTCATCTCTACGCGAACCCGGCGAACGATCCGCTATGGAGTCACGGGTTCTCCGAGGACTGGAATCGCGCGTGGGCGATCGAGCTCGGATTCGGGCTCAAGAATTCGAACTTCGGCACTGACAGTCGCTATTCGGGAGCGTTGGGACTGGTGCCGATTAATGTGTCGCTCGCTTTGCATATCATTCCGTATACATCGATCAGTCTTGGCGTCGGGCTTGTCGATCGTCGCGAGAGCGTCTTGCCGTCCGATAACGGTCGGATCTCGCCGACGTTCCTCATCGGCTTCAACGTGGTGCCGAACGTTATCGATCTGGCGAAGACCTACGGTACGAACCCTACGGTGGAGAAGAAACAGTAATGGCGGCCGAAATTCTTGGTGTGAGTGCAGATCATCCGACCATCGCATCGGGCGGAGATGTGGTGTTCACAATCCATTACGTGTCGACCGCGGTTGGCAAGATCGAGTTCATCCCACCGAGCGGGTTTACTGTCACCAACGACCATGTCAACGTCGCGCCGGCGATGGACCCGCTGCATCCGGCGACGGCAACGCTCCCCACGGCGGTGGCGAGGACCAACGCATCCGGGCCGACGACGTGCCACATCGTGTTCACGCTCGGTGACTCGACCTGGCCGTACCACTTGGGGGTCCGATGAGACGCGCGTTCGCGGTTCTGGGCGCCCTCGCGGGCGCCGGGGCCTGCGGCGACACGACGACAAGCTCGGGGCCGAATGTGCTCGTCTTCCGCGAGACATCGCGGGGATGCATGGTGCTGTTATCGGGATCCGATGACGGCGCGGTATTCACGCGGCCGGAAGGCGCGCCCGGCACGGCGGTAACGTGCGGCAGCGGCAGCGCGGACGGTGCGACGCAGGGAAGCGGCGGTCCGTTCGTCGTGTGCGGCAGCGACCCCGCCATATCTGAGGTCGGCGGCGTGCGGCCAGGGATCGACGTGCTCGATGTCGTCATCGACTACGGTTCGGACTTGTCGGCGAGCGGCGTGCTGACTGCGCCGGTGCTCACGCTATATTTCGACGGCGTGGGGAGCGCAGCGCCGGCGCCGACATTGCAACCGCGGCTCGACAACCACACGTACTACACCGGATCGATCGTGGTGCCGGCCGTCGAGTCGAACGACATCACGCTTGGGGTTTCGGTCGTCAACGGGTTCAGCACGACCGTGCCGACGACATTCAAGGCGTACGTGCCGCCGATCGTGTTCTCGCTCTACCGCATCACGAACGGCGGCATGCAGCTGGTCGGCCTCGCAGCGCTCCCGGCTATCGTCCCGTCGACGACTGCCGGGTCGACGATCGGGTCCGGCGCGCTGCTCGCCGGCACCGACACCGCGCTGCTCGCGCTCGACTACGGCTCGCTCGACATCCCGACGTCGAAGGTGCTGGCGCCGATGCTGAGCCTGCTGGTCAACGATGCCCCTCTGTCCGTCACCGCGACGTCCTCGCCGCAAC
>DATBBB010000149.1:0-10723 GCA_036271215.1 Kofleriaceae bacterium | reverse complement strand
CCACGCGTCGTTCGATCTGGCGGTCCAGGCGATGAAGTTCGGCGCCGAGAACTTTCTCACCAAGCCGATCTATCCGGCGGCGCTGCTCGCGGTGGTGCAACGTGTGCTGGACAGTTACCGCGATCGGCGTCGCGCGGTGGCGCGCTCCGCCCACGAGGTCCGCAGCCGGCTCGATCCGTTCGCCGGTCGCAGTGAGCTGGTACGCAACCTCCTCACAGTGGCGCACCGTGCATTGGATAGCCACATGCCAGTGCTGATCTCCGGGGAGACCGGCACTGGCAAGGGGGTCCTGGCGCACTGGCTCCACGAGCACGGCCCGCGCGCCGAGGAGCCGTTCGTCGATATCAACTGCGCCGGGCTGTCTCCCGAGTTGCTCGAGAGCGAGCTGTTCGGCCACGAGCGCGGCTCGTTCACCGGCGCGGCCACCAGCAAGCTCGGCCTGCTCGAGGTCGCCCACCGCGGCACCGCATTCCTCGACGAGATCGGCGAGATCGCACCGCAGCTGCAGCCGCGGATCCTCAAGGTGATCGAGGAGAAGCAGTTTCGCCGGGTCGGCGATGTGCGCAACCACAATGTCGATATCCGGCTGATCTCGGCGACCAACCGTGATCTGGGCCGCATGAAGCGCGAAGGCAGCTTCCGGTCAGATCTGTATTTCCGGATCAATCCGCTCACGCTGCAGATTCCGCCGCTGCGCCAGCGCCCCGAGGACATCCCGGACCTCGCGCGCCAGGTGGTCGAGCACCTCGGGATCGGCCGCGCGATCGAGATCAGCCATGATGCGATGCTGGCGATGCAGGCCTACGCGTGGCCCGGCAACATCCGCGAGATGCGCAACGTGCTCGAGCGCGCCGTGCTGATGTCGGGCGGCGGCGCACGTATCGAGGCCGCCGACCTGCGGTTCGAGCGGCCCGACGACGACGACCCCGTGGCGGAGGTCCTGACCCTCGAGGGGGTGGAGCGCCGCCACATCGAGTACGTGGTCCGGCTCGAGCACGGCAACATCGATCGAGCCGCGCTCCGGATCGGCGTGTCGCGCAGCACGCTGTATCAGAAGCTCAAGCGCTATCGCGATGTCAGCTGAGCCGCGCGGCTCGGCTCGGCTCAGCTCAGCTCGGCTCCGGATCGCGGCGGTGCGCGTCGCTCATCATGAGCGGCGTCAGTCCGTTCTCGATCAGCTCGTCGAGCAGCAGTGTCGGATCGACCTGCTCGGTCTGCGCCGGCAGCGCGAATTCGAAGACCAGGGTCTGTCCTGCTCGGAATAGCTCGACCGTCATCTGACCGTGGACCGTTGCCTTGGCTTCGATGTAGGACGCCCAGTCCGGCGTTGGTAGGCCATTGACGGACAGCATGATATCGCCGTAGCGCACACCGGCGCATGCAGCAGGGCTTCCGGGACGGCATCCGAGGACCGGCACACCGTTCAGCCGGCTTGCCATGCGCGTGACGTCTTCCCACTTCAACATCTCTCCCCAGCTTACCGCGAGCCCGGCGACTCGCCGAGGTGATCTGCGAGCGAGTCGCCTCACAAGATCGCAGTGGTCACGATCGTCACACTGGTTTATGATCCACGCGGTTTTCGAGGCCCTGCGAAGGCCGTATGGCATACGGCCTCCGTTGCATCGATCGCCTCGCGAAACGCTCGGCTATACGGAAAGCCGCGCTCGCAGGCTCGCGCTAGCGCGGGAGCAGCTTGAACGCGACCTCGCGGCCGCGCTGGCCGACGGTCGCCAGGTGGATCCACAGGATCGCGAGCGACTCGAGGTGCTGGGCATTGCGCAGCGGGCCGACGTCGATCGGCGCGTAGCCCAGGGTGCTCGCGAGCTCGGCGATCTGCTGCTTGGCATCGGCGTCGTCGCCGGCGAAGTACAGATCGGCCGGGCCCGCCGCGAGCGCCGGCCGGGCGTGGAACTCGGCGCCGAACGTGTTGAACGCCTTCACCACGCGCAGCTGGGGAAACCGCCGGGCGAGCTGCGCGGTGACCGAGCCCTCAGCAGGCGGGGTGTAGACCGGCCCCTGGTCCCAGCGCAGCGGATTGGTGCAGTCGACGACGATCGTGCGCGCGGCGAGCCTGTGCGCGGCCTCGAGCGCGGCGACCGCGGCGTCCGCCGGCACCGCGAGGAACACCGCGTCGATCGCAGCGCCGCCGGCGGCGTCCCCGAGCGCGGCGAGCTCGACCGCGCGGACGCCGGCGCCGAGCTGGTTCGCGACCTCGCGGGTCTTGCTGAGGTCGGGGGTGGCGAGCTGCACGGTGAGGCCGTGGCCCACGAAGTTCCTGGCGAGCGCGGCGCCGACGTTGCCGGCGCCGATGATGGTGACGTTGCGCAGGCTCATGCGGTCCTCTTGGCGAACAGGGCTTGGTTCTCGGTCGCCCACTGGCGGAATGACCGGGCCGGGCGGCCGAACAGCTTCGGGATCGTATCGTTGGGTGCGATCGTGCCGGCGCCGCGCAGCGCCTGCACGAGGTGCAGCATCGCGTCGGCCATCGGCCTGGGCATCCCCGCGTCGAGCATGCCCTTGTGCGCGGCCTCGTCGGGGACGTTGACGTACTCGTAGGCCTGGCCGGTGAGCTCGGCGAGGATCGCGACCTGCGCGGCGGGCGTCAGCGCCTCGGGGCCGGTCAGCTCGTAGGCCTTGCCGGCGTGGCCGGGCTGGGTGAGCGCGAGCACCGCGACATCCGCGATGTCGTCGGGGTGGATCACCGGCAGCGCGGCGGCGCCGAGCGCGCCGAACGCCTTGCCCATGCTGCCGAGCGTGGCGATCCAGCCGCGCGCGTTGGACGCGAACGACGATGGCCGCAGGACCGTCGTGGCGACGCCGGTCGCGGCGATCCGCTGCTCGCCGTCGTGGTGCCACGCGGGGATCTCGGAGCCGCCGGCGCGCGCGCCGAACACCGAGACCTTGACGACGTGCTCGACGCCCGCCGCCTTCGCGGCCTGGGCCAGCGCGCCGTCGTGGCGGGCGAGCTCGGGCCCGGCGGTGATGAACAGCGCGCGCGACGCGCCCTGCATCGCCTTGGCGACGGCTTCGGCGTCGTCATACGCGCCGATCACGACCTCGATCGGGGTGCCACCCGGGGCGTCATCGAACGCGGGGTTGGGCCGGCGCAGCAGCACGCGGACGCGCGCGCCGGACTTCACGAGCTTGTCGACTGCGCGCGAGCCGATGTTGCCGCGTGCGCCGGTGACCAGAACGGTGGACATGAGAGCGACCTCCAGGGAGCCATGGCGGCTCAGGTCTCCAGGTAACGCTGGATCGGCCATGCCCGCAACGGGACATTGTGGTCGCTATCGTCCCATCTGTGGGACAATGCCGGAATGCAGGGAATGTCATCGTCGAGCGCGATGTCGGGTTCGTCCGGGGTGCTCGATCCCGCCGCGCTGGTCCTGCTCGCGGTGGTCGTGCGCGAGGGTGGGATCCGCGCCGGCGCGGCCAAGCTCGGCCTGCCGCGCTCCACCGTGAGCCGCCGGCTCGCCGAGCTCGAGCAGCGCGTCGGGTCGCGGCTGGTGGTGCGGACGTCGCGCCGGTTCCGGATCACCGACCTGGGCCGCGCGCTGGTCGACCAGGCGAGCCGGATCGAGGAGCTGGTCCGGGCGTCCGAGCAGCTGATCCGGCGCTCGGCGACCGAGCCGGCGGGGACGCTGCGGGTCGCGGTGGCGCCGCTGCTCGGCGAGGTCCTGTTGCCCGCGATGCTGTCCGAGTACATCGCGCGCTATCCCAAGGTTTCCGTCGAGCTCCACCTCGCGCCCGAGTACCTCGACCTGCGGCGGTCCAACGTCGATCTCGCGCTGCGCCAGGGCCCACTCGCCGACGCCGCCGACCTGTTCGCGGTCCGGCTCGGCAGCTCGGTCACCGGCTGCTACGCCCACCCGCGCTACCTCGCGGCGCGCGGCACGCCGCAGAAGCTCGCCGACCTGGCGGCGCACGACTGTATCGTGGTCGGCGACGCCGGCGCGACCTGGACGTTCCACGACCGCGCCGGCGCCCGCTCGGTCGACGTCCCGCCGCGGGTCCGGGTCAACGACTACCGGATCGCAGCCGCGCTCGCGGCCTCGGGCGGCGGCATCGTCCGGCTCGCGCGGTTCTACGCCGGCCCGCGGGTCGCCGCCGGCGAGCTGGTGCCGGTGCTCGAGCCGCGCTGGCCGCGGGTCGCGGTCTACGCCGTCCACACCTCGGTCAGCCCGGCGCCGACCAAGATCCGCGCGTTCATCGACCTGGCGCGCCAGGCCGCCGCCCGCGTGCTGGAGCATTGAGCAGCCGATGGCGCGATCCACGACGAGCGCGCGGCGCTAACCGCGGTACGTATCGTCCTGCTCGATCTTCGAGAGCACCCAGTCGAACTCACCCGCGGTGACGTGGGCGCCGCAGTGCTCGCACTCGCCGGACTGGGTGATCTGCAGCGGGGCGCCGCAGTTGCCGCAGGTCGCCGCGGCGCTCGGCGCGGCCTTGCGGTTCGCGGTGCGGATCAGGGTCCAGTACTCGCTGTAGATCCGGTCGTGGCTGCTCGAGCCCGAGACGTGCTTGCCGCCGGGCTCGCGGATCACGAAGTCCTTGCCGGCGCCGAACAGCCGGATCGTGACCGCGTCGAAGTAGCGATCGCGGGTGACCTTGGCAATCGCGGTTTGCGTGATGCGCATATCGACCAGCATGTTGCGCAGGCCCTGCTGGCGATAGGCATCGACCCAGTACTGCAGATAATCGTACAGCCCGTCGGACACCACGCCGCGCGCCGGCCCGAGCTCGTTGCTCGACCACGCGGCGTTGAGCTGGTTGTAGATCATCGCGAGCCGGGCCAGGAGCGCGGGCTCGGTGATCGCCGGATCGTCCTGGAGCAGCTGGGCCCATGCGGCATCGACGTCGTCGGCGTAGTAGGTCGGCAGGTCGGTGCCGCGCTCCTCGACGTCGGAGGTCAAGGTCGGCGGGCGCTCGTCGGAGGACGCCAGCGTGGCGTCGGTGACCACCCAGTCGAACCGGCCGTTGTCGACCGCCTCGCCGCACGACGCGCAGACCTGCGTGCCGGTGCCGGTGGCTTGCCACGGCGCGCCGCAGTGCGGGCACGGGAACGTCCGCGACACGCCGGGCGGCTTGCTGTGGACGTTGGCGTCGCGCGCGAACAGCCAGCGCTCGACGGTGTAATAGGTGTGCGCCGTGGTGAGTAGGTTGGCCTCGTACTCGATCCCGATCGCCACGCGGTTGGGCCGCGCCCCGGCGCCGAGCGCGCTGGCCGGAACATCGACTCGATAGGTCCGCATCGCGCCGACGATGACCTGGCGCACCGGCTCGCCGGCCGGCAACCGGAGCGCGAGCTGGCCACGCGCGTTGCCGGCGACATACGGCGCGACCTGCGCGAGCGCCTCGGCGGTGTGACGCGCGCGGTGGGCGGCCGAGAACAGCCGGAACGCGAAGTCCTCGAACACGACCTGCGAGAAGTTGGGGTCGAGCTGCTGGATATCGGTGATCCGGATCGCGCGCTGCAGCGGGACCGGCGGGCCGCTGTCCCAGTCCTTGGTCCACCGGCGGCGCTGGGCGCCCAGCACGATCCATCCGACGACCAGCGCGCCGACGACCAGCAGCAGCACGAACGCGCCGGCGCCACCGTCGCTGTCGTAGCTGTCGCCACCGCCGGAGTAGTAGTAGCCGCCGCCGCCGCCGCTGTAGCCACCGCCGCTGTAGCTGCGGCCGCCGCCGCTGTAGCTGCCGCCGCCGGAGTAGCTGCGGCCGCCGCCACCGGAGTAGCTGTGGCCGCCACCGCCGGAGAAGCTGCCGCCGCCGCCGGGGCGCGCCGCCGCGGTGCCGGCGAGCCCTGCCAGCAGGAAGCCGATCGAGCCGGCCGCGCCGAGCCAGCGCAGGATCTTCGGGGTGGTCATCGCGCCTCGGCGAGCTCGCTGTCGATCGCGTCCGGCAGCTCGTTGACGTCGTCGTCCCGGTGCGGCACGGCCACGCCGAGCGGCGCGGCGAGCTCCTCGAGTGCGCGGGCCACCGCGGCGCCACCGGCGGGTAGCGCCGCGGTCAGCTCACGGCTCGCGCGGTCGCGGGCCTCGGCCGGCAGCGTACGCTCGAGGCCGCTGTCGAACACCAGCCGGACCTCGCGCTCGAGCCACGACACGTAGACCAGGATGCCCGTCCGGCCGGTGGTGTTGTGCACGCCGCGCTCGACGAACGTGGCGCGCGCACCGCGCAGGACCTGGCGGCTCCGCCAAGCCACCGGGGTCAGCGTGCGCTGCATCCAGGGCCACAGCTCGACCAGGCCGCCGGCGAGCAGGCCGATGACGAACGGGTCGATCAGGATCGCCACCAGCGAGAACTCGTCCTCGGAGAACAGCGTCACGGCGAGCCCGGCGAACGCCGCGACCACGCCGACCACGATGTGGGCGTGCAGGTAATGCGCCGAGCGGCGCCGGATCGCGATCACGACCTCGGCCGCGGACGCGTTCTCGATCGTCTGGACCGCGTGCTCGAAGCCCTTGCGGGCCTCGGCGTCGAGGAAGCTGGCTGCCACGTGCTCGATCTACCACGTGCCGCCGGGTCACGCGCGGCCGGAGTGCGGCCGGAGTACGGCAGAGTGCACCCGGAGTGAGATCAACCGCGGTACGTGTCGTCCTGCTCGATCTTCGACACCACCCAGTCGAACTCGCCGGCGGTCACGTGGGCGCCGCAGTGCTCGCACTCTCCGGACTGGGTGATCTGCAGCGGCGCACCGCAGTTGCCGCAGGTCGGGGCGGCGCTGGGCGCGGCCTTGCGGCTCGCGGTGCGGATCAAGGTCCAGTATTCGCTGTAGTCGCGGTCGCGGGTCTTCGAGCCGCGAACACGCTCGCCGCCCGGCTCGCGGATCACGTAGTCCTTGCCGGTGCCCCAGATCCGGATCGTGATCGCGTCGAAGTAGCGGTCGCGGGTCAGCCGGGCGAGCTCGAGCCGGGTGATCCGCATGCCGTCGAGCGCGTTGCGCAGGCCCTGCTGGCGATAGGCGTCGACCCAGTACTGTAGATAATCGTAGAGCCCGTCGGACACCAGCCCGCGGACCGGGCGCAGGTCGTTGTGCGACCACGCGATGTTGAGCTGGTCGTAGATCATCCGCAGCCGGGCCTCGAGCGCGGGCTCGGTGACCGCCGGATCGTTGCGCAGCAGCTCGGCCCACAGCGCGTCGAACCCGGGCTGACGATAGGTCGGCAGCTCGGTGCCGCGCTCGGGGACCTCGGTGGTCAAGGTCGGCGGGCGCTCGTCGGAGGACGCGAGCTCGGCGCGTTCCACGATCCAGTCGAACCGGCCGTTGTCGACCGCCTTGCCGCACGATGCGCAGACCTGGGTGCCGGTCTGCGTGGCTTGCCACGGCGCGCCGCAGTTGGGGCACGGGAACGTGCGCGCCGCGCCGGGCGGCTTGCTGTGGACATCGGCGTCGCGCGCGAACTGCCAGCGCTCGACGGTGTAATAGGTGTGCTTGGCGGTCGCGAGGTTGGCCTCGTACTCGAGGCCGATCCGGACCCGGTTGGGCCGCGCCTGGGCGCCGAGTACGCGGGCCGGGATCTCGATGTGGTAGGTGCGCAGCGCGCCGACCACGACCTGGAGCACCGGCTCGCCGGCGGGCGCGCGGGCCGCGAGCTGGCCGCGTGCGGCCTCGCCGATGTATGGCGCGACCGCGGCCAGCGCCTCGGCCGAGTGGCGCGCACGCTGCGCGGTCGAGAACAGCCGGAACGCGAAGTCCTCGAACACGATCTGCGAGAACGCGGGATCGCGGTCCTGCAGATCGGTCAGCTCGACCGCATGCTCGGTCGCGTGCTCGAGCTCGACCGGCGGGCCGCTGTCCCAGTTGCGGTTCTGGTTGCGGTGGTACGCACTGTAGAGGAAGCCGCCGATCACCAGCGCGAGCACCGGCAGGCCGATCTGCGGATAAAACAAGATCAGCCGGATCAGCCAGTAGATCAGCTCGAAGATGAAGCCGATCCCGCCGCCGCCGCCACCACCGCTGCCGCTACTGCTGTGTCCGCCGCCCCCGGAGAAGCTGTCGCCGCCGCCCGGCCGCGCCTCGGCGATCCCGCCGAGCCCCAGCACCGTGAGCCCGGCGAGCACGCATGCCGCGCCGGCGAGCGCTGCAGTGCGGTGGCGCTGGCGACGCCAGGGCACCGAAGCCGAAATCAATGCGGGGACGTCTCGCGAGGTCATGGGCGATGCGCGTCGCGTGGATCTGATCTAGCACGCGGCGCGTCAGGGAACGCGCGGCGCGGCACATTGTGGTATCGCGCGGCCATCGGCGGCCATCGTCGGGGCCGCGCGGCGATCCCTACACGATCGCGACGCTGCCGGTGCACGTCCAGTCCGGTGATCCGCGATCGGTTCGCGGCGGTGTCGTCGAGCCTGACCGCCGGCCTGGCGCGGGTGTGGCCGGTGCTGTCGAGCAACGGCCGGTTCGTCGCCGCGCTCAGCAGCACCGGCGGCGCGAACGGCACCGGTACCGTCGTCGTGCTGCCCAACCCGCTGTAGCGCGCCGCGCGCGTGCGTGCGCTGTCGCGTCGTCTCAGGCGCCTGGCGCCTCAGGCGTCGTAGTCGATCGGATCGCTGGCCAGGGTCGTGGCGGCGCGGCGGTCGACCTTGCCGGTCGGCAGCAGCGGCAGCGCGGCGCAGATCGCGAGCCGGCGCGGCCGGGCATGGGCGGGGAGCGCGGTGCGCCAGCGCGCGGCGGCGGCGCCCAGCTCGAACCCGGGCGCGACGACGATCGCGGCGCCGACGATCTGGCCCCAGCGCGCGTCGGGCACCCCGAACACGCACGCGGCGCGCACGCCCGGGGTCGCGGCCAGCACGCCCTCGATCGCGATCGGGTGCACGTTCTCGCCGCCGGTGATGATCGCGTCGTCGCGCCGCCCGGCGATGTGGAGCGCGCCGCCGTCGAGGTAGCCGAGGTCGGCGGTGGTGAACGCCGGGGCGATCGCGGCGCCGCCGAGGTAGCAGGTCGCCAGCATCGGTGCGCGGATCACGATCGGCGCCGGCGCCGGTACCGGCGGTGTGCCGTCTGGCGCGGCGCGCAGCGTGCCGGCCTCGATCGTCACGCCGGGCAGCGCGATCAGCGGTGCGTCCGGATCGCCGGCGCGGTCGGGTGGCGCGGTCGCGAGCTGGCCGAGCGTCTCGGTCATGCCGTACGTCGTGAGGAACGCGACCCCGCGGGCGGCGGCCTGCGCGAGCAGCGCGGGCGGTGCGGCGGCGCCGCCGAGCAGCACGGCGCGCAGCCCCGCCGGTGGGTGCCACGCCGGATCGTCGAGCAGCGCGGCGAGCTGGGTCGGCACCAGCGACGCGAGGCTCGATCGCGCGAGCCGGGCCGCGGTGCGGTCGCGATCGAAGTCGTGGTCGCACAGCGCGATCGGCCGCCGGCCGGCGAGGCAGCGGATCACGATCGACAGCCCGCCGGCGTGCGCCATCGACAGCGCGAGTAACCAGCGATCCTCGTCGCGCCAGCCGAGGTGGGCGGCGCTGGCGGCGGCCACGGCGGCGAGTGCGGCGCGCGACAGCACCACCCCGCGCGACGCGCCGGTCGAGCCCGAGGTGAACAGCACCACCGCGGTGTCGGCCGGCAGCTCGGCGTCCGCGATCAGCTGGCGCTGGCGCGCGGTGTCCTCGGCGGTGAGCCGGTGATGGATCAGGGCGATCGGCCGCTGTGCCTCGAGCGCCGCGTACACTGCGAGCACGGTGTCGAGCGACGGCGTGGCGACGATCGCGTGCGCCGCCTGCCGGCGGTCGGCGTTGCGATCTGCGACCCGCGCGGCACACTCGGCGAACGTCAGCGCGCGGTCCGCGGTCTCGATCGCGATGCGATCGGGCGCCTCGCGCGCGGCCGCCACGATGGACAGCGCGTCGGTCATGGCGGAGTCTCTTGCATGGCGAGATCGCCGGGAAGGATGGCATTGCCGCACGCGCGCACGGCGGCGCCGAGATCGAGGTCGGCGAACCCGAGGCCCGGGCCCTGGGCGGAATGAACATGATCAGCGGCGAGCTGTGCGACCTCGACTTGCCAGCCATCGAGCCCGCTGTGCGCCGCGAGCCCCGCTGGAACGGCACCGCCGAGTGCGATTGCGAACTCGGCACATGCCGCGGTGCCGATCGGTCCCTCGAGCGTATGCGACGCCACCGCGGCGATGCCGTGCTGATGCGCAAGCTCGGCGAGTGCGAGGGTCGCGGCGATGCCGCCCAGCACGGTGGGCTTCAGCACGACGGCCGCGAGCGATGGGCTGGCGAACGCGGCACGCAACTCGGTGGGTGTCATGTCCGCCAGGCTTTCATCGAGCGCGATCTTGCAAGGCAACACCACCGACAATAGCAAGTGGGCCTGGAGACACGGCTCCTCCACGTAGTCGATCGGCAGGTCTGCGAGTGCGGTGAGACGGGCGACGACCTCGTCGCGTGGCCAGGATCGATTGGCGTCGATGCGGAGTCTCGCCCCCGGGGCTGCGCGTGCCATCTCGAACACGCGGTCAATACTGTCTGCGGGCCCCAGCTTGATCTTCAGGCACCGGATGCCTGCCGCGAACGCGCGCCGTGCCGTGTCTGCATCATCGACCACTGCCGCGAGCGGAACCGTGCCCACGTGGGTACGTCGGGTGTCCGAAATCCGGCCAGGGGGCGGCACCGAGAGTGGTTCCGCGGAACCGCGAGGTACGTCACGCAGCGGTTCCGCGGAATCCGGTGCGCGCACGTGGGCGGTGCTGGTGTCCGGGATGCGGCCAGCGCGTGACTCGCGCGG
>DATBBB010000148.1:0-15820 GCA_036271215.1 Kofleriaceae bacterium | reverse complement strand
CCGTGAAATCATGTCCGGTGAAACCGGTATGTAAGATTGCGATTGCCGGACCTAGCAATGCAGTGATCGGTCCGCCAATACACCTGCAAGCGACTGCGAGCTGCAACGTCGGTACAGCAGAGGTGCAATGGTGGCATCGAGTCGGAAATCACTCGTTTGCGGTGTTCCAGGGCTATAGCACCGCGACGACCGCCGACGTCCCGACCACCAGCCTGACCCCCGGTACCCAGGAGTTCTTCGCCGAGGTCCGGTCGCAGGGGACCAGCCCGACGTTCGAGTCGAACCGGCTGACCACGGCGCTCAGCTTCTCGTCGGCGGAGCCGTGCACCGCGGTGGCGCTCGACGCGCCGGCCGACGGCGCGGCGTTCGCGCTGGGCGAGACCCTCGGCCTGCACGCCACCGCGACGTGCCCGGCGTACGAGGTCCCCGAGTTCCAGTACCTGGTGCGCCACCCGGGGGATGCCAGCGACACCGCGGTGGCGGCGTATGGCCCGGCCGCGACCAGCTTCACGCCGGCCGGGCCGGGGACCTGGCAGATCAGCGTGGCCGTGCGCGCGCATGGCTCGAGCGACGCGCTCCAGGCCCAGTCGGCGACCGCGACGTTCACCGTCGGCAACACGCCGCTGGCGATCGACGATACCCTGACGATCAACGAGGATCACACCGGCACGATCAACGTGCTCGCCAACGACCACTCGCCGGCCGGGTTGACGCTGACCGCGGCGATCACCAGCGGGCCGAGCGCCGGCACCGCGACGATCGCGAACGGCGTCGTGACCTACAAGCCGGCGCACAACTACAACGGCTCGGACGCGCTGAGCTATACCGACAGCGACGGCCAGGGCAACTCGGCGACCGGCACACTCCACATCACGGTCGACCCGGTCAACGACCCGCCGTCGGCGCAGCACGACATGCTGACCGTGGTCACCGGGAGCTCCGGGGCGCTCGATCCCACGCTCAACGACACCGACGTCGACGGCGACGCGCTCACCGTGACCTCGGTCAGCGTGCCCGACCACGGCGCGGCGATCCACAGCGGCAACATCGTGACCTACACGCCGGTCGCGGGCTACGCGGGCAGCGACGAGTTCCAGTACACGATCTCCGACGGCCACGGCGGCCACTCGACCGCGAGCGTGTTCGTCACCGTGACCTCGAGCGACCACCCACCGGTCGCGGTCGACGACACCCTGAGCGTCGCCGAGGACACCACGGGCCAGGTGTTCCTGCTCGGCAACGACGGCGATCCGGACGGCGACAGCCTGACCGTGGTCGCGCACACCGCGCCGGCGCACGGCACGGTGTCGATCACCGCCGGCACCGCGACCTACCAGCCCGCGCCCGATTACAACGGCACGGATTCGTTCGGCTACACGGTGGCCGACCCGAGCGGCGCGCAGTCGAGCGCGACGGTCCACATCACGGTGCTGCCGGTCAACGACCCGCCGGTCGCGGTCGCCGACACCGCGAGCCTCGACGAGGACACGGTCGCGACGCTCGACCTGGTCGCCAACGACAGCGACGTCGACGGCGACGTGCTGGCGATCGCCAGCGTCACCCAGCCGGCGCACGGCAGCGTGGCGATCGTCTCGGGCCACGAGGTCAGCTACACGCCGGCGCTGCACTACGTCGGCGCCGACGCGTTCACCTACACGATCGCCGATCCGAGCGGCGCCACCGCGACCGCGACGGTCACGCTCGCGATCGCCAGCGTCAACGCGGCCCCGGTGGCGGTCGATGACGCGGCGATGCTCGACGAGGACACGGTCGCGACGCTCGACGTGGTCGCCAATGACTCCGACCCCAACGGCGACGCGCTGGAGATCATCGCGATCACCCAGCCGGCGCACGGCAGCGCCGCGATCGCCGACGCCCACCACGTGACCTACACGCCGGCGGCGAACTACCACGGGCCCGACGCGTTCAGCTACACGATCGCCGATCCGAGCGGCGCCACGGCGACCGCCACGGTCGGCCTGGTGATCAACTCGGTCGATGATCCGCCGGTCGCGGTCGACGACGCCGCGAGCCTCGACGAGGACACCGCGGCCACGATCGCGGTGACCGCCAACGACAGCGACGTCGACGGCGACGCGCTGACCGTCACCAGCGTCACCCAGCCGGCGCACGGCAGCGCGGCGATCGCCGACGCGACCCACGTGACCTACACGCCGGCGCCCAACTACCACGGCGGCGATGCGTTCACCTACACGATCAGCGACGGGCAGGGCGGCACGGCGACCGCGACGGTCACGCTCGCGATCGCCAGCGTCAACGATGCGCCGGTCGCGGTGGCCGACCTGGCGAGCCTGCTCGAGGACGGCAGCGTGGTGATCGACGTGGTGGCCAACGACTCCGACGTCGACGGCGACCCGCTCGCGATCGCGAGCATCACCCAGCCGATGCACGGCACCGCGGTGATCGTCGACGCGACCCACGTCGGCTACACGCCGGCGCCCAACTACAACGGCGCCGACGCGTTCAGCTACACGATCGCCGATCCGTCGGGCGCGACCGCGACCGCGCTGGTCGTGCTCGCGATCACCCCGGTCAACGACCCGCCGGTCGCCAGCGACGACGCGGCCGAGCTCGACGAGGACACCGCGGTCACGGTCGACGTGGTCGCCAACGACTTCGACGCCGACGGCGATCCGCTGGCGATCACCGCGATCACCCAGCCGGCGCACGGCCTGGCGAGCCTGGCCGATGGCCACCGCATCACCTACGTGCCGGCGCCGAACTACCACGGCCCCGACGCGGTCGGCTACACGATCTCCGACGGCAACGGCGGCACGGCCTCGGCGACGCTGAGCCTGACCGTCGCGAGCGTCAACGACGCGCCGGTCGCGGTCGACGACGCGGCGAGCCTCGACGAGGACACGGTCGCGGTGATCGACGTGGTCGCCAATGACTCCGACGTCGACGGCGACGCGCTGACCGTCACCAGCGTCACCCAGCCGGCGCACGGCAACGCGGCGATCGCCGACGCCCACCACGTGAGCTACACGCCGGCGCCGCACTACCACGGCAGCGACGCGTTCGCGTACACGATCTCCGACGGCAACGGCGGCCAGGCCACGGCCTCGGTCGCGCTGGCGATCGCCAGCGTCAACGACCCGCCGGTCGCCACCCCGGTCGCCGCGACCACGTTCAACGACACCCCGGTGGTCGTGACGCTCGCCGCGACCGACGTCGACGGCGACGCGCTGACCTACCTGATCGCGATCGGCCCGGCGCACGGCACGCTCGGCGCGGTGGCCGGCAACCAGGTGACCTATACGCCGGCGGCCGGGTTCACCGGCGCCGACAGCTTCCAGTTCTTCGCGTCCGACGGCCAGGCCAGCTCGGCGCTCGCCGCGGCGCTCATCACCGTGGCGCCCAGCGTGTGCGGCAACGGCGTGCGCGAGGGCCGCGAGGAGTGCGACGACGGCAACACCCGCGGCGGCGACGGCTGCGAGGCGAGCTGCAAGCTGACCTGCGGCTCGGGCACCGGCGCGGAGCGCGCGACGGTCGATCCGGCGTCCGGCCACTGCTTCGCGGCCTACGACGGCGTGACCCACAGCTACCAGGACGCGGCGGCGATGTGCACAGCGCTCGGTGGCCACCTGGCGACGATCACCAGCGCCGGCGAGGATGCCGCCGCGTTCGCCGCGGTCCGGCCCGGCGATCAGCCGTGGCTCGGCGGCGATGACCTCGCGGTCGAGGGCGCGTTCCACTGGCTGACCGGCGAGCCGTTCGGCTACACCCACTTCGCCGCCGGCAAGCCGGATAACGGCGGCAACGGCGGCAACGCCGACTGCCTGCGCTACACCGCCGACGGCACCTGGACCGACGCGAGCTGCGCCACGGCGACCGGCACGCTGTGCGAGCTCGAGCTCGCGGTCGGCACCCCGGTGCTCGCGACCGGCGGCACCGGCGCCCGCGGGCTGGCGATCGCCGACTTCAACGGCGACGGCTACCCCGACGTCGCGGCGATCAACTCGACGAGCAACAGCGTGGGCGTCCTGTTCGGCAACGGCGCCGGCGGCTTCGTGCTGGCGGCGACCTACGGGACCGGCGCCAACCCGGTCGCGGTGGCCGCGGGCGACTTCGACGGCGACGGCCACCCGGACCTCGTGATCGCCATCGCCGCGGGCGGGCTCACGGTGCTGCACGGCAGCGCGACCGGCGCGTTCACCCCCAGTCTGCCGCTGGCGATCACGGGCGGCGTCACGGCGATCACGGCCGCCGACCTCGACGGCGACGGCGTGCTCGATCTCGCGATCGGCGCGGTCAACCTGGTCCAGCTGTGGCACGGCACCGGCACCGGCTCGTTCACCAAGCTCGGCGTCCCGCTGGCGCTCGCCACGCCGACCGCGCTGGCCGTCGGTGACTTCGACCACGACGGCGTGGCCGACCTCGCGGTGACGACCTCGGTCACGGTGCTGGTGCTCCACGGCACCGGCGGGGGGCTGTTCGGCGCGCCGCTGACCCTGGCGACCCAGGCCGCCAACCGGTCGATCGCGGTGGCCGACCTCGACGGCGACGGGGCGCTCGATCTCGCGGTCGCCCACGACGTCGGCAGCGTCGCGGTGTGGTTCGGCAGCGCGACCGGCGGGTTCGGCGCGCCGATCAACCTCCCGGTCGGCGGCGTGCCGCTGGTGGTCGCGGCCGGCGACTTCGACGGCGACGGCCACCCCGACCTCGCCGCGGTGACCGCCGGGTTTGCGACCGTGTTCCACGGCGCGGGCCGCACGTTCACGGCCGGCCCGTCGATCGCGACCGGCGCGACCAGCGCGACTGGTGTGGTGGCCGCGGTGGCCGCCAACCTCAACGGCGACCCGGCGCAGGATCTGCTCATCAGCAACTCGATCGCGTCGTCGCTCGGCGTGCTGCTCGGCGGCCAGACCGGGCTGACCGGCGGCCACGCGCTGTCGCTCGCGCTCAACGCGACCGCGAGCTCGACGGTGTCGGCCGACTTCAACGGCGACGGGCTCGCCGACCTCGCGGTGGTCGATCCGGGGACCAGCAAGGTCTACGTGTTCGTCCAGGGCGCCGGTGGCGCGCTGACCCCGAGCGCGACGATCAGCCTGATCGCCGGCGCCGGCCCGAGCACCGCGATCGCGGCCGACCTCGACGGCGACGGCAAGCTCGATCTCGCGATCGCCAACGTCGCGTTCTCGAGCGTCAGCGTCGCGATCGGCGCCGGTGACGGCACGTTCGCGGCGCCGTTCAACACCGGCACCGGGTCGGCGCCGCACCAGCTCGTGTTCGGCGACTTCAACGGCGACGGCCGGATCGACATCGCGGCGGCGTGCACGACCGGCAACGTGGTCAGCGTGCTGATCAACGTGGGCGGCGGCCACTTCGGCCGCGCCGCCGACGTCGCGATCCCGAACGGCCCGGTCGGGCTGGTGATCGGCGACTTCAACGGCGACACCAAGAAGGATCTCGCGGTCGCGACCTCCGGTGACACCACGGTCAAGCTCGTGCTCGGCCACAACGACGGCACGTTCGCCGCCCCGGTGACGTTCGCGCTGGGGTCCGCGGCATCGGCGATCGCCGCCGGTGACCTCGACGGCGACGGCGCGCTCGACCTGATCACCACCAACCCGTCGACCAACAACGTCAGCATCCTGCACGGCACCGGCACCGGCGCGTTCGGCGCCGCGGTCAGCGTGGCGACCGGCACCGGCCCGTCGTCGCTGGCCGTGGTCGACCTCGACGGCGACGGCCACCTCGATCTCGTGGTCGGCAACGCCGGGTCCAGCGACGTCAGCATCCTGCACAGCGACGGCGAGGGTGGGTTCGCGGCGACCCGGGTGCCCGCCGGTGGGCCGCCGTCGTCGGTGGTCGCCGCCGACCTCGATCACGATGGCCACCTCGACCTCACGGTGGCGACGGGCGGGCCGTTCGTGACGACCCTGTCGTCGGGGCGCTGACCGGCGCGACCGGGGGCGCCGCGACCGCGCCCTACGGCTACGCCCTCGGCTACGGTGCCTGCTCGCCGCGCCCGATCGTGAGCTTGGTGATCGTCACCGGCTCCTGGGGCTTGTCGTCGCGGCCGCGCGGCAACGCGGTGATCTTGCCGACCACGTCGAGCTCCTTGCACTGGCCGAAGATCGTGTGCTTGTTGTTGAGCCAGCTCGCGTCGACCTCGTCGATGAAGAACTGGCTGCCGTTGGTGCTGGGCCCGGCGTTGGCCATCGCCAGCGTGCCCGGCTTGTGGGTCAGCCCGGGGACAAGCTCGTCGTCGAACGTGTAGCCCGGACCGCCGGTGCCGCGGCCCAGCGGATCGCCGCCCTGGATCATGAAGTGCGGGATCACGCGGTGGAACGTCAGGCCGTCGTAGAACGGCTTGTTCTTCACCGTCTTGCCGGTCGCCGGATCGATCCACGGCTTCTGGCCGGTGGCCAGGCCGATGAAGTTGGCGACCGCGACCGGCGCCTTGTCGTCGAACAGCTGGCAGTGCAGGGTGCCCTGGTTGGTCGCGATCGTCGCGACCAGCGGGCCCTTGCCCTTGATCGCCTTGGTGTAGATCGCCAGGTCGCCGGCCTCGGGCGGCCGGACGTCGCCGACCAGCCGCAGCTCGAGCCGCCGGTTGGCGCGCCGCGCGTCGTCATTGGTGCTCTCGGCGACCGGCTTGTCGCGGCCGAACCCCTTGGGGACCAGCCGGCGCGCGGTCACGCCGTGCTTGCCGAGGTACGCGGTGATCGCCTCGGCGCGCTGCTGGCTGAGCCTCAGGTTGGACCCGCCGGTCCGGTCGTTGTCGGGCGCGGTGTCGTCGGTGAAGCACATGACCCACACCGTGGAGCTCTGATCTCTGGCGAGCGCCTTGGCGATCGCCTCGAGCAGCGGCCGCGCCGCCGGCTTGATCGCGGTGTCGCCGGGCTCGAACAGGATGTCGGTCGAGATCGCGGGGGCGTGATCGATCTCGACCCGGATCGGCGTGACGTCGATCGCCGGCGCCGCGGACGGGGCCGGGGCCGAAGCCGAATCGGCCACAGCATGTGGAGCGAGCGGCCCGACCAGGCCCAGCACGCTCACCCCAAGGACGCCAACGAACAGCAAGCTGCGGTGCATCGGGTGATCCTAGGTGGCCAGTCGAGTCGCCGTCAAACCTGGGTAGCAGGTTGCCTATCGCAAGGCTCGGATCGATCTCGACCGCCGGCGCATCGCACCTCGCGATTCATGGCAGTTAGCGCGGTTTCAAGCTTGGCGCGCTCGTTGCTCTAGTGGCTGACCGTCCTCAACAACCCATCTTCCTCGGAGCTACGTACCATGACCACCCTCGCCATCGTTTCCACCGATTCCCTCCAGACCATCGACACCGTCGCGCTCACCACCATCACTGGCGGCTTTGACTTCGGCCAGGCCATGCAGGCGGGCAACACGGCCGCGGGCCCGGGCCGCGAGGCGGGCCAGACGCTCGGCGCCGGGTTCGACGCCGGCTACAAGGTCGTCACCGGCAAGGACTCGACGATCGGCAGCACCGCTGGTGGGCCGCTCGGCGCCGCGGCTGGCTGGGCCGGCGGGTTCGCGACGAACAGCTACCAGCAGCTGACCGGCAAGCGCTAGCACCCGCGCTCGTCGCGTCTGCTCGCTCGCTGTCGCTTCATCCTGCGCTCGATCTCCCTCGATCTTTCGACCTCTTCCCGATCGATTCCCGAGCTCGCCTCGAGCTCTCCATCGACGACGTCCGCGGACGTCTTCGCACCCCGTTTCACAACCTTTCCATCCCAAGGAGTTCCGCCATGACCGCTCTCGCGCTCTCGACCCCCACCACCGACGCGTTCCCGATCGAATTCCAGTCGCTGTCGCCCGAGGAGCTCGCGCTCATCGCCGGCGGGTTCAGCATGGGCGACGTCGTCCGCGCTGGAAACAACGCGGCAGGTCCCGCGGCCGTGGCCGGCACCGCGATCGGCAGCGGGGTCGGCGCGGTCGCCGGCGGCGTCTCGGGCGGCATCGCCGGCGCGGCGGCCGGTGGGGTCGGCGCGGTCCCGGGTGCGATCGCCGGCGGGGTCAGCGGCGCACGCGCCGGCGCGACCCTGGGCGGCGCGCTCGGCGGCGCCGCGGGCTGGACCTACGGCGCGGCGAACAACGCCGGCCACCAGTTCGGCTGGTGGTGAACCGTTACTTCGCGGCCGGGGCGACCGGGGCTGCCGGGCACATCGGAACGCCGGCCTTCTTCATCTTCGCGAGCACGCCGGCGTAGGCCTTGACGACCGGGCTGTCGTCGGTCTTCGGCCGGAAGCACCAGTGATCGACGGCGAACACCGGCTGCTTGAGCTTGGAGCCCTCGGATAGCTCCATGCTCGGCGCGGCCGGCTTGTCCTTGCGCTTCCGCAGCCACTCGGCCCGGGTCAGCTTGTCCTTGGTGAAGCTGCCGGTGAATTCGTACGTCCCGGCGCCGTTGCCGGCGAGGAACGCGCCGGGATCGGGGCCCGCGGTCACGATCGGGTAGACGTACGCCAGCTTCTCGTCGGGCGAGGCCGTCGAGAACGGGGCGTACACGAACGGCGGGCAGTCGCAGCCCCACTCGTCGGTGGTCGTCACCTCGAGCACCAGCGTGCGCGCCTTGCCCTTGGCGGCGAGCGCGAGCTCCGCGGCGATCTTGTGCAAGGTCGGCGCGGGCTCGGCGCCGTCGTCCTGTTCGGTGAACAGTCGCTCCGGAGTACCGGCGCCGCCCGCGACGGCGATGCCAAAGCTACCGGTGATCATGAGCGCGACCGCGTGCGACCGGAACATCGTCGCATGCTTATATACTTGCATTGCGCGGCAACACCTACAGATCGTGCATTATTTCACGGATGGCTGCACGCGAAGATCGGGCGGCGCGGGCTGTCTCCCGAATCAGCATCTGTAGTATTGCTTCCACAGCAATGCTCGAAAAGACCACAGCGCTGGTGTGTGTCGTGCTGGGAGCGACGCTCTCGATTGCACGCGCAGACGCCGATCCTTCCGAGTCGGGCGCGACTCCTCCCGCCGCGGCCGCGGCTCCCTCGGCCGACGGTCCCGATCAGCTGCTGCTCCCCAAGGGCAGGGTGATCCTCGATGCCTACCTCGAGATCGGTCTGTCCAGCGGGTCGGCGTTCAAGCCGGTCTCGATCAGCCCCGACATCTGGTACGGCGTGTCCGATGTGCTGACCGTGGGCCTCGTGCATAGCTCGGTCGGTGGCTCGGGCTTCATCGGTGGGGTCGGGCAGTCGCTGTGCCTCACCGGCGCCGGCACCGCCACCGATCCCGGTGGCTGCGCCCACGTCTACCAGAACGTCGGATTCGACGGCCGCTACAAGCTCAAGTTCGGCAGCGGCGATATCTCCTGGGCGGCGGATGGCGGTCTGTTCATCAACTCGCTGTCGGACCCGTTCGAGCTCGACCTCAAGCTCGGTGTGGTCGGCCGCTGGCACAAGGACAAGCTCGCGGTCGAGTTCCAGCCCAACATCTTCGTCGGGCTGACCAACCGCACCGTCGATGAGGCCGGCGGGGTCTCGACCACCATCAACGGTGAGACCCTGAGCATCCCGGTCACCGGGCTCTACACGGTGGCACCCAAGATCGCGGTCGCGGTCCAGCTCGGCGTGATCCTGCCGTTCGAGGACGCGGGCGACAACTTCGAGATCCCGCTGTCGATCGGCGGGCATTACAACGTCAACGAGAGCCTCAACGTGAACGCCGCGTTCACCCTGAGCGCGGTCGTCGGCGGTAGTAACGTCCAGACCGGCGCCGACGGCCGCGCGTTCACGATCGGAGGCACGTATGCGTTCTAAGACCCTGTTCGTCGTGCTGACTGCCGTGCTTGGCGCCGGGCTCACCGCCTGCGCGACCCAGGCCGACAAGACCACGTGTTATCCGGTGCTCGGCTGGACCTCGCCGGTGTTCCACTGCGCCGCGGCCGCGCCGGTCGCCGTGGCCCCGCCGCCGGCGCCCGAGCCGGCCGCCCCGCCACCCCCGGAGCCGGCGCCCGAGCCCAAGCCGACCGCCACGGTCGGCGCCGAGAAGATCGAGCTGTCGGAGACCGTGCAGTTCGAGACCGACTCCGCGGTGCTGGTCGATCGCTCGAAAAAGCTGCTCGACGAGGTCGTCACCGTGATCAACGACAACCCGGACCTGAAGCGCCTGGTGATCGAGGGTCACACCGACTCGAACGCGTCGCACGCGCACAACCAGAAGCTGTCGGAGCAGCGGGTCGAGGCGGTCAAGGCCTACCTGGTCGAGAAGGGCGTCGACGCCAAGAAGCTCAAGACCAAGGCGTTCGGCGAGACCAAGCCGATCGCGGACAACAAGACCGAGGACGGCCGCGCGAAGAACCGCCGCGTCGACTTCCGGATCGTCGAGCGCAAGAAGAAGTAGTCACTCGGCCACCCGCGCCGGGCCGCGGATCGCGGGCACGGTCGCCGCCGCGGCCTGCCACGCGCGGTCGTAGAGCTCGGCGTACGCCGCCGGGCGGCGCAGCGGGTGGCTCATCCGGTACAGCTCGTCGAACACGCCGAAGCTGAACCGCTCGCGCAGCGCGTTCCACAGCCGCGCGCGGCCGAACGTCAGCGCGATCGGCCCCAGGGTCCCGTCGAGCACGGCGAGCAGGTCGGCCGCCCAGCATTCGAACCCGGCGAGGTACGCCGCCTCGGCGCCGGCCGGGTCGACCGCGGCGAACGCGCAGCGCGCCGGCACGTACTCGTAGGCGAGCCGGGCGTCGCCGGTGCGGACCACGAACGCGAACGTCAGCTTGCGGTCCGGCAGCTCGCTCGCGAGCAGCGAGAACAGGTGCTTGAACACCGAGCCGCCGACCAGCGCCGCGGCGAGCTCGGCGAGCCGGGCCTCGAGCCGGGCCTGATCGCCGGGCCCCAGCTCGCGCCGCCCGGTCGCCGGCGCGTAGTCGGGCACCTCGACTGCGTCCCTGGCTGCGATCTTGGCGCGCGACGGCCAGGTCTCGCGCGGCGCCGTGGTCAGGAACGGCGCGCTCGGCTCGACCGCCTTGAGCTTGCCGGCCTGCATGACGAACGTCTGGCCGGGCACCGCGGCGACGAACTTCTCCTTCTTGTAGACCTTGGTCATCATCCCGCACGCCGCCTCGGTGTCGACGCAGAACACCCGCTGGTTGAGCCACGCCTTGGCGCCGTGGAACGAGAACCCGCCGGCGCACGTCATCATCGCCGCCGGCGTGCCCCACAGGGTCGTGATCAGCTTGTGGCCGGTGCCGAGCTTGACGAAGAACTCCTGGGTGCCCTCGGTGCGCTCGCGCATGTAGTCACCCATGTGGCTCCAGTCGAGCGTGTTGTTGGTCCAGCTGACCAGGCCGGGCCGCGTCGCCTTGGCCGCCGCCCACTCGATGTGCTGCTGGGTCAGCGGGATGTCGACCATCGAGAAGAAGCTGCCGTGGCCCAAGGTGCTGCGGATCAGGTAGGGCAGCGTGTCCCACTCGTCGCTGCAGTTGGTCGTCACCAGGTCGGGGCAGAACGCCAGCGCCTCGAGCTCGCCGATCCGGACCGCCACGCCGGGCACCCAGAGCTCGACGCGGAACCCCATCTTGGCGAGCAGCTCGCGCGCCGCGCTCGACGACCGCTGCGACAGGTAGATCGGGATCGCGCGGTCGAGCCGCGCCAGCGACGGGATGTCGAAGTGGTCGTCGTGCTCGTGGCTGAGGAACACCGCGTCGACCGCGGGGAACGCCTCGGCGGTCAGCACGCGCGGCGGGAACACCCGGTACTCCATCGCGTGGAGGTCGCCGAACTCGTCGCGCAGCAGGGGATCGATCAGGATGCAGGTGCGCTCGGTGCGGACCAGCCAGCCCTGGTGACCGAGGAACGTGGTGGCAAACACACCGGCAGCATACCTCTGGCACCGGGCCATGCGGATCTACCACATGGGCGGTAGGTCACACACCTAGCGCTCTGACCTGGGGCCGGGCCATTTGCTCTGTTAAGCTCCGTGTCGTGCGCGTCGCCCATCTGATCATCGTCCCGCTGGTCGGGTGCTCGACCTTGCTCGGCATCCAGGATCCCGTCGGTGACGGCTCGGGGACCGGCAGTATGCGCCCGGACGCCGGCAACGGTAGCGATGACGGCGGCACCGAGCCGACGGTCGATCACCTGACGTTCAGCGCCGGCAATACCGTCACGCTCATGTCTGCCCAGCACATGCGGTTCCGGGTCATGCTGGTGCACAATGGCGTCCCGACAGACGCCACGGTGATGTCCGGGTTCAGCCTCACCACCGACGCCGCGGGGACCGTCGCAACGCTCGTCACCAAGGACGCCGCTGGCGCGGAAACGTTTGACACCGTCGCCTCCGGTCTCGTGCACATCACGGCCAAGCTCACGGGCGTGACGCCGGCGGTGGACTCGATCATGATGACCGTGAACATCACGGATGCCACGTGTCATCCGGTGATCAACGAGGTGGCGACCGGGACCACCGCGCGTGGCGCGTCCGACGAGTACGCCGAGATCTACAACCCGTGCACGGTGGCGTTCGATGTCAGTTCCTGGACGCTCAAATACCGTGGGTCTGGTGCGAATGGGCCCGGAGTAACAGGGGACACGAACACATTGACCACGTTTGGGTCGGGGGACTCGATGCCCCCAGGGGATATCCGGCTCTACGCGGGATCGGGCTATGCTGGCACGGTCGCGGCCAAGGCCACGTTCCCGACGGGCACGGGGTTGGGTTCGGCAGGGGGCGCCGTCGGCTTACGGGATGAGGCGGACGTTCTGGTCGATTCGATGGCGTATGTGGGGGCGACCACGAGCAACCCGTTCGACGAGACCAACCCGGTGGCCAATATCCCGATCAATTCGAGCGCAATGCGCGGCCCGTTCGACGGCAACGACAGCAACAACAATGTCGGCGACTTCGTCCTGAGCGCGACGCCGACCCCCGGCACCCTGAACCAGCCGTAGCGCCGCCCGGTAGACGCGCATCTGCGGTCGATGAGCTGAAGCATCCGTGCCGCGGGTGTGCCGCGGGTGTGCGACGATGCGCGCGCCATGACCGCGCCCGCTTCGAATCCGCTGATCGATGATCGCGACGTCGAGCTGATCCTCGACGAGGTGCTCGACCTCGGGAGCCTGCTGAAGCTGCCGTACTTCGCCGAGCACGATCGCGAGACCTGCCAGATGCTGATCGAGTCGTGCCGCGACCTGGCGCGCGACGCGCTGTTCCCGGCGTATCGCGCGATGGACGCCGATCCGCCGAAGCTGGTCGACGGCCGCGTGATGGTCCACCCGCGGATGCGCGCGCTGTACGGCCGGCTGACCGAGCTCGGGGTGGTCGCGGCGACGCGGCCGCACGAGGTCGGCGGCGCGCAGGTGCCGCTGGTGGTGTTCTCGCTGGCGACCAGCTACCTGATGGCCGGCAACCTGTCGGCATACGGCTACCTCGGGTTGACCCAGGGCGCGGCCCACCTGCTCGAGGCGTTCGGCGACGACGCGCTGCGCGCCGCGTACATGACGCGGATGTACCGCGGCGAGTGGAGCGGCACGATGGCGCTGACCGAGCCGCAGGCCGGCTCGAGCCTGGCCGACATCACGACCACGGCGGAGCCGACGGCGGACGGCCACTACCTGGTGCGCGGCGCCAAGATCTTCATCTCTGGTGGCGATCAGGACCTGACCGACAACGTCGTGCACATGACGCTCGCGCGGATCCCCGGCGCCCCGGCCGGCATGAAGGGCGTGTCGCTGTTCTGCGTCCCGAAGCGGCGGCTCGAGGGCGGCGCGCTGGTCGACAACGACGTCGCGATCACCGGCGTGATCCACAAGATCGGCTGGCGCGGGCTGCCCAGCGTCGCGCTGGCGTACGGCGAGCGCGGCGACTGCCGCGGCTGGCTGGTCGGCGAGCCGCACCAGGGCATCCGCTACATGTTCCAGATGATGAACGAGGCCCGGATCATGGTCGGGCTCAACGCCGTGACCACGGCGTCGGTCGCGTACCACGAGTCGCTCGGCTACGCGCGGACCCGGACCCAGGGCAGGCCGATCACCGCCAAGGATCCGGCGACCCCGCCGATCGCGATCACCGCGCACGCCGACGTCCGGCGCATGCTGCTGCGCCAGAAGGCGATCGTCGAGGGCGGCCTGATGCTGATCGCGCGGGTGTCGTACTTCTCGGACCTCGCGCACCACGCCGAGGATCCGGCGGAGCGGACGCGGGCCGGGCAGCTGCTCGAGCTGTTGACCCCGGTCGCCAAGTCGTTCCCCGCCGAGCGCGGCTTCGAATCCAACGCGCTCGCGCTGCAGATCCACGGCGGCTACGGCTACTCGAGCGAGTACCTGCCCGAGGCCTGGCTGCGCGATCAGAAGCTCAACACGATCCACGAGGGCACGACCGGGATCCAGGCGCTCGATCTGCTCGGCCGCCGCGCGGTCGCCCAGGGCGGCGCGGGGCTGATCGCGCTCGGCGCGCAGATCGCCGCGGTGTGCACCCGGGCGCGCGCCGCCGGGGTCGACGCGAGCTGGATCGCCGCGGTCGAGCGCGCGGTCGGCGTGGTCGGCGGGCTGACCACCGAGCTGGCGAGCCGCGGGCTGTCCGGCGCGCCCGACGCGATGGTGATGCACGCGACCGACTACCTCGATCTGTTCGGCACCGTGGTGATCGCGTGGCAGTGGCTCGAGCTGGCCGCGATCGCGCGCGAGGCGCTCGCCGGCAGCCTGCCGCGCGGCCGGGCGTCGCGCGACGCCGGGTACTACGAGGCCAAGCTCGCAGCGGCGCAGTACTGGATCAAGACCGAGCTGCCGCGGATCGATCACCTCGCGGCGCTGTGCCGCGACGGCGAGGACTCGTATGCGCGGCTCGATCCAGACTGGCTGTGATCGCCAGTCGCGGTGGCGGGGCGGCGCTAGCGATCGCCGCGCGGGGCGGTCAGCGCCTCGAGCCGGATGAGGTACGCCATCGCCTCGGCGGCCGAGCCGCCGCACATCTCGGGGCCGGGTCGGAGGCTGCCGCAGACGGCGGGCCGATCCGGTGAGCCGAACAGCGCGCACCGGATCTCGGCCGTGAGGTGCGGGCAGCGCGCGCCGGCGGGCTTGCCGTGCGGCAGCGCCGGGTGGGACGGCGAGATCGACGGCGCGATGCAGCACGCTCCGCAGCCGGCTCGACACGTGGCCATGGCGCACCGTAGGCGGCGCGTGCCCCTGCGTCCAGTGTAGGATCGCCGGGTGAGCAAGCGCCTGACGCCGAGCGATACGATGTTCCTGTACGGTGAGTCGCGCGAGCAGATGATGCACGTCGCCGGCATGATGTCGTTCACGCCGGCCCCCGACAGCGCCCCGGATCAGATGCGCGAGCTGATGAACGGGCTGCGCGCCGGCGCGCCGATCTTCGAGCCGTGGAACCTCAAGCTGCGCTCGCCCGACATGCTGTGGAACCCGCTGCAGGCGTGGGTCGAAGAGCCCGACGTCGACCTCGAGTACCACGTGCGGCGCTCGGCGCTGCCGTCGCCGGGCGACGAGCGCGAGCTCGGCATCCTGGTCTCGCGGCTGCACAGCCACCACATCGACTTCCACCGCCCGCCGTGGGAGATGCACCTGATCGAGGGCCTCGAGCGCGGCCGGTTCGCCTGGTACGTCAAGATCCATCACGCGCTGGTCGACGGGTTCAGCGCGATGCAGAACCTGGTCACCGGGCTATCGACCGATCCCGACGAGCGCGACCGGCCGCTGTTCTTCTCGATCCCGCCGCGCCGCAAGCCGCGCCCGGAGCCCGCGCCTAAGCCGCAGGCCGCGGCCGGCGCCGACGGCGAGGGGCCCGACACCGAGGATCGCGCCCGCGGCATCAACTACCCCGAGCTGCTGGCCGCAGTGCGCCAGCAGTACGGCGCGTCGAAGAGCGTGGTGCGCGC
>DATBBB010000147.1:0-16365 GCA_036271215.1 Kofleriaceae bacterium | reverse complement strand
ACGAGCTGGCGCGCGCGCGGGTGCCGGCGGCGCTGTTCGCGCAGCCGCGCTCGTTCGACGATCAGGCCGCACGGGCGGCGCGGTTCGCCGGCGCCGGCTACGCATACGCGCTGACCGGCGTCGCCACCGGGGGCACCACCGGCTTCGCCGACGATGCGATCGCCGCCGCGCTGGCGTGGATGACCCGCGCGCGTGTGCCGGTGCTGCCGGCCGACGGCGCCGAGCGCGCGGCCGAGGCGCTGATCGCGCTGGTGATCGGTCGCGACGCCGGGGCGGTCGCCGGTCGCGACGCCGGGGCGGTCGCCGGAGCACGCGCGCGATGATCGCCGCTGCGCGTCCGCTGCGCATCGCGTTCCACGCGATCAACGGCGTGGGGCTGGGCCATCTGGTTCGCACCGTGAGCATCGCCAACGAGCTGCCGGCGCTGATCCCGGGCGTGGTGCGGCTCGTGCTGACCAACGCGCGCGATCCGTCGCTGCTGGTGCGGGCCGGGATCGACTTCGTCCAGCTGCCGCCGCGGCTCAACGAGCCGCACGCCGATCCGGCGCGCGTCCACACGGCGCTGCCCGAGCCGCTCGAAGAGGCCGCGCTGGTCGCCGCGCTCACCGCGTTCGCGCCCGATCTGGTCGTGTTCGACACCCACGCGCCGATCCGCGTCGTCCGGCGGGTCGCCGCGCTCGGCGCGCGCGCGGTGCTGGTGCTGCGCGAGCTGCGGCCCGCGGCGCTGCGCGCGTTCGTCGCGAGCGGCGCCGGCCTCGCGTTCGATCGCATCGTCGTGCCGCACGATCCGGGCGAGGTCGATCTCGCCGCGTTCGGTGCGTTGCCGGTGATCCTGTCGGGGCCGATCGTGCGCACGCTCGACGGCGCGTTGCGCGAGCAAGCAGGATCGTACGAGCGATCCGGCTCGCGGATCGTCGCGATCGCTGGCGGCGGCGGCCAGCCGGTCGATGCGCGGCGCTACCTGCGCGCGGTCGCCGATGCGCACTGGCTCGCGCGGGCGCGGATCCCGGACCTCGAGACCGTGCTGGTCACCGGGCCGTACGCCGAAGCGCCGGCTCACCTCGAGGGCTTCGCCGGGCTCCACATCCTCGGGTCCACGCCCGACCTGCCGGCGCTGCTCGCGCGTGCCTCGCTCGTGATCTCGCAGGCCGGCTACAACGCGATCGCCGAGCTCCGGGCGCTCGAGAAGCCGGCGATCCTGGTCCCGGCGTATCGCAAGGCCGAGGATCAGCGGGCGCGTGCGCTGCGGTTGGTCCAGGCCGGCGCCGCGGTGATCGCCCGGCCCCGGGCGCGCTCGCTCGCCGACGCCATCGAGGCGCTGCTGCTCACGCCCGGCGCACTCGACGCGATGCACCGCGCGCACCGCACGATCCCGCTGGTCGCGCGCAACCGCGCCGCTGCCGAGGCCGTGATCCGGCCGGTGCGCCTGGTGCGCCGCACCGTCAGCCGGGTCGCGCTGGTCGCCCACGACTTTGCGCCCAAGCTCGGTGGCATGGAGACCGTGGCGCGCACGCTCGCGCACAGCCTGGTCGAGCGCGGCGTCGAGGTCGGCGTGTACACCACGAACCGGCTCGGGGTCGGCGCGACCGGCCTGGGTGACTGCGTCCAACCGCTGTACCGCCCGCTACCGCGCCCGCGGCGCATCGATCTATGGCCGGACCTGCTGGCGACGATCGACGCGGCGCTGCGCGACGCACCCGACGTCATCCACCTGTGCCACGCCGGCCTCGGGCCGTGGATCCCGGCGCTGCGCGCGGCGCTGCCATGCGTGGTCACCGCGAACGTGCACGGCAACGATCTGCTCGCGCCGTGGGTCTCGCACGGCGGCGATCCGGCGGCCTACCGCGACGCCCAGCTCGCCGGGCTCGGCGCTGCCGATGCCGTGGTGTGCGTCTCGCAGTTCTCTCTCGCGCTCGCGGCCGCTCGCGGCGTGCCGGCCGGCGTGCTGCACACCGTCGAGAACGGCGCCGATCCCGCCCGGTTCTGCCCCGGCCCGCGCGATCCGGCGCTCGCGGCTCGGCTCGGCTTGTCCGACGGCGACGAGGTCGTGTTGACGGTCTCGCGGCTCGCCCCGCGCAAGGGCCACCGCGCGGCGCTGCACGCGATCGCCCGGCTCGCGCCGCACCGGCCGCGGCTGCGCTACGTGTTCACCGGCGCCAGCGAGTCGATGCGCGCGGAGCTGGCGACCCTCGCGCACGAGCTCGGCATCGCCGCGCGCGTGATCGCGGCTGGCTTTGTCCCCGATGCCGAGCTGCCGGCGCTCTACCGGCTCGCCGACGTGTTCGTCCTCCTCGCCGGGCCGGCGACCGACACCGACGTCGAAGGCTTCGGCGTGGCGCTGCTCGAGGCCGCCGCGACCGGCCTCCCGGTGGTGGCGACTGCCAGCGGCGGCGTCCCCGAAGCGATCGGCGACACCGGCGTCCTCGTCGCTCCCGGCGATCCGATCGCCGCCGCCGACGCGATCGGGCGCCTGCTCGCCGATCGCGACGCGGCTCGCCAGCTCGGCGACCAGGCGCGGCGCCGCGTGGTGGAGGCGTTCTCGCAAGATCGCGTGACCGACCGCATGCTCGCGATCTGGAATGGCGTGCTCGCGCAGGGACCCCGCGCGCCTACGAACGATCTGTCGGTGCTGCGCGCCGCCTGGGCGGAGCCTCCGGCTGGTTCCTCGGAAACGCCCGCGCCCACGGGGCGACACGCGTCACCGAACGGCTCCGCAGAACCAGCGCGCGGTACCCCGCCGCCGCCGGATGTTCGCGAGGCGTTGGCGCAGGTGGCCAACGGCGTCGAGCTCGTCCGGATCGCGCAGCGCCATCAGGCGGCGCGGCGGGCCGATCGCGGCAAGCGGCGCGACATGCTGCGCGGCGTGATCGCGCGCGATCGGCTGGTCCGGCTGCGCGCGACCAGCGACGGGGCGCGGCTGCTGCCCGATGCGCTCGAGGACTGCATCGCGCTCGGCCACGCGCCGCGCGTCGAGGTCAAGCTGCGGCGGTTCGCCGAGCCGGACTTCGTGGCGCACGCGCTGCCGTTCGTCGAGGGCGTCGAGCTGGTGCATGGCGTGCCGCACACCGGCGCCGCGGCGCTGCTGGCCCAGCTGCGCGCGCTGCCGGATGCCGCGCTCGCCAAGGTCCGGACCTTGCGGCTGTTCCTGTCGCCCGCCGCGCAGACCGACGGCCGGCTCGCCGCGAGCGCGGTGCCCGAGGCCCACGCGCTGCGCCGGTGGTTCGCGGCGCGCGGCACGACCGTGGTGCCGCCGCCCGAGCTGATGCGCTACCTGTCGGAGTTGCCGGCGCGCGGCCCCGAGACCGGCATGATCGAGCCGACCAACCTGTGTAACCTCGCGTGCCCGACGTGCCCGACCGGCACCGGCAAGGTCAAGCCGCTGCCGCAGATGACGCTCGATCGGTTCGAGCACGTGCTCGGCGGCCTCGCGCCCCGGCTGCGCAACCTCGCGCTGTGGAACTACGGCGAGCCGTTGCTCAACAAGCACCTGCCGCAGATGATCGCGCACGCCAAGCAGGCCGGGGTCGGCGTGGTGAAGGTCTCGTCGAACGTCCACTTCCTCGACGGCGAGCGCGGCCGCGCGCTGCTCGGCTCGGGGCTCGACGTGCTGATCCTCAGCGTCGACGGCGCGAGCCAGGACACCTACCAGACGTTCCGCAAGGACGGCGACTTCGCGCACGTGGCGCGCTCGGTGGCGTGGCTGTGCGCCGAGAAGCGCCGGCTCGGGCTGGCCAAGCCGCGGATCGAGCTGCAGTTCATCGTGATGCGCCACAACGAGCACGAGCTGCCGGAGATGCGCCGGCTCGCCCGGGACTGGGGCGTCGACGCGCTGCGGATCAAGACGGTCGGGGCCGACGACGAGGCCCAGAAGCACCTCGTGCCGGCCCAGCGCCTGCTGTCGCGCTACGCGGCCGACGGCGAGACCCCGAACGTGCGACATTCGTTCTGCACGATGGCGTGGGATCACACGGTGGTGAACGTCGACGGCTCGGTGACGCCGTGCTGCTACCTGCGGCCCGACATGGCCGAGCTCGCCGGCACCCCGGGCGGGCGCGACGCGTACGTGATGGGCAACGTGTTCGAGCAGCCGTTCACCGCGATCTGGCGCGGCGAGAGGTACCGGGCGTTCCGCGCCCAGATGCTCGCCGGGCGCGGCGAGCTGCCGATCTGCAACAAGTGCCGCGGCGGCACGCACGATCTGATCGCCGCGGTCGAGGAGGTCGCCCGGCCATGACGCTGACGATGCTGCCCGCGACGCCGCCGCCGGTCGCGGTGTTCGAGCACGGCACCCCGGAGGCGCCCGGTGCCGCGCTCGCCGAGTACCGGCGCGGGGCCGCGGCCGGCGAGGCGCTGCGCTGGTACGTCGACCCGGCGAACCTGGGCCTGCTGTCGCGCGCGGCGCGCGAGATCGCGCCTCGCCGGGTCGAGGTCGTGCTGCGCGCCGACGACATCACCGACGATCAGACGATCGTCGCGCACGAGCACGCGCTGGTCCCGACGCTGCGCCGGTTGCGCACCGAGCTCGAGGTCGAGCTGGTGATGTCGAGCGGCCGGCCGTACCTGCTGCCGCCGCCCGCGCTCGATATCTCGACCAACGATCTGTGCGGCCTCGAATGCAACATGTGCGGCAACCGCGCGAAGCAGCGCGATCCGCACACGATGTCGGCCGAGCAGGTCCGCGCGCTGATCGCCGAGGCCGCGGCGTGGGGCATCCGGCGCGTCGCGCTGACCGGCGCCGGCGAGCCGTTCCGCGACAAGCAGATGCTGGGGCACATCCGGTACGCCAACGAGCTCGGCCACCTGGTCACGATCACGTCGAACGGATTCCCGATCTCCGAGGCGATCGCCGAGGAGCTGGCGAGCCGCGTGGTCTCGGTGTCGATCTCGATCCACGGCGCGACCGACGCGATGCACGAGCAGATCACCGGGGTCGCGAAGGCCGGCGACAACGCGTGGCGCGCGATCGGCCGGCTGGTGCGCGCCCGCGACGCCCGGCCGGGCGGGAAGCTCAGCGTCAACATCTCGACCGTGATCCAGCGCGCCAACTTCGCCGAGATCCCGGCGCTGGTCCGCCGCGCGCGCGACGCCGGGGTCAACGGCATCAACATCCAGCCGATCAACCTGCAGCACGGCGCGTTCCGCGGCGACGCGATCATCCGGCGCGACGACGTCGGGCTGATGGCGCGGCTGTGGCCGGGGCGCGATCAGCGCGCGGCGCTCGACGCGATGTTCGACGAGCTCGCGGCGCTCAAGCGCGAGTTGGGCCCGGTGATGCACGCGTCGCCCGAGCGGCTCGACGTCATGCGGCGCTACTTCCACGACTCGTCGCGCGAGGCGCTCGGCCTGGCGTGCCGGGTCGGCGAGGCGTTCCTCGCCGTCGACCACCGCGGCGAGATCAAGCCGTGCTACCGGCTGCCGTGGAGCCACGGCGATGCGCGGCTCAAGAGCGTGCGCGCGCTGTGGAACAGCCGTGCGTACCAGCGGACGCGCGCCCAGATCGACGCCTGCCCGCTGACCTGCCTCAACAACTGCTTCTTCCGCAAGAAGATCCCGTCGTGAGGGGCCGTGCAGACGTGAGGAGTCGGGTGCGCGTGAGGAGTCGCGGATGCGTGAGGGGCCGCGCGTGATCGACGTCGTCACCGACCGCGCGCCGGCGTCGCCCGCGGCGTCGCTCGTGGTGCGGGTTGCGCCGTACGCCGCGCCGTCCGCCGAGCCGCCAGCCGAGGCGTCCGGGCCGCTAACCGAAGCGCCCGCGCCGTCCGCCGACGCATCTGCCGAGCCGCCGGTCGGGCCCGAGGCGGCGATCAGCGTCGCGATCGGCGATCCGGTGCTCGCCGGGGCGTTGACCGACGCGGTCGCGGCGGCCGTTGCGGCGGCGGTCGCGGACAGCTTCGCCGGGGCTCGGCCGTCCGAGATCCGGACCATCGCGATCCGATCGCGCAAGGCCCTGGCGCGCGTGGCCGGCGAGCTCGCAGGCGCGATCGCGATCGTCGCGGTCACCGCGCGCAACGCGCGCCACCTGATCGCGCTCGTCGATCAGCTGCGCGCGGCCGGCGCCGCCGGGATCCAGCTGGTGTGGGACGGCGCCACGCCACCGCGCGCCGAGGTCGAGCGCCACGTGTTCGCGGTGCTCGAGCACGCGCGCGCCACGCCCGCCGCGCCGCCGGTGGTCCTCGCCGCCGCCGCGCCGGCCGCCTCGCCGCCGGTGGTCCTCGCCGCCACCTCCTCCGCCTCGCCGCCGCCCGCGCCGGCCGCCTCGCCGCCCGCGGCCCTGTTGCTCCTGATCGCGCACCGCGCGCGCAGCGCCCGAAAGGAAGACGTCCGATGAAGATGACCTGCCAGCGCGCCCTGGAGACGCTCGCCAGCCTCGCGAGCCACAAGCCGGCGTTCACCGCCGACGAGATCGAGGAACTGCTCAAGCTCGGGCTCGCGCTCGAGGCCGATCCGCGCGATCTCGCGACCCTGGCGTGGCTGCAGCCCGCGGTGACCGACCACGCCGGCGGCACGATCGACGATCCCGACGCGGTGCCCAAGCTCACCAAGCAGCTCGCCGAGGTCGACGAGCAGCTGCGCAGCGACTGGTTCCGGTTCACGCACGGCAAGGACAAGATCGCGAACCGCGAGCAGGACCGCCAGTTGCTGCGCCGCACGCTCGCCGTGCTGAACAACCCGCTCGAGCGCGACCGGCTGGTCAAGCTCGCGCTCGAGCGCTGGAACAACAACGACCCGACGTACGCCGCGTGCGAGCCGCTCGGCTCCGAGGTCTACGCGCTGTCGTCCAAGGGCACCCGGGTCGGCCACGATCTGCAGCTGCGGATCGCGCGGTTCGCCGATCAGCCGCTCGGCGTGTTCATGAAGGCGTTCGACAAGGCCGACACCAAGATGGCGGCGTTCAGCACCGACATCGCGACCCTGTCGAACAACATCGGGCCGGTCCGCAAGAACGCCCACCAGGTCGTGATCGGTCTGGCCAAGACCGGCATGCCGCCGGCCCAGGCGCTCGGCGTGTACCACGACGCGATGCGGGGCACCGGGCAGCCCGACGTCGCGGTCACGTGTGCGCGCAACGCCGCCGAGCAGGGCAGCCCGCAGCAGGTCGCCGCCCGGCTCAAGGAAGCGCAGCACGCGCTGGCGCGGGCCGGCATCCCGATGACCGACGTCGCGCGCGGCGCCGCGAAGTCGCTGCTGCCGTTCGAGCCGCTCGCGGCGGGCGCGGCGCGGTTCGTCGCGATCGCGCAGCTGCTCGAGAACCAGAACCTGACGCGCGGCGACCTGACGTTCAAGTCGGCGGCGCGGCTGATGCCGGTCGACGGCGAGCCCGGCGCGCTGGTGCGCCGCGCGCTGATCGCCTACAACGCGCTACCCGATCGCGACCGCGACACCCGGACGTCGACCGCGGTCGCGCTCGCCTCGATGGTGCGCGGCGACGACGCGATCGCCGAGACCGTCGCGCGGTTCCTCGCGCTGCACGACGAGCTGGTGCGGCGCCGGATCAGCCCGCCCGAGCACGCCACCGGCGATGCGCTCGAGTGCGTCGCGTGCTCCGGCACGCCGGTCGAGGTCGTGGAGACCGTCCGCCAGCTCCTCGAGAAGCTGACGCAGAACCGCTCGCCGGAGCGCGGCGACGTCGCGATCGCGGTGTCGTTCGCGAAGCGGTTCGCGTACTGAGCGACCGCCAGCCCGGCGCGCCGCGCGCGTCAGTGCTTGGTGATGTTGCCCTTGGCGTCGATCAGCCACAGGCCTTCGCGATCGACCGGGTCGTCGTCGAACTTGCCGTTCTTGTTGGCGTCGGTCTTGTGGAGATCGAACTGCCCGGGGAGCTTGGCGGTCTTCTTCTTGTACTGCTCCTCCCAGGTCCGCGGCTTCTTGCCGTCGGTGTCGACCAGGACGATCGTGCCGCCCTTCATGACCTCGATCATCGGCACGGTCACGCCCTCGACCATGACGTGCTCGTACTTGCCGTCGGGCGGCGGGTTGCCGGCGGGGGCGTCGGGCGCGGTCGGCACCACGGCCGGCGCGGCGGCGGAGCCCGAGCCGGCGGCCGGCGCGGCGGCGGACCCCGAGCCGGCGGCAGCGGCCGGCGCAGCGGCGGAGCCAGACCCCGCAACGGAGCCGGTGGCAGGCGGCGGCGGGCGAGGCAGCCCGCCTGCATCCGGTGGGTGGTTGTCGCGCTTGTGGCCGCAGGCGACCGCGCACACGACGCTCATCACGATCAGGGCTCGACGCATGGCCGGCATCGTACGCCGAAACGCGGACGGCTCCTCGCCCTCGATGGGGAGAGCAGGAGCCAGCCTCGCCGCCGATCCGCGCCATCCGCGGTGGGCGAGCTGTCGGGTTCTCTAGTAGCTCGCGACCAGCGAGACCCCCGAGAACGCCGCGTAGCCGCGGACCATCACGTAGTAGTCGCTCGCGGCCGTGTTGGTCGTCGTGCACGTCTCGTTGTCGCCGGTGACGAAGTGAAACCGAGGGGTCAGCGCGCGGTGCGTCTCCGCGTACACGAGGGGGAACCGACGAGGTCGCTCGCGGATCTTCTCGAAGATCGCTGTGATCTCCGCGAGCAGCGGCCGTCTCGAAGGGAGCTCGCGTGCTTGCAGAGCCTCTGCGAGGTTCTCGGCAGCGGCTGGCAGGACGATCAGCGAGTAGCTTACGTCAGCTTGTGCAGCCGCGCGCGAACTTCGTCCCACGGTAAGCCGATCGTCGGGTCTGCGTGGTATTCGCGCATCCGCTCGTCGAGCAGGGCGCGCGTTGCCTCGGACACCGGAAGTGAGCTTGGTTGATCCGGGTCATTGAGGTCATGGACGACGCTGTCCCACAGCTCGTCGATGATCTCCAGCCTGGTTTGGACGTCGAGCTTCAGCAGCTCACTCGTCGATGGCGCCGCCATGACGGCAGTCTAGCATGCGATCGGATCGCGACGCGCCGGCGATCCGTCGGCCGCGAGGCTACTTCGTCGTCATTCGTCGTCGCTGCCGGTGTCGCCGATCGGCGGGCCATCCGGCGGCAGCGCCGGCGCCGGGACCACCAGCTTCGGATCCTTCTGCAGCGCGGCGATCTGCTGCTCGGCGTACGCGAGGTGGGCGCGCTCGGCCGGATCCTTGGCGCGCGGCGCGGCGGTGGCGGCCCAGGCCTTGAGCGTCTGCAAGGTGAGCGCGGCGACCGCGCGGGTCTGCGACGACGCGGCGGCGTTGCGCGACAGCTCGATCAGATCCGACAGCACGACGTCATCGACCACGCGGCCGAGCTCGCCGTGCAGGCCGGGCTCGCGGCGCGCCTTCCAGGTCGCGGCGACGATCGCGTCGAGCACGTCCTCGAGCCCGGGGCTGGCGGCGCTGCGCGCGTGCTGCTCGATCAGCCGCGCGGCGCGCTCGGGTGCGAACAGGAACTGCAGCGTGTGCTGCGCCGCCGCCTCGGCCGGCGCGAGCGCATCGAACACCGGGCTGGTGTGGATCTTGAACTGCTCGCGGCCGCGCGGATAGCTCGGCGGGCGCGGCGGGATCCGCGACGCGAGCGGCTCGGGCAGCGCCAGCACCGCCGGCGCGAGCGTGGCCAGCACCGCGGCGAGCGCGCGCCGCTGCTCGGCCGGCGCGACCGGGCGCGTGGCGATCTGGCCATCGCCGCGCAGCGCGAACGTGTAGTCGACACCGCCGATCAGCTTGCACGCCGCCTCGACCTGGTAGCGGTGGAGCAGGTACAGCGGGACCAGCGCGTCCTCGAGCGTGGCGAGCGGCGCGCCGTCGCGGATGTTGGCCTCGCCGAACCGGGCGAGCGCCGCGGCGCGCAGCTTCATGATGCGGCCGAGCTCGTCGATCGCGTTGCCCCCGTTGTCCCACGGGTGCGCCACGCTGCTCGACCCGCCCGCCGGCCGCGCGTCCTGGTCGGTCAGGTAGCGCTGACCGGCCGCGAACGCGTCGAGCAGGAGCTTTTCGCCGGCGGCGCGCTCGTCGGTGCCGGGCGGATACTGCCGGTAGCCCCAGGCGATCGAGATCTTGTCCCACGCGCCGATCCCGGTGGCGTAGGCCGCCGCGCTGTCGAGCGTGCCGTCGGGGCGCAGCGTGATCAGCGGCGCCGGATAGTCCATCACCGACGCCCGGCCGACCGTGCTCGCCGCGAAGTTGTGCATCAGCCCGAGCGTGTGGCCGACCTCGTGCGCCGCGAGCTGGCGCAGCCGGGCGAGCGCGAGCGACTGGACCTCGGTCGACGCCAGCGCGCCCTTGCCGTACGGCGCGAGCAGCGCCTCGGCGATCAGGTAGTCCTGGCGCACGCGCAGCGAGCCGAGCGAGACGTGGCCCTTGAGGATCTCGCCGGTCCGCGGATCGACCACCGCGGCGCCGTACGACCAGCCGCGGGTCGCGCGGTGGACCCACTGGATCACGTTGTAGCGCAGGTCCATCGGATCGGCGCCCTCGGGCATGAGCTCGACGCGGAACGCGTTGCGGAACCCGGCGGCCTCGAACGCGTCGGTCCACCACCGCGCGCCGTCGAGCAGCGCCGAGCGGATCGGCTCGGGCGTGCCGCGATCGAGGTAGTACACGATCGGCTTCTTGGGCTCGCTGATCGCCGCGCCCGGATCCTGCTTCTCGAGCCGGTGGCGCGCGGTGAACCGCTGGACCAGCGGCGCGCCGAGCGGCGTCGCGTAGTCCTGGTACGTGATGTCGAAGAAGCTCGACCGCGGATCGTAGGCGCGCGGCTGGAACCCGGGCGGCGGCAGCGCGACGAACGAGTGGTGCTCGCGCACCGTGACCAGCGTCGGGGTCGGCGCGACCTGCTGGACCCACGCGCCGGGATCGTCGCCGGCGAACGTCAGCGTCGCCTCGACCTCGGTGTTGAGCGGGAAGTTGCGCGTGCGGTCGAGCGCGAGCGCGCTGCGCGCGGCGTCGAGGTGAAACGCGCCCTGCTCGGCGCGCTTGATCGCGCCCGGCACGTCATGCGCGTCGTGCAGGAAGAACTCGGTGGCGTCGACCACCACGCGATCGCCGGTCTCGGCGGCGACCGTGAAGCCCCACAGCGCCGATTCGGCGAACGACTCGCGGACCGCGCGCTGCTCGTCGGGCGGGGCGCCGGTCGCGCGGAACCCCAGGTTCGACTGCACCAGCAGGACCTTGGGCCCGATCCGCTCGAACCGCACCACGCGGGTCGCCCCGAGCTGGCCGCGATCGAGCCCGATGTCATTGGACCCGACGCCGGCAGGCAGCCCGCTGACGTACAGGAACTCGCGCTGCCACGCGCCGATCTCGAGCCACAGCTTGCCGGCCCGGGCATCCCAGTACAGGTTGAACAGCCCGGGCAGCGCCTTGGCCCCCGCGACCTTCGCGGCGATCGCCGGCACCGGCCCCGCGTCGTCCTTCGCCGCCGCTCCCGCGGCGTCGTCCCTGGCCGCCGCCGGCTTCGCCTCGGTCACCGCCCCGTGCGGCGGTGCGGCGGCACACGCGGCGACCCCGAGCACGAGCCAGCACAGGCGACCAGGATGCGGGACCATGGCCGAGGCGTATCACGTACGCCGTGTGCCCCGCGCGCGAGCGGGCAGAACTCCGCCGAGGCCGGCCCGACGTCGCGTCAGCCCAACGAGCCGGGCTACAGCTCGAGTGCGGAGCGCAGGCCGTCCTCGACCGCAGCGAGCTCGTGGGTGTCGAGCATTCCCCAGCGAGTGAGCAACTTGTCGCGATCGAGCGTCGTGATCTGATGGCAGACCACGACCGAGCTCCTGCGCAACCCGCCGGCGCCTTTCTTCAGCGGAATCGCCGTGGGCCCACGTGCGCGCTGGTTGTCAGACGTCGAGCACGGGACCACGACGACGCTGCGCCAGCTCTCGATCTCGTTGAACCCGTTGTTGGAGATCACCAGCACGGGCCGCCGGCCGCTCTGCTCGGAGCCCGACCGCGGTCGTAGCTCGGCCTCCCAGATCTCTCCACGCCTCATCGGCTCTTGATCAGCGACTGGATGCCCGCACGCTCGAGATCGGGATCCAGATCGTCGGTGCTACCAGCGACCTGCCGCGCGTATGCCGCGATCTCCTGCCGGCGTCGTGCCCGGCGCCACTCGTCGAGCCCTGTTCGCACGAGATCCTGCGCGAACCGGGTCGCCGGCTGGTCGGCGTCCTTGGCTGCAGCCCGAAGCTGATCGTAGAGCCCCTCGGGCAGCGGCAGGTGGAAGTTCTTGATGGCAGGACTCATGGCAAGATTATGCCACGAGTTCTTGCCAGCGCCCCGACAAACAGCTGGCTACGTCGTCGGCTGGACGCGCTTGATGCCCTCGCGGACGCCGACCTTGGGTCGCCAGTCGAGCATCTGGACCGCGCGGTCGCTCTCGTAGTGGAGGCGGGCCATCGCCGACTTGAGGCGATAGACCGCGACCGGGCTCTGGCGGCCGAGCGCGCCGAGCGGGTACTCGCTGAGCTTGCCGAGGGCGAACACGAACGGGCGGGGGACGCGCATGATCGGGCGGGTGCCGCCGGCGAGGCCGAGCACTTCTTCCTGGGTCAGGTGCTCGGGGTCGATGATCTGGATGACCTCGCCGTGGGTCAGCTTCTTGGCGATCGAGCAGACCATCGCGTCGACGACATCGTCGATGTAGACCAGCGGTAGCTCGAGCTTGCCGTCGCCGAGCACGAGCCAGCGGCCACCGGCGTTGCGCGCGACCGCGCCGTTGATCAGCGGGATGCCGCCGCCGAAGATCTGGCCGGGCCGCAGGATCACCGCCGGCAGGCCCTTGGACGCCGCGTCGACGACCAGGCGCTCGGCCTCGAGCTTGGCGCGGGTGTAGTCGCCGCGCTCGCCGGGCCGCGGCTCGAGGTTGGCGGCCTCGCTGACCGGTCCGTTACCGGCCGAGCCCGCCCAGTCGATCACCGACATCGACGAGATGTGGACCAGTTGCTTGACCCCGTACTTCTTGCACGCGTCGATCACGTTCTGGGTGCCGACGACGGTGCCGCCCTTGTGCTCGAGCCAGCCGCCCTTCATCGCGGCGCCGCAGTGGATGACGATCTCGGCGCCCTTGACCGCGCGGTCGACCGCGGTCGGGTCGCCGAGGTTGCCGAGCGCGTATTCGACGTTGGGCTGCGGTGCGGTCGGGATCCGGCGCTGGAACACGCGGACGCGGTGGCCGTCGGCGAGCAGCCGCTTGACCGTGGCCTTGCCGAGCGAGCCCGACGCGCCGGTGACCAGGTACGGGACCTTGTCCGACAGGGTGAACGGCTGGAGCCGGGCGCGGTGATCGGCGTCGGCCGCGCGCGCGACCTTCTCGACCCACTTGACGACCTCGCCGGCGTCGTCGACCGAGACCGGCGGCGGCTCTCCGGCGGCGAGCCGGCGGTAGAAGTCGGTGACCAGGTCGCGCAGGCCCTGGTAGGACTGGACCTCCTTGCGCACGAACTTCCAGACGTTGATCGGCACGTCGATCATCGGGCCGATCGAGTCGACGAACGCGTTGACCAGGCGCTCGGCGGCCTTGGGCAGCGGCGTGTTCGACTTCTTGCCGTGGTACATCGCGAACAGATCGACGCGCAGCACGCTCTTGGTGCCGTGGATGATCAGCTGCGACTGCATCGGCCGGGTGTTGTAGGTCAGCTGGAACTGGCCGAGCCCGCGCTGGCAGCGCACCATGGCGCGCCACTCGTCGAACGCCAGGTTCGGATCGCCGCCGAGCGAGCTCCACTCGGCGTCGACGCCCTCGATCGGCCCGAGCAGGGTCTGCATCAGGTACATGCAGTGCACGCCGATGTCGCGGAACGGGTAGCCGGCGTCGCGGTACCACGGCGGCAGCGGGCCGCCCTCGTACGGCGGGTACTCCGAGCCGCGCAGGATGTCGACCGAGACGACCTGGCCGAGCGCGCCGGCGGCGACCGCGTCGAGCGCCTTCTTGACCTGCGGGTCGTAGAGCAGCGAGTGGTTGACGCTGGCGACCAGGCCCTTCTGCTTGGCGAGCGCGCCGATCCGCTTGGCCTCGTCGGCGTCCTCGGTGATCGGCTTCTCGATCAGCACGTGGCAGCCGCGCTCGAGCGCCGCGATCGCGATCTTGCCGTGGACCGCGGGCGGGGTCAGGACGTGGATGACATTCGCGCCGGCGGCGACCAGCGCGTCGAGATCCACGAGGGCCGTGGTGCCCCACTTCTCGGCGTTGGCCTGGGCGCGCGCGGCGTCCAGGTCGGTGATGCCGATCAGCTCGACGTCGGGGGCCAGCTTCTTGACCGCAGCGACGTGAAACTCGCAGATGTTACCTGCGCCGACCATGCCGACGCGAAACCGTGCGTTGCTCATCGAGTCTTCCTTTGGGCGATCTCGGCGACCGTGCGCGTGACCTGAGCGACGCGCGCGGACCACGTTTCTTGCGTCATCGCGTCCGATCGGGCGCGACGCGCGGTGGGTGAAGCTTCTGCGAGCGCGGCGTCGACCGCGGCCACGAACTCGTCGGGGGTCGCGGCGATCCGGCACATGTGCGAGTAGCGCACGACCTCGGGCACCGGGGTCGAGACCACCGGCACGCCGGCCGACAGGTACTCGCGCAGCTTGAGCGGGTTGACGAACGGCATCCGCTCGTCGATGCGATACGGGATCATGCCGACGTCGAAGCCTTTGCAATATGCGGGCAACTCGCCGTGCGGCTTCTGGCCGAGCAGGTGAACATTGGGCAGCCCGCGCAGCGCCGACAGATCGCCGAGCGCCTGGCCGATCAGCGCGATCGACCACCGCGGCCGGGCGCGCGCGACGTGGGCGATCAGCTCGAAGTCGACCCAGTCGCGCAGGGTGCCGTAGAACCCGATCCGCGGCGCCGGCAGCGCGGCGAGGTCGGCGGGTACGGCGAGCCCGGGATCGAGCGCGCGCGCGAACGCGGCGTGATCGACGCCGTGCGGCGACACGAACGTCGCCTGGTTGACCGCGCGCTTCTTGTCGGCGAGCGCGTGGTTGATCGCGAACACCGCGTCGACCCGCTCGAGCAGCCGGCGCTCGGCGGCCACGGTCTGCGCGCGGTCGAGGTACGAGAACATCGACCACTCGTCGACGCAGTAGTACACCGCGAGCGACTCGCCGAGCGTGCCGACGTAGTCGGCGGTGTTGGGCAAGAACGTCCACAGCTCGAAGTCGCGGATCCCGAGCCGCAGCCGCAGGCCGCGGATCGTCGCGCGCAGGATCTGGCGGTTGATCGCGCGCGCGGTCGGGCTGCCGGGCAGCGGGATGACCAGCGGCGTGAACACCCACAGATCGTTCTCGGGGTTGATCGGGCCGCGCGCGAACTCGCCCAGCTTGCGGCGGATCTTGCCGAGGTCGCGGCCCGACGCGAGGCTCGGCGTGCGAGTTGCTAGCGAGTTGAGCCACAGGACGCGCCGGGTCTTCGCGAGCTCGCGCAGAACGTGATGGTTCGAGGTGGGATCCTCGTGCCAGTCCTTTGCGAAGGCGACGATCGGCGTGGACACAACGATGCACGATAGTTGTCTGATGGCAGGCCTGGCAACCCGGTGGGCACGCTGCTACGTGGATATTGCGTGAGAGCACTGGACGCGTGTCGGCCCACGCGCACGTGGCTGCCTGCCACATGTGCGTTGCTGCTCGGTTGCGCGCGCCACGAGGCGGTGCCGGCGGATCCCGACCGCGACCGGCCGAGCGCCACGCCGCCCGGCGCCGCGCCGCTCGCCCCGCTCCCGCCGGAGGTGGCGCTGCAGATCCTCGGCGAGACGTCGCGACTCCGGATCAGCGATCCGACTCCCGCGACCTCGCCGTGGTTCGACGGCACCCGGGTCGCGCTGACCGCGGCGCGCGGCGAGATCCTCGGGCTCCAGGTCGTCCACCGCGACCGCCAGCCGGTGACCCTGGCGTGGCCGGGTGGCGCGCCGGTTCAGGTCCGCGGCTACGCGGTCGAACCGCTCGAGGTCGTGCGCGTGTCGACCGCGCTGTACGGCGGCAGCCACGGGGCAGGTTGGTACGCCGAGGGGCTGGCGGCGGCGGCGGCCCCGGCGAGCGATCCGGCGTACTTCGAGGTCGAGGTCGCCCGCGACGCGGCGCCGGGCGTGATCGCCGGCGAGCTGCGCGTGGCCGGCCGGGTGGTGCCGGTCGCGCTGACCGTGGCGCCGGTGACGTTGCCTCGGCTGCCGATCCGGGTGTGGGCGTACGACAACGCGGTGGAGTCGATCTGGGACCGCAGCGACGAGCGTGCCTGCAGCGCGATGTTCCGGAGCTACGGCGTGCTGCTGTCGCCTGACGTTCACTACATCGACTGGCCGGAGCGCCGCGCGGGGCTCGCCGATGGATCGGAGATCCGCGATGTCCCGGTGTGGATCCCGGACTATCCGCCGCTCGCCGGCGCTGCGGTGAAGGCGTGGATCGCCGCATTTCGCGGCACCGGTCAGGTCCCGTTCGCGATCCCGATCGACGAGCC
>DATBBB010000146.1:0-32689 GCA_036271215.1 Kofleriaceae bacterium | reverse complement strand
TCTGCTGGCCCTGGGCCTGCTGATCCTTGTTCTGCTGGCCCTGGGCCTGCTGATCCTTGTTCTGCTGGCCCTGGGCTTTCTGATCCTTGCTCTGCTGGCCCTGGGCTTTCTGATCCTTGTTCTGCTGGCCCTGGGCTTTCTGATCCTTGTTCTGCTGGCCTTGGGCTTTCTGATCCTTGTTCTGCTGGCCCGGCTGCTTCTGGTCCTTGCCGCCCTGGTCCTGCTTCTGCTGCTTGTTCTGCTGGTCCTGCTTCTGCTGGTCCTGCTTCTGCTGGTCTTGCTTCTTCTGCTGCTCGAGCGCATCGAGCTTCTTCGCGACGTAGTCCCGATTGAACTTCGCGTCGCCATCGGCCGGCGCCAGCGCGAGCGCCGCGTCGTACGCCTCGAGCGCGCGCTTCCACGTCGCGATCGTCGTGTCGCGATCCTTCGCGAGCGTCGCTTGACCCTCGCGGTACCGCGCGTTGCCGAGATCGTAGTACGCGTTCTCCTGCACGCCGACCTCGGCGGTGTGCAGCGCGGCCTCGAAGCCACGGTCCGCGCCGGCGAAGTCGCCCTTGCGATACGTCGCGGTCGCGTCGTTGTAGGTCGTCACCGCAGGTGCCGGTGCCGCGGCCGCCACGCGCGGCAGCGCGAACAGCCCCAGGCCGAGCGATGCAGCCACGACCGCACCCCGCGCGTTGCGCCGCCGCTTGCGATCGCCGAGCGCGAGCTCGCCGAGCAGGCACGCGAACGCCAGCGCGAGCGGGATCTGGAACCGCTCGGTGTAGACCTTGCGCGCCGTCCCCGCGGCCGTGGTCACCGGCAGCTTGGTCTTCGCGATCGCGTACAACGCCTCCAGCCCGCGCCCATCCGCGCCCAGCGGCTGATACGCGCCGCCGGTGACCTGCGCGATGCTGCGCAGCGTCGGCTCGTCGAGGTGCGACGTCACCGGGTTGCCGGCCTCGTCCCGCACCAGCTCGCGCGCGCCGGTCGCGCCGGTCATCTCGATCAGCGAGCCGGCCGTGCTGCCGACGCCGACCGTGTAGATCGTCAAGCCGCGGCGCGCCGCGTCCTTCGCGGTCGCGACCACGTCGCCGGCGAGATCCTCGCCGTCGCTGAGCAGCACGAGCACCTTGGTGTGGCCGGGCTCGCTGGCCATCGCCTGCTCGGCCGCGCGGATCGCGGACGCGATGTCCGTGCCGCCGACCGGGATCACCTCGGTGTCGAGCGCGTCGAGCGCCTCGAGGAACACCGTGCGATCGACGGTCAGCGGTGACTGCACGAACGCGGCGCCCGCGAACGCGATCAGCCCGACGCGATCGCCGTCGAACTTGCGGACCAGATCGGCGACCGCGAGCTTCGCGCGTGTCAAGCGATCGGGCCGGAGGTCGCTCGCGCGCATGCTCTTCGACGTGTCGACCGCGAACATCAGATCGACGCCCTGATGCGGCGCGTGCTCCATGCGAAACCCCGCGCGCGGCCGCGCGAGCGCACCGAACGCGAGCGCGACGCCCGCGACCGCGAGGCCGCTCCGCAGCCGGCGCCGCGGCCGCGCGAGCGTGGTCTCGGGGCTCGCCGCGGCGAACCGGGCCAGGCCGGCGCGGCGCACGCGCTCGGCGCGCACCATCAAGAGCGCGATCGCGGCGCACGCGAGCGCGCCGATCCAGAGCCAGTACGGTTGTGCAAAAGTGAGCGGCATCGGGTCCTCCTAGGGCAAGCGGCGGAGCAACGTGGTGGACAGCACGAGCTCGCCCGCGAGCAGCGCGAGGCCCGGCAGCAGCAGCCACGCGAACTGCTCGTCGTGGTGCTCGTCGTGACTGACCTCCCGCGTGGTCTTCTCGAGCTGGTCGATGCGGGCGTAGATCGCCTCGAGCGAGGCGGTGTCCGTCGCGCGGAAGAACGCGCCGCCGGTGTTCGCGGCGATCGCGCCGAGCGTCTGCTCGTCGACCTCGGCCTGCGTCATCACGATGTGGCGGCGGCCATCGTCATCGGTGACCGGCATCGGCGCCTGGCCCTCGGTGCCCACGCCGATCGTGTAGACCTTGATACCGAGCGCGGCGGCCGCCTCGGCGGCGAGCAGCGGCTGCACCTTGCCGGTGTTGTTCACGCCGTCGGTGAGCAGCACGACGATCTTCGTGTGCGCGTCGCTCGCGCGCAGGCGATTCACCGCCGCGGTCAGCGCCGAGCCGATCGCGGTGCCGTCCTCGATCGTGCCGAGCCGGACGCGATCGAGGTTGCGCTCGAGCCAGTCGTGGTCGAGCGTGAGCGGCGACACGAGGTACGGCGCGCCCGCGAACGCGATCATGCCCATGCGATCGTTGGGCCGTTGATCGACAAACTTCGCGACCACCGACTTCACGACGCTGAGCCGATCCGCCGGCGCGCCGTCGAGCGTCAGGTCGAGCGACGCCATCGATCCCGAGACGTCGAGCGCCAGCATGATGTCGACGCCGCTCGCCTGCACGCTCGTGCTCGCGCGGCTGGTCTGTGGCCGGGCGAGCGCGGCGATCAGCAGCGCGAGCGCCGGGATCCGCAGGTACGGCAACAGGCCGCCGAGCCGGCTGCGCGTGGTGCGCCCGACCTCGCGGACCAGCGCCGTGCTGCCGTACGCGACCGCCGCGCGTGGCCCGCGGCGCGCGCGCCAGATCGCGATCGCGGGGATCGCGAGGAGCAGCCAGAGCAGCTGCGGTGATGCGAAGGCGCTCATGACGCGTGACCTCCAGCGGTGGCGCGGACGAAGACCTCGGCGCTATCGAGCATCCCGGTCATGTCCGCGCGCGACAGCGACCAGCGCGCGTACTTCGCGAGATCGCAGAATTCGAGAAACGTCCCGAGCTCGCCGCGGTGCGGCGCGACCTTGCTCGTCGGGTCGGCCATCAGATCGGCGAGCAGCTCCTCGGTGGTGAGCTTCGGCGCGTGGACGCCGAACGCGTGCTCGACGTAATCGCGCACCGCGGTCGAGACCTGCGACGAGAAGCCGCGCGGATCGCCGCCCTCGATCAGCGGGCGCGCGGCTTCGAGCGCACGCAGCGCGGCGACATCGGCGGGCACGGCGCGGCGGCGGAGCTTGCGGATCGCGAGCACGATGACCGCCGCCATCGCAACGAGCGCGGCGAACGAGATCGCGTAGGGCCACCACGCGTGCGCGATCGCCTGTGCGATCGGGCCGTGGATATCCCGGATGTCATCAGGGGTCGGGGTCATCGGGCCCTCCGTTCGCGCCCTGAAAACAGCGCGAGCAGCGTGGGGACGTACGGCGCCGCGGTGTCGATCTCGCAGATCTCGACGTTGTCGCGGCGAAGCATCCTGGTGATCTCCGCGCTGCGCGTCCGCGCCAGCTCGGCGAACCGCGCGCGGACCTGCTTGCGGCCGGTGTCGATCGAGACCACCTCGCCGGTCTCCGCGTCCTCGACCGTCACCAGCCCGACATCGGGCAACTCGCGCTCGTGCGGATCGCGCACGTGCAGCGCGATCACGTCGTGCGCGCGGGCGACCGGGCGCAGCGCGCGTTGCAGGTCGGCGAGCGCGCTGGCGCGGATCCCACCGAGCTCGAGGTCGGAGATGACGAACATCAGCGCCCGCCTGGTCTGGACCTGGCCGGCGAACCGGACCGCCGCTGCCACGTCCGTGCCGCGGCCCTCGGGCGTGCAGCCGAGGATCTCGCGCACCACGCGCAGCGCGTGCAGCCGGCCCTTGCCGACCGGCACGAAGCGCTCGATGCGGTCGCTGAACAGCACGAGGCCGACGCGATCGCTGTTCCGGATCGCCGACATCGCGAGCACGCACGCGAGCTCCGCGGCGAGCTCGCGCTTGCGCATGGTCGTGCTACCGAACTCGCCGGACGCGGACACGTCGACGAGCAGCATCAGCGTGAGCTCGCGCTCCTCGCGGAACTGCTTGACGAACGGGTGCCCGGCGCGCGCGGTGACGTTCCAGTCGATCGTGCGGACCTCGTCGCCGGCGACGTACTCGCGCACGCGATCGAAGTCGATGCCGCGGCCGCGGAACGCGGCACGGTAGCCGCCGGCGATCGAGCCCGCCACGAGCCCGCGCGTCCGGATCTCGATCTGCCGGACCTTCTCCATGATCGCCGTCACGCGCGCGGGCTCGACGTGCGAGACCGGCGCCAGCGCCGCGGCCGGGATCAGCCGTCGCGGGGGCTGGGTTGCCGCGGTCACGGGATCGCCACCTGCGCGAGGACGCGCTCGACGATCTGTTCGGACGTGGTGCGCTCGGCCTCGGCTTCGTAGGTCACCGCGATGCGGTGGCGCAGCACGTCGGTGGCGATCGCCTTGACGTCCTGCGGCGTGACGTAGCCGCGACCGTGCATGAACGCCCACGCCTTCGCGCAGAGCGTCAGCGCGATCGTCGCGCGGGGCGAAGCGCCGTAGCGGATCAGCGGTGCGAGGTCGAGCCCGAACGCCGCCGGGTCGCGCGTCGCGACCACGAGGCTGACGATGTAGCGCCGGACCTTGTCGTCGACGTAGATCGAGTCGACCACGCGACGTGCGTCGAGCAGCCTCTCCGCCGCGAGCACCGGCCGCGCGTCGAGCCGCGGCGCGCTCGTCGCCATCGCATCGAGGATCGCGAGCTCTTCGTCGGGCGTCGGGTAGGTCACGACGACCTTCAGCAGGAAGCGGTCGACCTGCGCCTCGGGCAGTGGATACGTGCCCTCCTGCTCGATCGGGTTCTGCGTCGCCATCACCATGAACGGCGAGGGCAGCGCGTGCGTCGTGTCGCCGAGCGTCACCTGCCGCTCCTGCATCGCCTCGAGCAGCGCGCTCTGCACCTTCGCGGGCGCGCGGTTGATCTCGTCCGCGAGGATCAGGTTCGAGAACAGCGGCCCGCGCTTGGTCTCGAAGTGGCCGTCGCGCGGGTTGTAGATCAGCGTGCCGACGATGTCGGCCGGCAGCATGTCCGGCGTGAACTGGATGCGCTGGAAGCCGGTGTCGATCACCTGCGCGAGCGTCTTGAGCGCGAGCGTCTTCGCGAGCCCCGGCAGACCCTCGAGCAGCACGTGTCCGCCTGCGAGCAGGGCGACGATCAGGCGATCGACGAGCGCGTGCTGGCCGACGAGCACGCGGCCGACCTCGGCGCGGAGCGGCTCGACCCAGCCACCGGCCTCCTGCACGGCGTGCTGGATCGTCGCGATCTCGGGTGGGCTGCCGGTCGGCCGCGGGGGGTGCTGGAACAGCGCGTGCGGCGCGGTGGCGGGGAATGGCAGGGGCTGGGCTGTCGATTCGGTGCGTCTGGCCATGCCTCAACCTGGAGGCGCTGCGTGGCCGCAACCTGTCCGGAACCTTTCAAACAAGCAAGGTTCGAGAATCGGAACGTAGCTGGAGTATCACGTCGGACCTGTTCAACTGCGGCCCGCAGCCGAGGCGCCGGTGCCGGCGATATAGCCGTGTTGCTGTTCGGCGCGAGGTCGGGCGTCGATCGAACGATGCAACACCGCGGGTGGCAGCACGCCGTGCTGTGCGAACGCCTCGAGCACGCGCTCCGTCACGTCGGTCTCGAATGCCTTTTCGTACTGCACGTCGAGCACGTAGGGTCGAGCCCGATGTGGAAGTCCATCTGGATCATCATGTCGAGCGCGCCCCAGTTCCCCGAGGCCACGACATCGGTGAGAACTTGTTGTTGGGGATCGTGACCACGTTGTCATCGAGCGTGACCAGGCGCACCGAGCGCAGTCCGATCGCCGAGATCTCGCCATAAACCCCCGCGAACGTGACCCGATCGCCGACCTGAAACGGCCGATTCGAAACACCGGCGGCCCGCGCCTGACCCAGGACAGAAACTCGTCGGCATAGAACGAGCAACCGCCGAGCCAGTACACCTGCTCGTACGTCGCTTCGATGATCCGGCCCAGCGTGGTCCAGACCGCGAGCTGTCCGACGCCGCGTAGCGCGAGGCGTTGCAGGTTATCGATCACGAGCAAGCGCCTGGGGCCGCCGCGCAGCGCCTCGATCAACCGAGCCTCGTCCGCCGCGACCAGGTCCAGCGCTCGGCCAACAAGATGTTGACCAGCTCGCCGGGTACGACGATCCGCTGGGGCAGCTCGATCTGCAGGGTCGGCAGCTCGGCCGCGATGATCGCGCCGTGCAGCCAGTCGTCTTGCCCATGCCCGACTTGCCGACCACCAGAATGCGAGCTACTTGAGCTGGAGATCGACGCGCCGATCCTTGGCCCAGCCGGCTTCATCGCTGCCGGTCGCGTCGAGCGCGCCTCGCGTTGTCTGGGGGAGCTGGGCCGGGGTTACGCCGAGTCGCTGTAGGTACTGGCTCACCGAGGTGGCGCGCCGGGATCCGAGCGCCAGGTTGTACTCTTCGGTTCCGCGTGGATCGGCGCGACCGATCAGCGCGACCGGCTTACCCTTGAGCGCGCCCGAGATCATGCAGGTCGCGAGCTGTTCGAGCACGGTTCGATCATCCGTGGTCAGCTCGTCTTTGTCATAGTCGAACTTGGGATTTGCAGCGCTCTCGGTCCGCTTGATGCTACACAGCTGGACAAGCTCTCCTGACATGGCGAGCGTGTGGCTGACCTTCTGGTCACTCGCGACCTCGGGCGGCGCGTCCTGATGAGCCGCGGGTGGCGCGGTGTTCGGCGCGACCGGTGTCGTCGGCGCCTTGCTGTCGTGATGGCACCCGGCGATAGCGAGCCCGAGCACAAGACCTGTGAGCTTCATGGCACTCCCTCCGATGATTGTGTATGGGGAGAGCCCTACCACAAGTTCTGTCGCCGACGAGACGAGTGCGTATGCTGTCTGTATCGAGGCGTTATGCCGCGCCCGCGCGCATGCGAGCCCGCAGTAAAGACGGCCGCGCCGACCGCTTGTTCACGGCTTCGATCACCCGAGAACCACAGGTGCTCCCGATGGTTGCATGGTAGAAGCTCCAGAGCACTCGAGACGTGCGATGCGAGGACGCTCATGAGATTTCGGGGGCAGCTCATCGCGGGCTATGCCGCACTCTTGTGCGTTACGCTCGTCACCGGTACGGCGGCGGTGACCGCGCTGCGCACGACGAGCATGCGGCTCGAGCGGGTGGCCCGCGACTTCACGACGGAAGTGAGCGCGGTCCAGCAACTGCGATTCGAAGCCGAGCAACTGGTCGCGACCAGCCGTGGCTATCTGCTCAGCGCCGACCCGAAGGCGCTGGACCGGTTTACCAGCGTGTCACAGCGCCTGAATGCGAGCCTCGCCGTGCTGCGGCGGCGCCCGGAGCTCGCCGTCGACGTCGCGGGGATCGAGCAGGTGAGTCGTGCATACGTAGATACGGCGGACCAGGCAGCCAGACGTCGAACCGCGGCCAGCAACCCGCTGACGATCATCCCGTTCTTCGAGAGCACGCTCGCGGCGTCACGCGAGCAGTTCGAGGATGCGATCAGCCGGTTTGTGACGCGTGAGCAGAATGACTTTGACCTGGAAGCGCAGCATTCGCGGAGCTTCGCGGCGCGCACCCAGGGGATGATTGTGATCGCGACCGCGCTCGGGCTCATGCTGAGCGTCCTCCTGGCATGGGCTTCGATCCGCAGGTTGAGCGCGTACTACACGCGCGAGCAAGCAGCGACGGCGGCAGCGCGGCAAGCCGTCGCTGCTCGCGACGAGCTCGTCGCGATCGTCTCGCACGATCTTCGTAACCCGCTCGCGACGATCGCGATGGCGACGAGCCTGCTCGAGGAGACGCTGGAGGTGGCTCACGTTCGCAAGCACGTCGTCGCGATCGGCAACGCTGCGGGACACATGCGACACCTCATCGATGAACTGCTCGACGTGGCGCGGCTGGAGAGTGGAAAGATCGAGCTCCAGGTCGCGCCATGTCATGTCGCAGCGGTCCTGGACGCGACGGTGTCGCTGTTCCAGCTGCAGGCGAAGGAAGCGGGCATCGAGCTCGTCGCGGAGCCATGTTCGAACCCGACGGTCGTCGCGGATCGCGAGCGCGTGTTGCAGGTGCTCGCGAACCTCCTGGCCAACGCGTTGAAGTTCACGCCAGCCGGTGGGCGGATCACGCTGAGTGCACAAGCGTGCGACGGGTATGTCCGGATCGGCGTCCGAGATACGGGCGGCGGCATCCCCGCCGATCAGCTACCGCACCTGTTCGAGCGCCACTGGCAGGGCCGTGACAAGCACGGCGGCCTCGGGCTCGGCCTCTATATCTGCAAGCAGCTGGTCGAGGCTCACGGTGGCACGATCGCCGTCGAGAGCGGTGCCATCCAGGGGGCGAGCTTCTCGTTCACGCTACCCCTGCTCCGCGAACAGACGCTCGAGCCCACCGCGGTGCAGACGTAGGGGGCACTTCGCAGGTTCTACGAGGTCGCGACCGCGCGCCATGACAGCGGGAGCCCGGTCGGGCGGTGAGGACTGGTGTGACATCGCGGCCCGCGGTCCCATTCGTGCTGAGGCACGGCGCCCCTGTGAGGCGATGGCCATATGGGATATGATCGGGTCTATCGTGCGGGAGGGAGACTGATGGCATACGACACGCGCAACGGGCAGGATGCAGGCGGGGGCGGCGGAGGCGCGGCGCCGGCCGCGACGCCGGGCAAGCGCACGCTCACCGAGAGCGCGCTCGGCAACGCGGGCGCGGCGCCCGTGGTCCAGCGCAAGACCGATCCGCCGTCCGTCGAGCCGGCCAAGGCCAAGGCCGACAACCGCACGCTGAGCGGCGTGTCGTGGTGCGCCCAGTTCCCGACGGGCACCACGATCGGCGAGCTGACCGACGCCACGTTCCAGGCCAACGTGCAGGCGTTCCACGACGCAATGGTCGCCGCGGCGACGCCGGCGAACGCGCTCAACATCTCGATCAGCGCGACGTACCGGCCGGCGGAGCGCGCGCACCTGATGCACTACTCCTACAACGTCTACAACGGCACCACGTCGCCGGCGGACGCCAACGCCGCGTCGGCCGCCGCCGGCATCTCGATCAACTGGGACCATGGCGACGCCGCGACGTCGCGCGCCAAGGCCGGCGAGATGGTCACGAAGTACGGCATCGCGTATGCGCCGGCGCTGGTCAGCCGCCACACCGAGGGCAAGGCGATCGACTGGAACATCACGTGGAGCGGCAGCCTGATGATCGCCAAGAAGGACGGGACCGCGAAGCTCGACTGCACCGGCGATGGCACGTCGTCCGCCAACCTGCACGCGGTCGGCGCGTCGTACGGCGTGCACAAGCTCGACAGCGATCCGCCGCACTGGTCGACGGATGGCCACTGACCCGCGCGCGCGGATCCTCGCGTGGGCGTGCGCGGCGCTGCTCGTCGCGTGCGCCGGGCCGGCGTCGGCGCCGTCGCACAACCCGGCGGGCGCTCCGGCGGCGCCGATCGCGATCGCGGCGGACCAGCCGCTCGGGTGGATCGGCGTCGCGCCGCGCGTGAAGCGGGATCCGGGCGACTGGGTACCGGCGGGGCCGCAGGCCGTGATCGTGCCGTTGCCGGCGCAGGGGCTCGCCGCGGGCGCGGCGCTGACGGCGATCGACGCCGCGGGCCACGTCCGTCACGTCACCGCGGGTGCGCCGTCGAAGCTGCCGTACGGTTGCGACCAGAACCAGCTCGACGTGGTCGCGTTCGCCGGCGAGCGATCGGCAGGGGTGGTGGCAGGGGTGTCCGGGGCCACGGCGGCCGTGGCGGCGGCGCCGGGGCCGGTGTGGCTGCTGCCGCCGGACGCGCCGGCGAGCTGGCGGCCGGGGCCGCTGGTGATCGGCCCGCCGGTCGCGGCGACCGCGGCGAGCCGGCGCGACACCGTCGGGCCGCTGGTGCTCGAGCTGACGCGCACCGACGCGACGCACGGCACGCTGGCGATCCAGCGCGCCGGCAAGACGATCTACACCGCGCCGATCGTGCGCGAGCCGATGGCGGGTGCGCCGGACGATCCGCTCGATCTGCGCGGCGCCGGGATCGCGATCCCGGTGCCGGTCGCCGCGTGGTCGTTCGGGCCGGCGGGTCCGATCCTGCTGGTGCTGCGCGTCGCGTCCTACGAGGGCACGCACCTGACGCCGCTGCTCGTCGAGGCTGATCGCGCGCGCGCGCTGCCGGCGATGGCGACGTACCTGTACAGCTGCGCGTTCTAGCGGAGGCTTCCGCCGCTCGGGTCGGGAAAGACTCCTAAAGACCGTGGTTAGGCCACGTCGGCGTCAGAGCCCCGGCCTTGAACGACGCGGCCCCGAACGAGTGTTTATCGCGGCGCATGAACATGGAGATGATCATCTCCGCCTCGATGCGTAGCTGCTCCTCCATCGTGCGACCGACGTGCCGTAACAGGCATTCCTTGTCCGAACGGATGGCGCCTTGCGGCAGCGCGGCAATCTCGTGGGCCAGGGCCACGGCTCGCGTGAGCGCCTGGCCGTGGGGAACCACTTCGTTGACCAGGCCGATCCGTTCCGCTTCCCGGACACCGATACGGCGGCCGGTGATGATGAGCTCCATGGCCTTGGCAAACCCGACGATGAGCGGCAGCCTGACCGTCAGGCCGTCGCCGGCGACGATGTTCCAGCGCCGCTCCAGGGCTCCGAACTCCGCGTTCTCGGCGGCGATGCGGATGTCGGCGAGCATGGCGGTCTCCAGGCCCGCCGCAAATGCATAGCCGTTCACCGCGGCGATGATCGGCTTGAAGATATCGATCTTGCGCGTGTAGCCGCAGATGCCGGGGAGGTTATAGAGATCCTTGCGGTACTGATCGAAGTCGCCGAGCTCGGTCCACTCGGAGGCATCCTGCAGGTCCCAGCCGGCGCAGAACGTGGTCTCGCCGGCCCCGGTGATCACCAGGACGAACGCGCTGTCATCATCGCGGAAGTGCTGGAAGGCGGCGTGGAGCTCCAGGTTCATGCGGCGGCTGATCGCATTATGCTGCTTCGGCCGGTTATAGGTAATGATGACGACGTTCTTATCTTGTTCGTACTTGATAGTTTCATAATCCATGGCCGGCTCCTGGACTCCAGTGTTGTGCTTTCAGCACTAAGTACTATTTATACCAGGAAACGCTGCGCGCTGAGCTCCGGGAATGCGCGGAGACTCGCGATGCTGACTGCAAACACGAACAGACAGCGCTCCGCGCATGACCTGCGACCTGCGCGGTTACGTCCCGACCGGGTCGTACATACGCGTTGTGCGCCCTACACCGCGGCCAGGACCACGTATCTGGCCGCGGTGACAGCTGTTTTCCGCCGAGTGTCGTTTGACAGCGACTGCGGAGACCATGCTAAACTACCAATAGTTCTAGATGAAAAGGCTGCGAGCATGGCGATTGACCGCCTGACAGTTCTGGCCGGGCGGTTCCAGGTCGCCGAGACAGTGGGCATTGGCGGCATGGGGATCGTGGCGCGCGCCCGCGATCTCCACGACGGGCGCGATATCGCCATCAAGATCCTGCACCAGCTCAATCCGAGTGCCCACGAGCAGGAGCGCTTTATGCGCGAGGCGCGGGTGCTCGCGACGTTGCGCCATCCCGGCATTGTCTCCTATGTTGCGCATGGCCGGACTCCGGAGGGCCAGCACTTCCTGGCAATGGAGTGGCTGACGGGCGAAGACCTGCAGCAGCGGCTGCGGCGCCAGCAGCTGACCGTCAGCGAATCGCTGGCCCTGCTGCGTGGCATTACCCGCGCGTTGCGCGAGGTCCACGATCGCGGGCTGATCCATCGCGATCTGAAGCCGAGCAATCTGTTCCTTCGCGATGGCGATGTCGAGAAGGTCACGCTGATCGACTTTGGCATTGCACGCCAGGCGGTCCACTTCAATGACCAGCCTCTGACCCAGGCTGGACTGGTGGTCGGCACGCCCGAATTCATGGCGCCGGAGCAAGCCCGCGGCCAGCAGGATATCGGTCCCAGCGCGGACATCTTCTCGCTCGGCTGCATCCTGTTCACGTGCCTGACGGGAGCGCCGCCGTTCGCCGGTGAATGCATCGCAGCCACGCTGGCCAAGATCCTGTTCGAGGAGCCTCCCACCCTCAAGAGCGTGCGGCCCGAGTTGCCCGATTCGCTGGCCACGGTGGTCTCGCGCATGCTCGCCAAGGTGCCCGCGGACCGGGTTGCCAATGCCAGGGTGCTGTCCGAGCTCCTCGAAGAGCTGGGTGAGATCGGCGAGTTCGGTACGCCGGCCGAGCGCGGCCAGGTCACATCCGTCCCGACGACGCGCGCGGAGCTGGAGCTGGTCAGCGTGATCGTCGCGGCCGAGTGGGGTGCGAACACCGCGACGATCGCGAGCGACGCGGATGCTCATGAGACCTGGGAAGCGCGACACCGGTCGCTGCGCAGCGAGTTCTCGATCTTCAATGCCCGCTCCGAGTGGCTCGCCGATGGCTCGCTGGTGGTGACGCTGAGACAGGCGAGCACCACGGCGGCGACGGATCAGGCGGTCCAGGCCGCGCGCTGCGCGCTCCTCATCCAGGAGCAATGGCCCAAGGCCACCATCGTCATCACCACGGGGCTGGGCGCGGCCAACAACCATCTGCCCCTCGGTGAGGCGATCGATCGCGCGACGCGGTTACTGCGTGATGGTCGATCGCTCGGCGGCGATGGTGGACCGTGGCTCGACGAGGTGACCAGCAACCTGCTCGGCCCCTCCTTCAAGATCGCGGCGATGCAAAATGGCATGCAACGGCTGATCAGGGAGCAGATGGACGCCGACGAGACCCGGCGACTCGTCGGCCGCCCGACGCTCTGCGTGGGCCGCGAGTTCGAGCTCGGGCAACTCGAGGCGCTGCTGGCGAGAAGTATCGATGAGCCCGTGCCGTGCGCGCTGATGATCACGGCGGCGCCGGGCGTCGGCAAGTCGCGGGTGCGCCATGAGTTTCTGCGCCGGGTCAGGGCGCGCTGGGGCGAGGACGGCATCGAGATCCTCGTGGGCCGCGGCGATCCGATGAGCGCCGGCGCCTCGTATGGTTTGCTCAGCCAGGCGCTGCGGCGGTTGTGCGGCGTCCTGGACGGCGAGCTGCCGGCCGATCGGCGGGAGAAGCTGCAGCGGCGCGTCATGCGCCACGTCGCCCCCAAGGACGAGGTCCACACCGTTTCCTTCCTCGGCGAGCTGTGCTCGATCCCGTCACCGCTGGAATACAATCCCCAGCTGCGCGCCGCGCGCCATGATCCGAAGGTCATGAGCGATCACATCAGCAGCGCGCTGGTGTCGTTTCTGCGGGCCGAGTGCGGCCACAAGCCCGTGCTGCTGGTCCTCGAGGATCTGCACTGGGGCGACGCGCTGACGGTCAAGCTCGTGGGCACCGCGCTGCACGAGCTCGGCGAGTCACCGTTCATGGTCCTGGTGCTGGCTCGCCCCGAGATTCATGATCTGTTCCCGCGGATGTGGTCCGCGCAGGTCCATCATATTGCGCTCAACCGCCTGAGCAAGCGGGCCTGCGAGCAGCTGATCTCCGAGGTCCTGGGCAATAGCACGTCCAAACAGACGATCGAGCGCATCATCAACCAGTCCGAAGGGAATGCGTTCTTCCTGGAAGAGCTGATCCGCGCGACCGTCGATAACAAGGGAAGCGAGGTTCCGGAGACCGTCGTGGCCATGCTGCAGGTCCGCATTGGACGCCTCGGTCCCTCCGCGCGACACCTGCTGCGCGCGGCCAGCATCTTTGGCGAGACGTTCTGGCGCGGCGGTGTCAAGCTGCTGCTCGGGCAGCCCGTGACCGACGGTGGAACCGACCCCGATCTCGCGGAGCTCATGGCCGCGGAGATGATCCAGCGTAGCACCGGCAGTCGATTCCCAGGCGAGGTCGAGTACAGCTTCCACCACGCGCTGATCCGCGAGGCCGCCTACGGGCTGCTCACCCATGAGAATCGCCAGCAGGGCCATGCCCTGGCAGGTCAGTATCTGGAGCGCGCCGGCGAGCTCGATCCGCTGGTCCTCGCCGAGCACTACCAGCGCAGCGGTGATGCCGAGCGCGCGCTGGGGTTCCTGATCCGCGCCGCGATCCAGGCGCTGGAGGGCAACGACCTGATGGCGGCGCTGTCGCGCGCCGAGCGAGCGGTGCTGATCGGCGTGCAAGGCGAGCAGCTGGGGACGCTGCGCAGCGTGCAGGCATGGGCTTATTTCTGGAGCGCAAACCTCGTGGCGGCCTTCACCTCGGCCCAGGAGGCCGTGCGCCTGCTCCCCGCCGGCAGTCTGTTCTGGTGCAGCGCCATGGGCAGCCTGTTTCTGTCCGGCGGGCTCGCCGGGAAGGCCGCCGAGATTCCCGCCTTTGTCGAGCCGTTTGTCACGGCACTCCCCACCTCGGAGGCGCGGACTCAGTACGTGCAGGCTGCCTGCTCGCTGGCCTCGGTGTTCAGCCTGAGCGGGAACCGCGAGAAGGCGTATCAGTTCCTGGATCGCATCTCCGAGATCGCGCGTGACTACGAGGCGCAGGACGCGACGATGCGTGGCTGGGTGCGGCACGCCCGGAACTGGCACGTGCGGTTTCTGGAACCCGATCCCTGGCAGGCCCATGTCACCGCCCAGGAGGCCGCCGCCGCCTTCACGGAGGCGGGGGATCGCCGCATGAACGCCACTGAAATGGTGTATGTCGGCCTCTCGCAGTGGGATCTGGGAGATCCGGTCGCGGCGGAGGCGACGCTGCGCAGCACCCTGAAGCTCGGCCTGCAGCTCCAGGAGGCCCTGGTGGTTCGCCTGGTCCGCTGCTATCTGCCGCAGATCCTCCTCGAATACAACGATCCCAGCTTCCTCGAGGAAGCCGAAGCCATGGCGCTGGCCGTGCACCAGACTGCCGCAAACACGTACTACGGAGGCCTGGCGCTGTCCGTGCTCTCCCAGGTCGCGCTCCGCCGCGGCGAGCTCGCGCAAGCTGCAGAATCGGCGCGCAACGCGGTGGAGTTCTTGCGCATCGCGCGGCCGCTGCAACCGCTTGCCTACACGGCCCTCCTCCAGGTGCTGGTCAGGCAGGAGCGAGGAGACGAGGCCTCGCTCGTCGCCGATGAGGCGGCGGCCCTGCTCGACTCGATCGGCGGGGCCGGTCGCCAGGAGCTTGGCTGCCGGCTCGCCATCGTCGAGGCCAAGCGTGCAGCGGGCTCGCCGGCGGTGCCCGAGGTCTTGCAGATCGCGATCGCAGCGCTCACCCGGCGCGCGGATACCATTCCCGACCCCGCGCTGCGCCAGCGCTTCCTGGACCAGCCCACAGATAACGTCCGTATTCTGTCGCTGGCGCGGGATTACAAGCTCGTCACCTGACCGGGCCGGGTGGTCCGGGCGGGCCGGGCCACCGGCCGACTCCGCCGGCCAGCATCGATGGCACGATCGCACCATCGGCGACGACGATCTCGGCACGCAGCCTCGCCGCCAGGGTCTCGATCTCGACCTCTTCCGCCGTGGCGATGCCGAACTTCAGAATGGCGGGTAGCAGGCTGCGAATGGTATCTGCCAGGTACTCATACGCAGGTGACTCCGGGCCACCCGAGACCCACGAGGTGAGCAAGATCTCGGGCGCGACAAACCCGGCGGCCAGGAGCGCCTGTCGCAGCTTGAGCCCCATGTTGAGCTCGACCCCAGCGCGCGCGCAGGCCGCCGACATCCAGCTCCAGAGCTTTGCCAGCGTCGGGGACGGCGGGTGCGCACCGTGCCAGCCCATGGCCATCTGCGCCTCGTGGAACATGGCGAATCCGCCGGGCCGGAGCACGGTCGAGAGCCTGCGGAGGCACTCGGTCGCGTCGGGTTGATACATGAGCACGAGCCGGCCGACCACCGCATCGAAGGACCCGGCGGGAAACTGGCTTGTCAACCCCAGGTCATCGACCCGCTGGAACTCGACATGGTGCAAGCTCATGGCTGCAGCACGCGCCCGCGCCGTCTGCACCGCTTCCTCGGAGCGATCGATGCCGACCACCTTGCCGGCCTCCCCGACCAGCGATGCCGCGAGAAAGGCGACGTCGCCAACCCCGCAGCCAAAATCGAGTACGCGCATCCCCGGTGAGATACCGGCTTCCACGAGGTGCAGGCGGGTTTGCCGCTCGTAGAACTTCGACTGAAACACCAGGCGGTCTAGCTCGGCTTGGGTGTGCCCGAGGATGTACTCCGGTGGCAGGAAGCAGGAAGAAGCGGCATCGGGGTCGGGCGCCATGATGTTCTATTCAAGCACAGCCTGAAGATGGTGCAGTCTATCACAGGTGGTAGGATATGACATGCTCACGAGTGTTCTAGGTAGGGTGCTGTCCTCCCAGCTCGAGCGCAGGCTCGGGTTGCTGGCGGACAAGCTGGCGATTCCGTTCTGCATGGTCCATCCCGACGGCTCCGAGAAACACTATGGTCAGGGGCCCGAGCAGTTCCGCGTCGTCCTGACCACCGAACGGGCACAGAAGGCCTTGACCCGCTTCGACGCACTTCCCATTGCCGAGGCGTACATGACCGGCGAGATGAAGATTGAAGGGGATCTATTCGCCGCCCTGCGATATCAGGAATACCTCGGCGATCAGCACCCGCTCGTCCGCTTGACGAGCCGGCTCGAGCCCCTCCTGATCGGACGCGAGCGAGCGAATCCACGCTGGATCAAGCTTCACTACGACGCGTGGAATGCCCAGCTCCTGGCCAATGACTCGAGCTACCACACGTATACCCCAGGACACTACGGTTCTGACTCTGACTCGCTGGAAGCCGGGGCCGAGCGCAAGCTCGGTGATGCCTTTCAGTTCCTGCGGCTCAAGCCGGGCGACCGCTTGCTCGAGGTCGGCTGTGGTTGGGGCGGCATGCTGCGCTATGCCGCCCGGCGCGGCGTTCGCGTCACCGGTATCACCCTGTCGCAGCACCAGAAGGAGTACTCCGAAGCGCTGTGCCACAGCGAAGGGCTCGAGGCCCAGATCCTCTACCAAGACTTTTTCACCTACGAGCCCTCGGAACGCTACGACGCCATCTCGCTGATGGGCGTGATGGAGGATCTGTCCGACTATCGCCGCGTGATTCGACGCCTGGCTGCATGGCTCAAGCCCGGCGGACGGGTGTACTTCGACTTTGCCGCCGAGCGGGAGCGGTTCGGCACCCACAGCTTCATCACGACCTATATCTGGCCGGGGACCTTCCGCATGGTGTTCATGCCCGAGTTCGTCGAGGCCGTACGCGAGTCGCCATTCGAGTTGCAGGAAGTGGTGAACGACCGTCGCAACTACCATCTGTGGATGCGCAAGGTCTCCGAGCGCTGGATGGAGCAGCGCGAGGCCGTGATCCGCGAATACGGCGAGCGCGTCTACCTCATGTTCCTGCTGCTGTGGGTGGCCATCGCCATGAACATGGATCGTCCGTCGCACTCGGCGACTGCCTATCGCGTGGTGCTCGAGCTTCCCCAGGACAGCGATCACCGCTTCTGGACGCAGCCAGCGGTCCGCGTTGCCGACGCCGTGAGCGGCACCGTGGCCGCCGCCCGTGAGCTGGTACTGCGTATGATACCAAGACGTGGCCGTACCTGAAGGAGGCGCATCTGGCTTCGCGACTGGAACAGCGCTGACGACCAGGCTGCCCTATCGCCGGGTCGCCACGACGAAGCCGGCCCGGTCGATCGACACCGCACCGGTCTTCAGCAGGTGGCCGACCGCCCGCTTGAATGCCTTCTTCGACAGTCCGAACAGCGCGCGGATCAGGTCGGGATCCGAGCGATCGCCGACCTCGGGGGCGCCGGGGCGGACCAGCACCTCGAGGATGGTCGCCGCGTCGGTCGCCAGCTCCTGGTAGGCGTGCTGGCGCAGCGACAGGACGATCTTGCCATCGGGCAGGGTATGGGCGACCCGGAACCGCGCGGCAGCCCCGCGCGACAGGCCGTGCGGCTCGGTCGCCGGCACCAGGCCGACAAACGAGCGCTCGAGGATCACGAACAGCCCGATCTCGGGGTCGTGGCGCCACGCCTCGCCCTCGATCCACTCGTCGCGATCGACCCGCCGGCGGTCGCGGAACAGGTCGGTCACGTACATCGTCCCGGCGAATCGCCGGCTGCGATCGAGGTACAGGCCGATCGGCTGGCGCTCGCCGACGTACAGCTGCTTCGATTGCTCGGCGAACGGAACCAGCAGCTCCTTGCCGAGCCCCCAGTCGACGAACGCCCCGATCTCGGTGGAGGCGGTGACGGTCAGGAACGCGACCTGGCCGAGCGTCAGCTTCGGCTCGCGGGTGGTGGCGATCGGCCGCTCCTCGGAGTCGAGGTGGACGAACACGCGGACCGCGTCGCCGGCGCGGGCGCCCGCCGGGACCTCGGCGCCGGGTAGCAGCACGGTGGGCGGGTCGGGATCCGACGCGTCCGGGTCGACCGCGAGGAACGCGCCGGCCGTCGCCAGCCGGCGGATCGGCAGCGTCGCGTGGTGACCGAGCAAGGTATCGAGCGGCATGAGGTGCACCATGGTACGGCGGATCGCTGTTCACCACGGTGCGACTCGTGGATCCTACGCTCCGCCATGAAGCTCGGATCCGCTGGTCTCTTGCTGCTCGCCGGCTGTGCGACGGCGGGCAGTGCGTCGGCGCCGCCGCCAGCGCCGTCACCGCCACCGCCACCGTCATCGCCGCCGCCGCCGCCGCCGTTCGCACCACCGGCCGCACCCACCGCAGCGTCCCCGGTGGCGCCGTCGCGCGTGCGCGAACGGCTCGCACCTTGCCATGCCGATGGGGTGCCCGCGTCGGCGCTGTGCGGCACGTACTCGGTCTGGGAGAACCGGACGACCCAGCGCGGCCGCAAGATCGATCTCGCGATCGTCGTGCTGCCGGCGCTCGGCGAACCGGCGCCGGATCCGATCTTCGAGCTCGCCGGCGGGCCCGGCGGCTCGAGCACGCCCGGCGCCGTGTTCTGGGCGAACGAGAAAGCGCTGCGCGCGCACCGCGATATCGTGCTGGTCGATCAGCGCGGCACCGGCGGGTCACATCGCCTGGACTGCCCCGTGCCGCGCGATCCGAACGACGTGCAGGCGTACTTCGAGCCGACCTTGCCACCGGCGGAGGTCCGGCGGTGTCGCGCCGAGCTCGCGCGCGACGCCGATCTGACGCAGTACACGACGTCGATCGCCGCGGACGATCTCGACGAGGTGCGGGCCTGGCTCGGCTACGATCGGATCAACCTCGACGGTGGCTCGTACGGAACGCGCGCGGCGCAGGTGTACTTGCGCCGCCACGGCGATCACGTGCGCACGGCGAACCTGATCGGCGTGACCGCCATGAACCTCTATCTGCCGCTGTTCTACGCCCGCGACGGCAAGCACGCGCTCGATCTGTTGTTCGACGAATGCGCGCACGATCCCGCATGTCACGCGGCGTTCCCCGCGCTGGCGGACGACCACGCCAAGGTGCTGCGCAGCCTCGAGCGCGCGCGGGGCCACGCGACCGTGGAGCGCCCGGTCGATCACCACCCCGTGCAAGTCACGATTCCGCGCAACACGTTCCCCGAGCAGATCCGGTATGCACTGTACAGCTCGACCTCGGCGTCGGCCGTGCCGTATGTCTTGCACCGCGCGGCGCAAGGCGACTTCACGCCGTTTGCCCGGCTCGCGATGCTGTGGGAGCCCGGGCTTCGCCACACCATCGCGTTTGGCATGCATCTGTCGGTGACGTGTGCCGAGGACGTACCGTTCTTTACCCAGGACGAGATCGATCGCGAGATCAAAGGCACGTACCTGGGTGGCTATCGCGTCTTGCAACAAGTGGCGGCGTGCCGCGAATGGCGACGCGGCGAGATCCCGGCGGACTTTCATGCGCCGGTGACCTCCGACGTCCCGGTCTTGCTCGTGTCGGGGGCATACGATCCCGTGACCCCGCCGCACTGGGCCGAGCAAGTGGCGCCGCACTACGCGCACGGCTTGCACCTGCTCGTTCCGTATGGCCATCACGGCGCAGACGGGCTGTCGAATCCCGGATGCCTGGACAACATCTCCGTGGCATTCATCGAGCGCGGCACCACCGAGGGCCTCGACACCTCGTGCGTGTCGACGATGATGTCGCCGCCGTTCATCGTCGACGATGCCGGCTTCGCCGGCCTGGTGAAGCGGAGCGAGTGAGCACCCTGGCGGTCAGTTCCAGGTCAACGGATAGACCAGGCTCTGCGTGGTCCAGATGATGCCGTTGACGTCGGCGGGCGCGGCGCGCTGGATGCCCCAGAAGTAGCGCTCGCCCTTGGCCACCACGGTCTCGGTCGCCTGCGCGGTGGTGAACGTACCGTCGAAGATGGCGCTGCCGTTCTTGACCGCGGCGCTGACGAACCAGGCGCTGCCGATCTCGTCGCCGGTGCCGGCCTTGGCGGTGCCGTAGACCTGGAGCTGGGTCGCGTCGGTGGAGTTGCCGAACATGAACGTCGTCGGCAGCGTGCCGGTGGTGCGCGGCATGAGCTTGGCGTAGTCGGGGAAGCCGACCTCGGCGTCGGACAGCGCGATCCCGGCCTCGCCCTCGACGGTGAACGCGTTGGTCTGGATCTGGCGCACGATGCCGAGCGTGTCGGGCGACAGCTGGGCGTCGTTGCTCGACTCGAACTGCGGGTGCTGGACGATCAGGCGGTAGGCGCCGGCCGCGGCCTGGAAGTCGTACGTGCCGTCGGCGCCGGTCGTCACCCGGTCGACGAAGTAGCTGCCGTAGCCGGTCTCGGCGCGGTCGAGCGAGACCAGGAACCCGGCGACGCCGACCCCAGCCTTCACCACGCGGCCGTGGATGTGCTGGCGCGGCGCGGTCGGCCCGAGCTGCGCCACCGCGCACGGGTTCATCGCCGTCGCGCTGTACGACGGGCCGGCCGGGCACGATGTCACCGCCACGCTCGCCGGATCGACCGCGTAGCGCGACAGCGTGGCGGCGCGCCCGCCGGCGTCGCCGTCGCCGACCACGTGCAGGATGTACGGGTGTGGGCCGGGCGACAGCATCGCCGTGCCGGTGTAGCCGCCGGCGGCGGCGGTCAGCGTCATGAATGGCATCGTCCAGTCGGTGGCCTGGCCGAACGCGCCGAAGACCTCCACGGTCTGCACGCCGCCCCAGCTGGGCGTGTAGTCGAACGCGAACATCGTCGGCGCGTCGGGTGTGGCGTCACCGCCCATCGCGTCGACGGTCTCGCCGCCACCACCGCCACTGCACGCCGCGAACAGAAGACCACTCAGGACTACCAGACGAGCCAGCCAGGTCATGGCCGGTCCTGAAGCAAGCCGAGCGCCACCGTCCGACCGACGCGCCACCTGCGGTTACATCGGGTGCGCGTGTGGTGTCGGCTGTCCCCGACAACCGATTGTCGGGTCGACCCGACGATCGAGCCCTATTGCGCGAGCACGCCGGCGTACGGCGCGGACGTGAACGTCGCGACCTTGGCCTGGCTGCCGCGCGCGATCGCGTAGAGCGTGCCGGCGAACGCCGCCGCGGTCGAGTCCGCGTTGGACGTGCCCGCGCTCAGCGCTCCGGTGCTGGGATCGAAGTTGGTGCGCGTCGTCGGCTCGAGGTCACCGAACCAGCCCGGGATCGTGTAGCCGTTCGACCGCACGTACAGCAAGTTCGCGGAGCCCGGCGTGCCGTCGGGCCAGCCCGCGTTGTTGAACGAGTTCTTCGGCGTGTCGCCGTCGACCACCATCACCGTGTTGTCGGCCAGGCTGATCGCCTTGCCGGCGTGGCCGCAGCTGGCTTCGTTGGCGGTCCCGAGGTCGGTGTAGAACGTGTTGAGGATGCTCGCCAGATCGTCGGCGCGGGCGGTCGCGCCGCCCGACTGGAACAGCTGGTGCGGATCGTCATTGAACGCGGGCAGCACCACGCTGCCGATCAGGCCCAGCTTGAGCGCGTTGGCGGTGAACGCCAGGTTGGTCGCCAGCGTGGTCTCGACCGCCGACGGCGTGACGCCGGCCGGGAAGTAGCTCGCGATCTGAGCCGACGTCGGCGTCAGCTTGGCCTGCTTGGCGGCGGAGATCAGGCCGTTGAACGCGGCGACCGCGGCGGTGACGTCGCTCACCATGACCGGCGTGGGCGCACCGGTCGCGGTGCCGTACGGGCCGGCGGGTGAGAAGATCATCACCGGGATCACCGGCGCGAGCGGCTTCTGGATCACCGCGCCGTCGGCCATCAAGCCGCCCGCGGTCGGGCTGACCACGATGCTCTGCGGCATGTTGGTGTGGGTTTCGTTGCTGCCGGCGACGAACACGCTGGGCTGCGGCGCGCTTCCGGTGCCTTGCCACAGCGCTTGATTGCTGATCTCTCGCGCGAACAGCGGATGGGCCGGCGAGCCGACCGAGAGCGCCTTGGCCGGCTGGTCGTAGGCATACGACGACGAAAAGTTCTTGATCACCGCAGGCGCCGGCCACGCCAGCGTGAACGACGCCAGCCCGCCGTTGCCGCCGACCAGGTAGACCGCGCGCTGCGCCTTGCACTCGGCGAGCGCCGCCGTTGTGCCACCGGAACCATCGTCCACGGGCCCCGGCACGGGCGCCGCCACCGGCGCCGATTGCGTGCTGCCTGAGCCGTCGTCATCGCCGGCCGCCGTGCCATCGTCACCGGAGCTCGCCGCACCACACGCCGTCACCGCACCGAGCGCAAACAAGATCGAGATTCGAGACTTCATCAACTAGACCTCCTGGCCCGTTTACCAACGAGCCGTGCGTTCGCTGCCCTGGCCGGCAGGGTTGTTACAAGCGACGTGCGCGAGCGCAAGCCCAGCTCGAGTGGTCCCACCCGCGGTCGGGGCAGTCCCAGGCAGACTGCACACGGCTGTGTACGCTTGTGATCTATATTGCTGTCAGCTTTCTCAACACCTGTGCGGTAGCGTCTCGCATACGCCCATGCATGCGGGCCGAGCACGAGCCCGGCCGGAACATCGTGAGGATGCCTCGCGAAGATCGCGAGCAACGCCTTACCAGCGAGCTCGGCCGTGGCACGCGGGCCGCGTTGCCCTGCCGGTGTGCATCATCTATGATGCCGACCTACTACGATATATCAAGGATGTGAGTTCGATGCAGCATAACAGGCAGTCTCGTCTCGGCCACGCCCGAACACGCCTTGCGCGACCGATATCGCGCGGGCTCCAGCGCCTCGTGCTGGTCACGGTCGGGCTCGTGGTGAGCCTCTCCGGCAATCCGGTGTCCCACGCCGGGACCTCGGGGATCTTCGGCGGTGGCCCGTTCTATAACAACGCCACCAACAACATCAACGAGATCAAAAGCTCGGGCTTCACGGAAGCCATTGTCTGGAACATCGAGGTCAAGACCAACGGCGACCTGAACTTCAATGGCGAGTTCCCGCTGGTCTCGAACGGGACCTATATCGGTGCTCAGACCCATCCCGACTTTGCGTCCAACATGGCGGCGCTCAAGACCGGGACCATCAAGCGCATCACATTCAGCATCGGCAGCTCCAACGTCGGCGACTGGCAGGATATCAAGGCGCTGGCCAATGCGCAGGGCACCGGGTCCACCAGTATCCTGTTCCGCAACTTCCAGGCGCTGAAGGCGGCGATTCCTTCGGTCGACGCGCTCGACTTCGATGACGAGAACAGCTTCGACCAGACCTCGACAGTCCAGTTCGCGGTCATGCTGGGCAACCTCGGCTATCACGTCGTCCTGGATCCGTTCAACAACGCGACCTACTGGACCGGGGTTGCTTCGGCGGTCAACGCGCAGCTGCCGGGGACGGTGGACTCGGTGCACCTCCAGGCCTATGCGGGCGGCGCTGGCAACAACCCCTGCACGGGCTGGAGCTTCGGCTCGGTCCCGGTGTTTGCCGGGCTGTGGGATCAGAACGATACGCCGGCCCAGGTCCAGAGCATCATGACCGGCTGGCACAACCAGTGCGGTGTCACCGGCGGCTTCCTGTGGCTCTACGACGATTTCGTGGGCACCGGGCTGGCGGCGCAGTACGCCGCGGCGATCAACAACGCGGTGGGTGGCACCAGCAGCCCGCTCTACAACCAGAGCTTCGGGATCGTCAGCGATGGCACGACGTTCTCCGGCGGGATCGACGGGGTGGGCAGCGCGTACTCCGCCAACCTGCTCGGCACCGGCCTGGTCTGGAATGGCGTGAGCTTCACGTTCGGCCCCGCGAACGGCGCCGACGTGATCAGCGCTGCTGGACAGACGATCGCGCTCACCGCCGGTCACGCCTCCTCCGTGTCGATGCTCGCGCTGGCGATCAACGGGCAGCAGACCTCACAAATCTTCGTCGTCAACTACACGGACGGTACGAGCACGAGCTTCACGCAGAGCCTCAGTGACTGGTTCGTTCCCGCACATTTCACGGGCGAGTCGATCGCGAAATCGATGGCCTATCGCGATACCAGCAACGGCGGCAGGGACAATCGCACGTTCGACCTCTACGGTTACGCGTTCGCCACGAGCACCGCGAAGACCGTGAAGAGCATCACCTTGCCCAGCAACCCGCAGGTCAAGATCCTGGCCATCGGGTTGCATCCCTGAGGCACTCGGGTGTGTCCAGGTCGGCGAGCCGGTCCCTGGACAAAGTCGGTAGCGGCACGGGCGTGACGCGGCGATGTATGGAACGCTGCTCGCCATGCCGGACTCGCTGCCTTACATCGACGAACATCGCCAGCCGATCGACGCGCCGGCCGACGCCGTATGGGCGGCGCTGATCACGGTCTTGCGCCGCGACATGGGCGGCAACGCGACGTTCATGCAGCTCCTGGGGTGCGACCCCGCGCAGGGCACGGCCGAGTTCACCGGCCAGCCCGGCGACACCGTGCCCGGGTTTCGCGTCGTGCACGCCGAGCCCGGGCGCCGGCTCGAGCTCCGCGGACACCACCGGTTCGCCAGCTACGCGCTGACCTTCATCCTCGACGGCGACGGCCTGCGCGCGCAGACCCACGCGGCGTTCCCTGGCGTGGTCGGCCGGCTCTACCGCGCCGCGGTCATCGACAGCGGTGCCCATCGGATCGTGACGCGCCGGCTGCTGCGCCACGTCGCCCGCGCGGTGTGATCGCGCCCGCATCGCGCGACGACGTCGCCGATCATCGGATCCACCACGCCAGACTGACGAGGAGTTCCTGGGACAGCGCGGCGCCCGCCAGGTAGCTCTGGTACGTCGCGGTGACGAGATTGCAGGCATCGGGGATGGACGTCTTGTAGTCCGCTGGAACACCTGAGCAACAGCTCAGTGACCGTGGATCTCGATGTCGAGCGCCTCCCAAGTTCCGGGTCGCGGCGGCGCTCGTGTGACCGCGCAACGACGATTCGTGTCGTATTTCTTCACCTGGGTTCGCCGCAGAGTCGACATGCAGGTTCCGGCCGAAATGGAGGATCGGGCGTTGACCGTCGCGGCAGCTCTCGCCGGCCGCAGCCCACTGGCCGCCGAGACCGCCCGATGAGTATCTTTGGTGATTATCATGTCCGGTTGGATCCGTGGTCCGTCGAGTACGAGCCCGAGCTCCCGCTCGATGTCGCTGCTGACGGCATCATCGAGAACGTTGTTCTCGATGTGGAGCTGAACCCCGGGGAATGGCGCCCAGTGGTTCCAGCGAGCGCGCGTGTTTTCGACACACTTCACTTCGTGGATGGCGTCAGGCGCATCGATGCGAGGCTGCTCGTGCACAAGGCGAAGCAACTTTGCCACGGCGCGTTCGGCTGCACTGCGGTGGGCGCGGTGCAGGTAACGGCCGGTGAGACTCGTTGCACCGATCCAGTGATCGAGCGTCTGGTCGCCCTCGGCTCAGGCGAAACGTTGCCGGCTCCGGTCGTGGCCAGCCGCGATCTCGTCTATCGGCCGGCGACGTGGCCGGAACCCGATGTCGATGGGCCGCTCCGCGCCGTTCAGCAGCGCATGCGCGATATCGAGGAGACGGTCATCCGTCGGCTTGCCGAGGACGAGCGCTCGCTCGTCGTGGTCGACGGCCCGCTGAGCTACGCGCACCCGGTGCGAGGCAATGTCCTGGGCTACATCAAGCGCATCGTTCAACTGTACCTGCCGGTGAGGTACACGTCGATCGTCTCCGATCTGCCGGTCGGCGGACGGACACCGCTGTTCGAAATCACTCACATGAAGCGCGGTCGCTATAGCTGGTTCCAGCGGATCAGCGCGCCCCATCGCGGCGATTCCTATCTGGCTGGAATCGTTCGAATGGAGGTGTCATCGCAGATCGGCACCGATGCAGGGCGGCAACTCGCAGACGCGGCCGCCGTGATCCTTCCGAAGTTCGCTCCACCGTGCACGCGGGATCCGCGGGCGCTCCGGAATCTTCTTCCGATCGGAGCTCTGGAGAGTCACCTGCGCCGGCTCCTCGGCGATCCTCGTCTCACCAGGCGGCGGATCGAATCAGTCATCGCAGATGAGGCGAAGCATGGGTGATCGGTCCCCGGTGGGTCTCGTCCTGGGCTCGGTCGATGCCACGCCCCTGGAGTTCTGGATCGGTGTCTGCGAAGGGCAACGGCTGCAGCTCGACGATATGATCTCCGTCGAAACCAAGCTGCCGGATGGTGACACGGTTTGCTACTATGGCGTCGTGGATCTCGTACGGAAACGATACGAAGGTGCGCAGTTCGATACCGACGTGTTTCGGGTCGTGGCGGGCAGTCTACCGGTCGAGGTTGCGTATGCCGCTCACGTGCAGGTGACACGGATCGAGCCGGAGATCTTCGTGCCACCACACCCGGGCGATCCCGCCGTACTCGTCCGCGGGGAAGCGTTCGAGCGTGCGCTCTCGTTCGACCGCATGGAGCGGAAGCTCGCGATCGGCCTCACGCGCAACGGCGAGGTCGTGTATGCGAACCTTGACTTCCTCGAGGGTACACGGGGCGCACACGTCTCGATCAGCGGTGTATCGGGTGTCGCCACCAAGACGAGCTATGCAACGTTCTTGCTCTACTCGATGTTTCATTCCGATTCACTCGGCGCGGATGCGATCAATGCCAAGGCGTTGATCTTCAACGTGAAGGGCGAGGAACTGCTGTGGCTCGACCGCGATAACGCGCGCGCCGACGCCAACGTGAAGGACGAGTATCGGCGGCTTGGCCTTCCCGCCGGTCCGTTTCGAGACGTCGGGCTCTATGCACCGACGCGCGCGCATGGCGCGACGCTGATGCCGGACACCGGCTCGCGGCAAGACGGCGTGCGACCGTATCTGTGGACCTTGCGCGAGTTCGCGCGCGATCGTTTGCTGCGATTTGCATTTCCCGATGCCGACGACGCTCGTTCACAGGTGTCCTTCGTGGTCCAGCGCGTCGAGCACCGGCTCGAGCAGGCGGCGCAGGAGGGATCGGAGGATGACCCGAGCCTGGAGATCTCCGGCACACGGCTCAGGCGCTTCGAAGACCTGGTGGAGTTGCTGGACGGCGACGCGCTGGACAGGATGACGGCTGGGTCGATCGCAGCCGCGACGCTCGACGCGTTTCGCCGCAGGCTCAACGCTGCCTCGCAGCGCATCGGGCACCTGGTGCGCGGTGACGACGCCGCTCGAAGCCACGGGATCCACTGGAGGTCGCACCAGGTCACCGTGGTCGACATCCACACGCTGCACTCGGCGGCGCAGACGTTTGTCGTCGGTGTCTTGCTCAAGCGAATGATGGAGGACAAGGAACGACAGGGCACCACGCGGCCGCTCGTGTTCGTCGTCCTCGATGAGCTCAACAAGTACGCGCCGAGAGAGGGTTGGAGCCCGTTGCGCGACATCCTGCTCGACATCGCCGAGCGCGGACGCTCGCTGGGGATCTCGCTGCTCGGTGCGCAGCAGACCGCCAGCGAGGTCGAGCGCCGCGTTGTCGGGAATGCCTCGCTGAAGGTCGTCGGCCGGCTCGACGCCGCGGAATCGCAGCGCAACGAGTATGGCTTCCTGACCCGGACGGCCCGTCAGCGTGCCACGATGCTGCGGCCGGGGAGCATGATCGTCGCCCAGCCGGAGATCTCGACCCCGTTGTTGCTGCGCTTTCCATTTCCGACCTGGGCGACCCGGCAGAGTGAGGCCGCTCAGCAACCGGGACGCGACCCGTTCTCTCGCGTGGGGGAGTAGATGAGAGTCGTGCACACCAGCGACTGGCATGCCGGACGCATATGGAAAGGCATCGATCGATCGAGCGAGCTCGAGGCCGTCCTCGACGACCTGGCCAACTTCCTGCAGCGCGAGCACGTCGAGTTATTGCTGGTCTCGGGAGACGTGTTCGATAACGGTGCACCGGTCGCCAAGGCGGAAAAGCTGGTGTTCGGGTTCTTCAAGCGCATCGGCAAAGCAGGGACGAAGAGCATCGTCATCGCCGGCAACCATGACAGTCCCGCGCGCGTCGAGGCATGGGGTCTGCTAGCCGAGTTCGTCGACGTGCATGCCCGCGGTTTCCCGCGCCGCGCGGCGGACGGTGGAGTGATCAGCTTCCAGAGCCGCGACGGCGACCCGGTTCACGTGGCCGTGGTGCCGTTTGCCCCGTCGCGCTTGCTGGTGACGGCGGCCGAGCTCGCGAGCAGCGAGACCCAGGCCCGACAGCGCTACGCCGACGGGTTCGCTGCGATGGTCGAGAGTCTGTGCGGAGTGTTTCGTGCCGGCAGCATCAACCTGTTGATGGCCCACACTCACCTGCAAGGCGCTGTGCTGTCGAACTCGGAGCGCCAGGTCCATGTCGGTGATGACTGGGCGGCGACGCCGCAGGTCCTGCCATCGACTGCGCACTATGTTGCGCTCGGTCACATTCATCGACCACAGCGTATCGACGCGGCTGCGGCACCAGCGGAGTACGCCGGTTCGGCACTGCAGCTCGATTTCGGGGAGATCGGCCAGGACAAGTCGTTCGTGTTCTTCGACGCGAGACCCCGGCAGCCGGTCCGTGTCGAGCGCGTTCCGTATCGTGGAGGCCGGCTCCTGTCCAGCATGACGGCGATGTTGTCGGATCTCGAACGGGACGCCCCCGCGCTCCGCGACGCCGGATGGCTTCGCGTCGAGGTGTTGCTCGAGCAAAGGATCCCGGACCTCAACGCGCGGATCCGGCGAATGCTGCCGAACGCCGTGTCGGTACAGGAGGTGCTCCCCGGACCTGTATCGACCTCGGACGTCATCCGGACGTCGGGCATGTCGCCGAGCGATGCCTACCGAGCGTACTTCGAGATCACGCATGGTCGTCCCGCGGATGACGCGCTCGTGGACAAGCTCAAGTCGCTCTACGAGGAAGAAACGAGGGCATGAGATGCGTCCACTGCGCTTGAGCATCGAAGGTTTCGCCTGCTTTCGGGAGCAGCAACAGCTGGATTTCGTACCGCTCGAGCTGTTTGCGATCTCCGGCCAGACTGGTGCTGGCAAGTCGACACTGCTCGACGCCATGATCTTCGCGCTGTACGGCAAGGTGCCGCGGGTCGGGAAGAACTACACCGAGTGCATCGCTTTGGGAGTGGACCGCCTCGCGGTCACGCTCGATTTTCGGGTGGGCGCGCGATCGTTCCGCGTCGTGCGCGTCGGGAAGCGAAAGGGTGCGGGGCACGCACAGCTCGAGGAGATCCTCGAGCACGAGACGAAGCCGCTCGCAGATCAGATTCGCGACGTCGATCGGCAGGTCGAGGCACTTCTCGGGCTGGGATACGACGCGTTTACCCAGGCCGTCGTGCTGCCGCAGAACGAGTTTGCGCAGTTCATGAAGAGCGAACCGCGAGAGCGACAGCAGATCCTCACCGCGTTGCTGCGCGTCGATGTCTACGAACGCATGAGGAGGCGAGCCGCGGAGATCGCGTCCCGGCTCGGAGCGAGCGTCACGGCATCCGAGCGCCGGCTGCAAGAGGACTACGCCAGCGCGACTCCAGAAGCCGTTGCACAGCTCCGCGCGTCGCTCGAGCTGACCGCCGAAGGAAACCGGATCAGGCACGCGGAGATGGCGCAGGCCGAACAGCAGTTCGAGGAGCTGAAGCGTCTCGACGGCCAGAGCCAGGAGTTGACCGCGCAACGCCGTCTCCTGGAGCAACTCGCGGCGGCCGCGGGCAAGATCGACGACGCTGCGCGGCGCTGCGACGCCGCGCGACGAGCGGCCCCCGTGTTGCCGTTGCTCGATGCTGCCGCAGCAGCGCACGCCCGGAGCCTCAAGGCGGAGACCGACCGGAAGTTGCAGGTCGCGGCGGTGGCGAGAGCCTGCAACGGCGAGGAGAAAGCCGTCCAGCAGCACGCGATCGCCAAGCAAGCCGGTTCGGAGATCTCCGGGCTGAACAAGCGGATCCGGGCGCTCGATGAGCTCAAGGGGACCGTCGACGGCCTGCTCGCCGCTCAGGGTAAGCTGGCGAAGCTGGCCGACAGCAAGAAGGCGCTGCAGAAGCAGCGCGACGCGGCGGCTCGAGCCGCTCGCGACGCGGGACGCGGGCTCACCGCGCAGCAGGACCGGGTCAAGGTGCTGGATGCAGCCGTCGCACGCATCGGTTTCGATGCATCACGGGGCAAGAAGCTGGATGCCTGGCGCGAGCGGACGCACGAGCTCACGCAGGTCAGGGCGAGCCTGGCGAAAGCTCTCACGCACGCCGAGACCACCGAGCAGCGCGCGCGTAAAGACGCGCAGGTCGCCGCGACAGCCTCGACGAGGCTTGCGGCCGCGGAGCGCTCGTACGAGGCATCGCGGGACGCGTTCGAGGCCATCGAGCGCGAGTTGCAGCAAGCCGAGATCGAACATGCCGCGATCCATCTCAGAGTGGGCCTTGCGGTTGGCGAGCCATGCCCGGTATGTGAGACCCCAGTACAAAAGCTGCCATCGCGGTCGCGTGTCCCGAAGCTCGACGCGCTCCGTAAACGCCACGCCGCGGCCAAGCAGGACGTGAGCGAGCGCACGGAAGCTGCCACGGACGCTCGTAGACAGCATGCGCGCGCGCAAACCGCAGCCGAGAAGTCCGCCGAGCAAGCAGCGGAGCTGCGAGGCGATGCGCAGGAACAAACGGACACGGTCGATCGTCTCGCACGCAAGCTCGAGACGGCGCTGGCGTCGGTCGTCGGTGGCAAGCCGAGCGTTGCGATCGACGAGCGGGTGCTCGCGGCGATCCAGGCAGAAGCCGAACGCCGAGAGCAACATGACGAGGCTTTGGCGGCGGCCACCGAGGCGCACAAGCAGCTGGGCGCGCTCGAACGCGCCGCGGAGAAGGCCAATGCTGCGGTGGTCGGGTTCGACGACAGGCTGAGCTCGCTGGACGCGCAGGTCGCGGAGCTTGGCGGGGAGATCGAATCGCACACGACGGAGATCCGGAACGTCACCACCCGATCTGATCCGATGATGGAACGCGAAGAGCTCGCGTCCCGCGTGCAGCGACTCGAGCGCGAGTTGTCCGCGCGAGACGAGGACGTGCAGGCCGCGCGGCGCACCGTGGCCGAGCAGGAGACCAAGCTTCAGGAGATGAGCCGGCACGCAGCCGAGCTGGATGCGCTGGCCTCCAGCAAGCGAACGGAGGCGGATGTAGCCCTGCGAGATGCCGGGCTTGCATCGGACCAGGTCGCGCGCGACGCCATCCTTCCGAAGGCGGAGCAACGCCGGCTCGAGCTCGAGATCGAAGCGCATCGGCGCGAGGTCCACACCGCGCAGCAACGGGTGGCGTCGCTGGAGCGCGAGCTGGCCGGCAGGAGCATCGGCGCGAGCGAATTCCAGGCGACGCAGACGAACCTCCAGCGCCTCAAATCCGAGGATGAGCACGGGCTCAGGACCGAGGCCACCCTCGAGGCGCAGCTGCAGGAGCTCGTGCGGAAGCTGGCCGCGGCGAACGAGCTCACGACCAGGCTCGAGGCGGAGCGCCGCGAGCACCGACAACACGAGCAGCTGGCCGGTGATCTGCGGAGCGACCGGTTTCAGGAGTTCATTCTTCGCGAAGCATTTGCCGATCTGGTGGCGCGAGCTTCGCTGAGACTTCGCGCCCTGAGCGGCCGGTACACGCTCGCGATCCACGATGGCGACTTCTATGTCCTCGATCTCGATAACGCCGGCGAGCGCCGGAGCGCGAGAACCTTGAGCGGCGGCGAGACCTTCCTTGCCTCGCTGGCCCTCGCGCTCGAGCTCAGCGAGCAGGTGCAACGAGCTACAGGCGCCGTCGCGCTCGATAGTTTGTTCATCGACGAGGGCTTCGGGAGCCTCGATCCCGAGGCGCTCGATATCGCGATCGACGCCATCCAGTGCCTTCCCCAAGGAGGTCGAATGGTGGGCATCATCAGCCATATCCCGGAGATGACCGCCCGGCTAGACGCACGCGTGATCGTCGAGAAGCGCGCCGAAGGTTCCCGGCTCCGGGTGGAACCGGCCGGCGCGGTCACCGCCGCGGCATGAACCGCAAAAGGTCGCCGCGAGATCACAGGATGGCCAGTACATGACGCTCTCGATTTCTGAACCGCATGCGATGCAGGCATCGGCGAGCAGCCTGGCGCACGAAGTCTTCGTCGTGCACACCGACGCGCCCGGCGACCTGGCGTTCGTCGATGGGTATCTGCTCGCAAACCTGGGGCTGGCGCCCGAGCGTGTGTTTCGGCTCCAGGACCTGGAGCTTGGCCAGCCCATCCCCGAGGAGATCGAGCGCGGTGTGCGATCGAGCCGCGTCACGATCGTGGTGCTTTCAGCTGCGTACATGGACGATCGGTGGGTAGCGTTCGGCCAGCAGCTGGCGGCTTATGCCAGCCTGGCCGACGACGCCCATGGGGTGTTGCTTCCGCTGTTGCTGGAGGACTGCGAGCTCACGATGCACGTGGCCTCGCTGGTGAAGCTGGACTTCCGGAACTCGGCGCGCGAGGCCTGGGACCGCGAGATGGTGTTAGGGCGCACGTACGACTGCATCGAGACGCGCGCGATCGGCTTCAGCGCAGGCCAGCGAGACGCTCCTCGCGTTCCATCTGCTCTCGGTAGTAGTCCGCGCCGTCGTAGTGACCACGACGACTGGGGTGGGTGACGAA
>DATBBB010000145.1:0-15788 GCA_036271215.1 Kofleriaceae bacterium | reverse complement strand
CGCGCACGCCCGTTTCAGGGTAGTTGCCTGGGGCCGGCCGGGGCGCGGCGCTATCCGAGGTCCACGCCGAGTCCGCGTCCGAGATCGGCGAGGTCGACGTCACGGTCCAGATCACGTTCGCGGTGAAGCCGTGATCGGGCTGGGCTCGTTTCGCGCACGCCCGGTTCAGGGTAGCTGTCTGGGACCGGCCGGGGCGCGGCGGAACCCGTCGAGCACCGCGACCACCTGGGCGATCACCGCCGCGAGCGAGCCATCGCCGCCGGCACCGCTGGCGCCCCCAACGCCGCCGGCGCTATTGATCGAGATCGATCGCAGCTCGGCGGGGTGCGGCAGCTTGTCGGCGATGTGCGGCAGCGCCTCGATCAGCTGGACCTGCAGGTTGGCCTCCGACGTCGCGTTGGCGATCCGCTGGCGCATCTCGAGGAACCGCAGCTCGGCCTCGGTCTGGCGGTTGGCGGCGGCCTGCTGGAGCTCGTCGACCGCGAGCTGGTGCTCGGCCGCGAACCGCGCGGCGGCGGCGGCGGCCTCGGCGCGGAGCCGCGCGAGCTCGGCGTCGTGTGCGACCCGGATCGTCTCGAGCTCGGCGGCGTGCAGCTCGGCGGCGTGGCGCAGGCTGGCCGCGTCGCGCGCGGTCTCCTGCTCGCGCTGGGCGCGGCGCGCGGCCTCGGCGGAGTCGCGATCGTAGGTCGCGGTCTCGGTCAGCGCGCGGAGCCGGGCGAGCTCGGCCTCGGCCGCGAGCTGCGCGGTCTCGCGCTCGCGCTCGGCGATCCGTTCGCGGGCGGCGATCGCGGTGGCGGCGTCGATCTCGGACAGCCGCGCGATCCGGGCGCGCTCGGCGCGGAACGGTTGCTGCAGCGCCTCCCACACCCGCTTGGACGACACCACCGCCTCCTTGATCTGCACCGTGACGATCCGCAGCCCGAGCCCGGTGTCGGTGCCGCCTTCACCCTCGGCGACGCTGCGCAGCCGCGCGGTCAGCTCCTCGATGATCGGCTGCTTGTCGGACAGCACCTCGTCGATCCCCATCGTGGCGACCTTGTCCTTGATCGCCGCCTCGGCCTGCTCGCGCAGCTGGACGTTGACCACCCGCATCGGATCCTCGACGTCGGTGAAGTCGAGCTTCTGGTACGCGGTCGAGAAGTCGTCGATGATCCACTGCACGTAGCCCTGGACCAGCAGGCCCTGCAGCTCGCGGCAGATGCACTGCGCGTTGATCAGGATGGTCTGGATCGTGCCAGGCACGACGAGGAACGAGTCGGTCGCCGGGTTGTAGCGGAACGAGGTGCCGAGCCCGATCTTCAGCGGCTGGGGCCGACCGCGCCGGGTGTGGACCACGTGCGCGTTGGGCGGCACGACCACGGTCTTCCACCGCCACCAGCCGGTGACCCGGACGTCGATCGCCGGGGCGCCGCCGCCGGCGCTGGTGCTCGCGATGCCCGGCGACCCGACGCCCGCGCCGGCGAGCGTGGACTCCATCGCATCGCCGGCGTCGCCGGCAGCGCCGGCCTGGAACGGATAGCGCACGCGCCCGACGCGCATCGGGGCCGCCGGCGCCATCGCCATCTCGGTCGCCATCGCGGGCGGCGAGCCGCGCCGGGCCTTGAGCGCGACCTCGACCTGCTGCTGATTCGCCATGACCTGTTGCAAGTAGTCGTTGTCTGACATCGTGCCGGACCAACGCGCGCCGACCCGATCTTGTGACAGCCCAAATCACGAGTCGGAATCAAGACTTCCGGGCGCCGGTGGGAGTTGTCGCCGGGTCGCGACAAGCTGCCGACGATGAAGTGCAAATCCTCTCGCGCGGTCGGACGTCTGTAGCGAATCACGGAGGTTCGATGCGCGCGACGATCGTGTCTGTTGGCCTGGTAGCCAGTGTCCTGGGGTTGGCGTGCAGCAAGCACGCGGCAAGCGAGATGTCCGACGGCTACGCCGCCTCGCCGGTCAGCTCCGCGATGCGCTCCGCCGAGCCCCCCGTCCCCGCGGCGGACCCGGCGTCCGAGGCGATGGATGTTGCCAAGGGCGAGATGGGCCGCAGCGGCGCCAGCGCCGGCAGCGCCGCCGGAGGGGATGGCGGCGGTGGCCCGGGCGGCGGCGGTGGCCCCGGCGGCGGCAAGCAGGGCCAGGCGCCCGCGCACGAGACCTGGAAGCGATCGCAGATCGTGCCCAACTCGTCGCGCGTGATGGTCGGCGACCACGAGGAGCTCGCGCTGCGCGCGATGCAGACCCACGTCACGATCGACGGGTTCCGCGCCCGGGTCGTGATCGACTACCTGTACGCCAACGATCGCGACCGCCAGCTCGAGGGCAACTTCCAGCTCCGGCTACCCGACGACGCATCGCCGTACTTCTTCGCGTTCGGCGCCGACCGCTACGAGGACAAGCCGATGATGATCGCGGTGTCCGGCAAGGACGCCGCCGGCGCCGCGAGCGATCCCGACGCGCTGATCGCGCAGCGCAAGTCCGCGTGGATCTCGCCGCGCGAGGCGCGCATGGTGCCGCGCGAGAAGGCGGCGTTCGCGTACACCCAGACCGTGCGGCGGCGGGTCGACCCCGCGCTGGTCGAGTGGGCCGGCGCCGGCGTGTTCAGCGCGCGGGTGTTCCCGCTCGCGCCGCACAAGCTGCACCGGATCGTCGTCGGCTACGACGTCGACCTGACGCGGATCGGCCCCGACCTCGAGTACCGGCTCGACCTGCCGGTCCAGGCGCCATCGGCGATCGTCGACGTCGACGTGTCCGACGCGCGGGCGGCGGTCACTCCGTCGGGCACGTCGGGCACGTCGGGCGCGGCCGGCACGGGCGGCGCGGCCGGCACCGCGCTCGGCGGCCGCGCGCGGTATCACTTCGAGAACCCCAAGGACCACGCGATCACCGTCCGGCTCGCGCACCCGGGCGCGCCGCTCCTGGTCGGCAACGACCCGGCGACCGGCAGCTACTTCGCGACCCGCGTGGTGCCCGAGTTGCCGGCGGCGCAGGCCCCGGCGAGCGACCGCGCGATCTTCCTGGTCGACACCTCGCTGAGCTCGAACCCGGACCGGTTCAACATCTGGCTCAAGCTGCTCGGCGCGATCCTCGATCGCAACCGCGAGTCGCTCAAGCAGTTCAACGTGGTGTTCTTCAGCGTCGACGCCCACTGGTACAAGCCGGGCTGGGTCGACAACACCCCGGACAACGCCGCGGCGCTGCAGGCGTTCGCCGGTACCCTGGCGCTCGAGGGCGCGACCGATCTGGGCGCGGCGCTCGGCGAGGCGGCGCACCCGGCGTGGGCCGGGGCCGGGTCGGCCGCGACCGCGCCGCCCGATCTGTTCCTGCTCAGCGACGGCGCGGCGACCTGGGGCGAGTCCGAGATCCACGCGCTCGGCCACGTGCTCGACGGCGCGGGCCGGCTGTTCGCGTACCAGACCGGGCTCGCCGGCACCGATACCCAGACCCTGGTCCACCTGACCCGCGACACCGGCGGCGCGATGTTCGCGGTGGCCGGCGAGTCCGAGATCGCGGCGGCGGCGACCGCGCACCGCGCCCGGCCGTGGCGGCTGACCGGCGTCGAGGTCACCGGCGGCGCCGACGTCCTGATCGCCGGCAACCCGACCGCGCTGTACCCCGGCCAGGCGATGCTCGTGGTCGGCCGCGGCGCGATCGCCGCCGGCGCCAAGCTCGCGCTGACCGTCGAGCAGGCCGGCGTGCGCCAGGTCGTGACCGCGCCGCTCGCCGCGCCGCTGGCGTCGGCGCTCGCGCCGCGCGCGTACGGCCAGATCGCCACCGCCCACCTCGAGGAGCTCGGCGCGGTCACCGAGGGCGAGGCCCAGGCCTACGCCACGCACTTCCGGGTCACCGGCCGGACCTGCTCGCTGCTGATGCTCGAGTCCGAGGCCGACTACGAGCGGTTCGGGATCCGGCCCGACGCCAACGCCTACGTCGTCAAGCAGACCCCGGCGGGCCCGCTGTTCGCCAAGGCGCTGCGCGACACGATCGCGACGCTCGGCGACCCCAAGGCCGCGTTCCTCGCGATGCTCGATCGGCTCGCCGCCAACCCGGACGTCCGGCTGCGCGTGCCGGCGTCGTATCGCACGGTGCTGGCGCAGATCCCGAGCGCGGCGTTCGCGGTCGCGTCGCGGCCGCTCGAGACCAAGCTGCGCACGACGGGTGAGCTCGGCCCCGAGCTCGCGACCCAGCTCGCCCACCACGCGCTCGACTACGACGCGATCAGCGCCGAGGCCGCGCGCCGCCGCCAGGGCTCGCCGGCCGACGCGCTCAAGGCGCTGTCGTCGCTGGTCGAGGACAGCCCCGGCGACGCGGTGCTCGCGCGCGACGTCGGGTTCTCGGCGATGGACCTCGGGCTCCACGCCCAGGCGTTCCACCTGTTCCGCCGGGTCGCCGAGGCGCGACCGCACGAGCCGCAGACCTACCGCGCGATGGCGCAGGTGCTCGCGGCGATGGGCAAGCCCGAGCTCGCGCTCGCGTACTACGAGATCCCGCTGATGGGGCAGTGGGACACGCGGTTCGGCGACCTGCCGCAGATCGTCGAGCTCGACTACCTGCGGTTCCTGCGCGGGCTGGTCGCGGGCAACGCGCCGGCGAGCGTGCGCGACTACGCGCGGGCGCGGCTCGACGCGCTGTCGTCGAAGATCGCGATCGGCCGCGCCGACATCGTGGTGACGATCATGTGGAACACCGATAACACCGACGTCGACCTCCACGTCACCGAGCCGAGCCAGGAAGAGTGCTTCTACGGCCATCGCTCCACCCGGAGCGGCGGCGAGCTGACCCGCGACGTCACCCAGGGCTACGGCCCCGAGATGTACGTGCTGCGCCAGGCGCCGCACGGCGAATACCTGATCCGCGCCCACTACTACGCCTCGGATCGCAACCGGGCGAGCGCGCGGACCAAGGTCTACGCCACGGTATTCGAGAACTGGGGCGCCAAGAACGAGAAGGTCACCGAGAAGGTCGTCGCGCTCGAGGAGGGCAAGGAGTTCCACACGATCGCGACGGTCGCGCGGTAGTTCGCTGGCGCCGGCGCTGGCATCCGCGGAACCCGATGTGACACGGGATGGGTCGTCGGTCGGCGTGGCGCGCGGCGGTTCCGCGGAAACCGAGGTGGCGCCCGATGCGCCGGTGGCGAGCGAAGCTCGTTCCGTGCTCGGCGTCGGGGCGCTGGTCCGCGATCCGGATCCGGCGGTGTGCGAGGCAGCGCTCGACCAGGATACCGCGCTGGCGCTGATCGACGACGCGGATCCGTTTGTCGCGCGCGCGGCGATCGAGGTGCTGGTCTCGGCGTTCTGCACCGGCGCGCGGGGTCGAGTGTGCTGCCGAGTGCGGCGCTCGCCGCGACGCTGCATGCGCTAGGCTCACCGGATCCGTGGATCCGCGCGCAAGCCTGCCGGATGCCGCTCGCCGCGGCCACGCTCGCGGCGGTGGTCGCGTCGCTCGGCGATCTCGAGGATGGCGTGCGGGCGGCAGCGCTCGACGCGCTCGGCCACGGAATGGCGGACGGCACTGGCGGCGCTGTCCGCGACCGCCGACGATGTCATGCCCGCGACGGGCGGTGAGGCTATGCCTGCGATCGCCGATGACGCCATGCCCGCGGCGGCCGCCGGCGCCATGCCCGCGGCGCCGATGACGCCATGCCCACGACCGTCGGCGATGCCACGCCCACGACCGCCGGCGATGCCACGCCCGCGACCGCCGCCGATGCGGCGATCATCACGCCCGGCACGCCTGGCGACGACGCGCGTTCGGCCACCGCCGCCTTTTACACGGCCCCGCGGCCGGCGGTCGAAGCGCGTCCGATCCCGCGCGCCGGGTTCGCGATCGTGGTCGCCTCGCGGGCGACCTCGGACGGCCTCAGCGCTTCGCGATCCAGCGCCACTCCTCAGCGTAGATCGCGGCGTCCGGACGGTCGCGCTCAGGGCGCGATCGTGCCGCTGAGCTGGACTTCGTCGATGCGCCACGTGCCGGCGGCCGCGGAGGCGCCGTACGCGTAGAGCCGGAACTCGACCGCGGTGGTCAAGTTGGCGAAGCCCGCACCGAGCGGTAACACGTCGGGACCGATCGTGGTGACGTGGGTCGTGAACACCATGAGATCGGTGGCGAAGTTGTCGGCGCTCGAGCGGATCGAGAACGCCGTCGGGCCCGTGCCGGACCTCAGATCCTTGAGCGCGAGGTTGGTGAGCGTCATCGTGTGGCCGGCAGCCGGGGTCACGGTGAACGTGTAGTAGTGCGCGATGTTGATCGTGCCGGTAAACCAGTTGTTGCCGGAGAACGTGTTCACGGCCGCGCTCGGTGTACCACCGGCCCGGCCCATCGTCGGCACCCCCGTGAGCCCGGCGTTCGTGCCGTCGGACGGGAAGGTCGTCTCGCTGCCGGCCGCGCCGGTGAACGAGAACGAGGTGATGAACCGCTTCACCGTCACCGTGTAGTTCTGCGACGTGCCGTCGGCCGCGGTCACGGTGTAGGTCACCGGGTTGGTGAAGTCATTCGGCGTCGTGGCGCTGGTCTGGGTCACTCCACCGACGGTCACGCTCGCGCCCGTCGTGGTGTAGGTCGCGACCAGCGCGGTGACGTTGACCCCCGGCGTGAGCTCGAGCGTGATCGAGGTGCCAGAGATCGTCCCCGTGGACGAGATGAAGATGCCCGCGTTCTGCGCCAGTACGAAGGAGAACGCCGTGATGTCCTTCGCCGGGTTCAGCGCCACGGTCACGGTGACCGTGTAGTCCTGCGTGCCGCCGTCGGCCCCGTGCACGGTGTAGGTCACCGGGTTGGTGAAGTCGTTCGGGGTGGTGCCGCTGACCTGGGTGGTGCCGCCGACGGTGACGCTGGCGCCCGTGGTCGTGAACGTCGCGACCAGCGTGGTCGGGTCGGTGCCGAACGGCACGGTCGCCGTGATGTTGTTGGCGGTGATCGTCGCGGTGACGCTGCCCGCCAGGAACGAGAACGCCGTGATGTCCTTCGGCGCCGGGGCGACGGTCAACGTCACCAGGTAGTCCTGGGTCGTGCCGTCCTGCGCGGTGACGGTGTACGTGACCGGCGCGGTGAAGTTGTTCGGGGTCATGCCGCTGACCTGCGTGGTGCCGCCGACCTTGACGCTCGTGCCCGTGGTCGAGAACGTCGCGATCAGCGCGGTCAGGGGGGTGCCGAACGGCACGGTCGCCGCAATATCGGTGCCGGTGATCGTCGCATCGACGTTGCCGAGCCCGGGGTTGTTCGCCGACTGGAACGAGTACGCGGTGATCGTCTTGGACGAGCTCTCGGTGATGGTGACGGTCACGGTGTAGGTAGCGGTGGTGCCGTCAGCCGCGGTCACGGTGTACGCCACCGGCGTGGAGAAGTCGTTCGGGGTGGTGCCGCTGACCTGCGTGGTGCCGCCGACCTTGACGCTGGCGCCGGTGGTGGTGAAGTCCGCGATCAGCGCGGTGACGGGGGTGCCGAACGGCACGGTCGCCGCGATGTCGGTGCCGGTGATCGTGGCGGTGATGTCGGGGAGCCCTGCGTTGTGGATCGACAGGAACGAGTAGGCGGTGATCGCCTTGGCCGAGTTTTGCGCCGCGGTGAGCGTGACGGTGTACGTCGCCGTCGAGCCGTCGGCCGCGGTCACGGTGTACGCGACCGGGTTGGTGAAGTTGTTCGGGGTGGTGCCGCTGACCTGCGCGGTGGTGCCGACCTTGACGCTGGCGCCGGTGCTGGTGAACGTCGCGATCAGCGCGGTGACGTTGGTGCCGAACGGCACGGTCGCCGTGATGTCGGTGCCGTTGATCGCGCCGGTGATGTCGGTGATGATCCCGGCGCCGGCGTTCTTCGCCGCGAGGAACGAGTACGCGGTGATCGCCTTGGCGGTGCTCGGCGCCACGGTCACGGTGAGGGTGTAGCTGGTGGACGTCCCGTCGGCGGCGGTCACGGTGTAGGTCACCGGGTTGGTGAAGTCGTTCGGGGTCGTGCCGCTGACCTGCGGGGTGGTCCCGACGGTGACGCTGGTGCCGTTGGTGGTGAACGAGCCGATCAGCGCGGTGACGCTGGTGCCGAACGGCACGGTGGCCGCGATCGCGGTGCCGTTGATCGTCGCGGTGATGTCGGCGGGCAGCCCCGGGTTGGCGGCCTTGAGGAACGCGTAGCCGGTGAGCTGCTTGGCGCCCGACGCGGACACGCTGACGGTGACGGTGTAGTCCTGGGTCGTGCCATCGGCGGCGGTGACCTCGTAGGTCACCGGCCTGGTGAAGTCATTGGCGGTCGTGCTGCTGACCTGGTCGACCCCGCCGACCGTGACGTCGCTGCCGGTGGTCTCGAACGTCGCGATCAGCGCGGTGGCGTCGGTGCCCGACGGCACGGTCGCGGAGATCGTGCTGCCGACGATCTGTGCGGTGACATCGGTGGGCAGCGAGTTCTTCGCCGCCAGGAAGCTGAAGACGGTGAGATCCTTGGCCGAGTTCGTCGGTGGTGAACCTCCGTTGTCGCCGCAGGCGGCGAGCGCGGCAACGCAGACGACGAGGAAGCTCAGGATCCGCGCAGGTGTTCTCATAGAAGAAGACTCTCCGGTCAAAGTAGGCGCCAGACTGCCATTGATGGGCAGCCAAACGCTAGCCCCATATGAGGGAGCCCGCACATCGGCCCACCGGCAAGCTCTGGCACCCGACGCCGGCATCCGTCGGGAGATCTCACGGGGAGGTCACGATTCGCGGCGCGGGGAACCTGGCGAGCCCCCTCGCGATCTGCGTACTGTGGTCGGATCCGGCCTCGGGGTCGGGGGGAGTGACGATGCTGTGTCCGCGCAAGCTTGCCGTATGGATCGTAATTTCGCTGATGGCCGCCTGTGTCACGCCGACGTCACCGTCGCGCGATGACCTGGACATCGCGAGCCCGGCGGGGGCGGCGCCGGTGCTGTTCTCGATCACGATCACGCCGGCCAAGCCGAGCGTGGCGGTCGGCGCCGCGAAGCAGCTGACCGCGACCGGCGTGTACAGCGATTCGTCGACGATGGACCTCACCGCGCAGGTCAAGTGGGGGACCTCCGCGCCGGGGATCGCGGTGCCGAGCTTCAGCGGGGTGCTCCAGGGCATCGCGGCGGGCTCGGCGACGATCACGGCCAAGCTCGGCACGGTGCAGGGCTCGACCACCGCCACGGTGACCCAGGCGACGCTGGTCGAGATCCAGGTCATGCCGGCCAACCCGAGCCTCGCCGCCGGCACGACGCAGCAGCTGACCGCGACCGCGGTGTTCAACGACAAGACCACCCAGGACGTCACCGCGCAGGTGGCGTGGAGCTCGGACGGCCCGGCGCACGCGACGGTGTCGGCGGGCGGCCTGGTCAGCGCGCTCGCCGTGGGCGGCGCCCAGATCCGGGCGACCAAGGGCGCGATCTCGGGGACGGCGCAGGTCACGGTGACCCCCGCGGCGCTGGTCAGCCTGCAGGTCACGCCGATCCAGCCGTCGCTGGCGCTCGGCCGGACCCAGGCGTTCGCGGCGACCGGCACGTTCACCGACGGCACGATCCAGGATCTGACGGCGCAGGTGGCGTGGGCGTCATCGGCGCCCGCGATCGCGACGATCTCGAACGCGCCGGGCAGCGCCGGCGTGGCGACCGCGGTCGGCGTGGGGGCGACGGCGATCAGCGCCGCGCTCGGCGGGGTGACCGGCACGACGACCCTGACCGTGACCCCGGCGGTGCTCGACGCGATCGCCGTGACCCCGACCGGTGCGTCGCTCGCCCAGGGCCGGACCCAGGCCTACGCCGCGCTCGGCGCGTTCAGCGACGGCACGGCGCAGGATCTGACGGCGCAGGTGACGTGGCAGACCGCGGATCCTGCGATCGCGGTGATCTCCAACGCCGCCGGCTCGCAGGGCCTGGCGACCGCGCTCGCGGTCGGCACGACGACGGTCTCGGCGACGCTCGACGGCGTGACCGGCACGGCGAGCCTGACCGTGACCCAGGCGGTGCTCGATTCGATCGCGGTGGCGCCGGCCGTGGTCTCGCTGCCCAAGGGCCACCGCCAGCAGCTGGCGGCGCTCGGCACGTTCAGCGACGGCTCGGTCCAGGACCTCACGGCGCAGGTGACGTGGATCTCGGCGAGCCCCGGCGTGGCGGCGGTGTCGAATGCCGACGGCTCGCGCGGCCTGGTCGCGGCGCTCGCGATCGGTGCGACGACGATCAGCGCCGCGCTCGACGGCGTGACCGGCACGGCCGCGGTCGCGGTGACCGCGGTGACGCTCGACTCGATCGCGGTGACCCCGGCGATCGCGACCACGGTCCCCGGCGGCAGCCTCGGGTTCGTCGCGTTCGGCACGTTCAGCGACGCGTCGACCATGGAGCTGACCACCCAGGTGACCTGGGCGTCGAGCGACGTGGCCGTCGCGCAGATCTCCAACGCCGCGACGACCCACGGCCGCGCGACCGGCCTGGCGGTCGGCACCACGCAGATCACCGCGACCCTGGGCGGCGTGGTCGGCACCGCGAGCCTCGTGGTCGCCGGCCTCGGCGTGGTGGCGATCGCGCCGCCCGACGGGGCGATCGGCGCGGCGAGCTCGGTCCCGATCGTCGTCACGTTCAACGAGGCGATCGCGGCGGCGTCGCTGACCACCCAGCGCCGCACCGGGGCGTGCACCGGCAGCCTCCAGCTGTCGGCCGATAACTTCGCGAGCTGCCTGGCGTTCGAGTTCCGCGGCCCGGTGCTGAGCGCGGGCAACACCGTGGCGACCGCGGCGCCGGCCAGCGCGCTGCAAGTCGGGCAGACCTACCGGGTACGGGTCCGCGGCACGGTGACCAACGCCGCCGGGGTGCCGCTCGGCGCGGACGTCACCCAGGCGACCGGGTTCACGATCGCGGTGCCCGGCTGCAACGTCGAACGGATGTTCGACGGCACTTGCGCCGGGATTTGATATGCTGGGCCAGCCTGGGACGTGACGAGCTAGCCCTTGGTCCGTGATGCTACGTCACGGCTGATCCCGACGACGCATGAAGAAGGTACAGCCACGAGGGCGAAGCGTTTGCCACTCCTACTCCCGCGCAGCGACGCCGCGCGCGTGCTGCGCCGAGTGTACCGCGATCCGGATCTCGGCGTGCGCGGCCTGGTCCGTCGCACCGTCGACAAGCTCGGGCTCTTGACGGTCGCCCCGCCGGCCGCGCGGAGCCGCGGCGAGGGCGCCACCCGCGCGAGCTGGGCGTTCGGTATCTTCCCCGACGAACCTGCCGCGCGCCGGCCCGCGCCGGCGACCGGCCGAGCGCGCTCGACGCCCACGGGCTGCCGCGGCTGGCGACCGCGGCAGAGGTCGCGCGGCTGGTCGGCGTGGCGCCCGACGACCTGGTGCGCTGGATGCGCCCCGGCGCCGGGCCGGGCTCGGGCTACATCGTGGTCAACGGCGGCGTCCACCTGCCGCGCGCCGACCGCCGGCGGTTCCGCGCGATCCTCCACAACTGCCGCGCCAGCGGCCTGGCCTCGCAGGCCCACGGCCACGCCGACGTCGCGGCGTACCTCGCCGGCTACGCGGCGTACGCCCGGATGGTCGAGCCGGCGCTCGGCCGGCGCTGGATCGCCGAGGTCGACGCCCTTTTGGGAGCCGGCGGTGGCTGAGCCGGGAGCCGGTGGCGCGGCGCCGGGCGAGCCGCGTGCCCCGGGCGAGCCGCGTGCCCCGAGCGCCCGGCGTGCCGACGATCGGCGGGCGAGGCTCTTGCGCGGCGTGCTCGACGACCCCGAGAACGACGACGCCAAGCGGGTCTACGCCGACGAGCTGCTGCAGGCCGGCGACCCGCGCGGCGAGCTGATCCAGCTCGAGCTGGCGCTCGCGGGCCCGCTGGCGATCCGGCGCCGCGATCAGCTCCGCCAGCGCCACACCGAGCTGCGCGCGGCGTGGTTCTCGACCTGGTTCCCGTACAAGGTCGGCGCGATCCGGACCCGCGGCGGGTTCGCGTCGTCGGTGCGCGCGACGTTCGGCCAGCTGCGCGCGGCCGGTGCGCTGTTCGCGACCGAGCCGGTGGTCGAGGTCGCGGTCGAGCTCGACCCGGCGAACGCGGCGGAGCTGGCGGGTGCGCCGTGGCTCGGGCGGCTGCGCCGGTTGATCGTCCGCGGCGGGCTCGGCGATGCCGGGCTCACGGCGCTGTGGTCGTCGCCGGGGGTGGCCCAGCTGCGCGCGCTCAACGTCACCGGCTGCGGCGTCGGGCCCAGCGCGCTGGCCGGGGCCGACCTCTCCTCTCCGGGCGACGCGCTGCCGGTGCTCGACACCCTCGTGCTGTCGGGCAACCCGCTCGGCGACGCCGGGCTGGCCGGGCTCGGCCGCTGGCCGGGGCTCGCCCGGCTCGAGACGCTGTATGTCTCGCGCGCCCGGGCGTCGCTGGTCGGGCTCGAGGCGCTGCTCGCCGGCGGCGCGCTGCCGCGGCTGCGCAAGCTGTGCCTGTCGCGCAACGCGCTCGGCGCCGCCGCCGGCGCCGTGATCGCCCAGTACGCCGACCGGCTGCCGGGGCTGCGCCACCTCGAGCTGGTCGCCACCGGCGCCACGCTCGACGGCGTCGCCGCGATCGTCGCCGCCAAGCTGCCGGCGCTCGCCACGCTCGACGTGCGCGACAACCCCGTCGCCCGCGATCGCGCCCTGCGCCCGATCGCCGCCGGTCTCGCTCCCTATGTGCGCGTCTGAGTTGGGGGCGCGGCTGATGCAGGACGCCGACCCGCGGCGGGCGCGGCTGCTCCAGCGCGTGCTCGACGATCCCGAGAACGACGAGGTCAAGCGGATCTACGCCGACGAGCTGCTCGAGGCCGGCGATCCGCGCGGCGAGTGGATCCAGCTCGAGCTCGGGCTGGTCGAGCCGCTGTCGATCCGGATCCGCGATCGGCTGCGCGCGCGCCACCGCGAGCTGCGCACGGCGTACTTCAAGACCTGGTTCCCGTACCCGTTCTCGGTGACCACGCGCGGCGGGTTCGTGCACTCGGCGCGGCCGTCGATCGACCAGCTGGTGGCGGAGCCGGCGCTGCTCGCCGGCGAGCCGGTCGTCGAGCTCGAGCTCGCGCACGGCGACCGGGTCCACGAGCTGCTCGCCTCGCCGTTGTTACCGCGGATCCGCTACCTGGTGCTGCGCGAGCCGGTCGAGCTCGCCAGCTTTCATCACCTGTGGCATGGCCGGACCCTGGCCCAGCTGCGCGAGCTCAACATCGGCGCCGCGCGCCGCACCGCGGCGCCGGTCACGGGGCTCGGGCCGGGGATGCCGCGGCTCGAGCTATTGACGCTCGGCGGCGGCGAGCTCGGGGCCGCGATCGAGCTGTTGCACAGCTGGCCGCACTTCGATCAGCTCAAGGCGCTGTACCTGGTCGGCGAGCTGGACGCCGCGGATCTCGACGCCCTGCTCGCGGCGCCGCTGCCGCGGCTGCGCCGGTTCGGCCTGATCCAGAACCGGCTCGGGGACGCGATCGGCCCCGCGATCGCGCGCCACGCCGGCCACCTGCCGGCGCTGCGCTACCTCGAGCTGGTGTCGACCGAGATCGGGCTCGCCGGGGTCGCCGAGATCGTCGCCGCCCGGCTGCCGGTGCTCGCGGTGTTCAACGTGCGGTCCAACCCGGTATCGCGCGATCCGGTGCTGCGCGCCCGCGCCGCCGCGCTCGCGACGTACGTCATCGTCTAGCGCGAGCCGGCTCGCGCGAGGGTGTATATCGTGCGGATGCCGAACCGCCTCGCCGCCGAGAGCTCGCCGTACCTGCGGCAGCACGCCGACAACCCGGTCGACTGGTGGCCGTGGACCCAGGACGCGTTCGCCGAGGCGCGGCGGCTCGACAAGCCGGTGTTCGTGTCGATCGGCTACGCGGCGTGCCACTGGTGCCACGTGATGGCCCACGAGAGCTTCGAGGACGCCGAGACCGCGCGGCTGATGAACGAGCGGTTCGTCAACATCAAGGTCGATCGCGAGGAGCGGCCCGACGTCGACGCGATCTTCATGAACGCGATCCAGGTCCAGGGCGAGGGCGGCGGCTGGCCGCTGTCGGCGTTCTGCCTGCCCGACGGCCGGCCGTTCCTGCTCGGCACGTACTTCCCGCCCGAGCCGCGGTTCGGCCGCCCGAGCTTCCGCGAGCTGCTCGAGGCGATGTCGGCGGCGTACCGCACCCAGCGCAGCGACGCCGAGGACAACGCGCTGGCGCTGCTCGATGGGCTGTCGCGGGTCGACGCGCACTACCGGCGCGGCGCGCAGAAGGCCGATCCGCGCGGGCTGTCGCCGTCGCTGCTGATCGCCGCCGGGCGCCAGCTCGCCGAGCGCTGCGATCCCAAGTTCGGTGGCATGGGCGGCGCGCCGAAGTTCCCGTCGTGCACGACCCACGAGCTGCTCGCGCGGGCCAGCCGGTTCCCGCACGGCGAGCCGGCGCGCGAGGCGTTCGATCGCTGGGCGCGCGGCATGGCCGAGGGCGGGATCTACGATCACCTCGGCGGCGGGTTCGCGCGCTACTCGGTCGACGCGCGCTGGCTGGTGCCGCACTTCGAGAAGATGCTGTACGACCAGGCCCAGCTGCTCGCGATCTTCGCGAGCGCGGCCGCGATGGCGGGGCCGTTCGCGGCGCGCGCGACCGAGGTCGTCGCCGAGACCGTGGCGTTCCTCGCGCGCGAGCTGTCGGATCCGGCGGGCGGCCTTTGGTCATCGCTCGACGCCGACAGCGAGGGCGAGGAGGGCAAGTTCTACGTCTGGACGCCGGCCGAGCTGCGCGCCGCGCTCGGTGCGGCGAACGCGCTGGTGTTCGCGCACGCCTACGGCGTCACCGAGGGCGGCAACTTCGAGGCCGCGAACGTGCTGTCGCGGGTCACGCCGCGGACGTCGCCGGCCGAAGAAGCTCAGCTCGCCGAGCTACGCGGCGCGCTGGTCGCGGCGCGCGATCGCCGGGTCCGGCCGGGCACCGACGACAAGGTGCTCGCGGGCTGGAACGGCCTGGCGATCAGCGGGCTGTGCGCGGCGTGGCGCGCCACCGGCCACGCGCCGGCGCTCGCGCTGGCGACCCGGGTGGCGGGGTTCGTGCGCGACCGGCTGGTCGACGGCGATCGGCTCGCGCGGGTCTACCACCAGGGCGCGACCAAGCTCGACGGTACGCTCGATGACTACGCGTTCGTCGCCGCCGGCTGCCTCGATCTCGCCGAGGCCACCGGCGATGCCGCGTGGTGGGCGCTGGGCACCCGGCTCGCGCGCGCGCTGCGCGACAAGTTCGTCGATCGGCCGGACGGCGTGGTCGTGTTCTACCTGGCGCCGGCGGGCGATAGCTTGCTCGTCCACCGCCCCGAGTCGCACCAGGACGGCGCGATCCCGGCGGGCGCGGCGATCGCGACCCAGGTGCTGCTGCGGCTCGGGCTGGTCGCCGGCGACGCCGACGCGCTCGCGCTCGCCGAGACCTACCTGGTGCAGCGGCTGACCGGGTCGACCGACGGCACGGCGTGGGCCAACTCCGGGCTGATCGCCGCGCTCGATCTCTACCTGCACGCCCAGGTGCTGGTCGTCACCGAGGGCGCCGGCCGCGACGAGCTGCTGACCGCGGCGCGCCGGACCTATGCCCCGGCGCTGTGCATCGCCGGGCCGTGGGCGTCGGCATCGATCCTCGAGGGCAAGACGCCCGACGGCGCCACCGCGCGCGCGTTCGTGTGCACCGGGCCGACCTGCTCGCCGCCGGTCCGCGAGCCGGGTGCGCTGTCGGCGCTGCTGCGCGACCCGGGCTGACCTACCGGCCGAAGGTTCGGGAGGGCTACCCCGATTCCGGGCTCCGGCCACACCGGACAACGCCTCGACCCACGAGGCCGCGGACAGTGGCGCGGTTCACGGGTGGGTGATACTTTGGTGTTACCGATGACTG
>DATBBB010000144.1:0-20234 GCA_036271215.1 Kofleriaceae bacterium | reverse complement strand
GCTGGCCGTACGGATTTGCCTGAGGCTGCTGCGGCTGGCCGTACGGATTTGCCTGAGGCTGCTGCGGCTGGCCGTACGGATTTGCCTGAGGCTGCTGCGGCTGGCCGTACGGATTTGCCTGAGGCTGTGGCGGAAAGCCTTGCTGCTGCGGCGGTGCGAACCCGCCCTGCTGGGGCTGGCCCGGGCGCGGCTGCTGGCCGGGCGTGGGCTGCGCACCGGGGCGTTGTTGTTGTTGCGGTGGTTGCTGGCCGGGGACGACGGGAGCGGCGTAGCCGAACATCGTCTTGGCTGGCTGCCCAGCAGGCGGGCTCGCCTGCATCGCTGGCATCGGTCGGCCGCACGTATTGCACGCCGGTGCGCTGATCAGCACCGCCGCACCGCAGTACGGGCATGGCCTGGTTGGAGTCGCCATCGGGATCCCCTATCCTTTCGAGCCACAACGGTATCGCACGCCGAGCAACCTCCGCAACCGAGCAGCGTGTTATGTGTCATACATGGCGCGCCGGCTTCCGGGACATGACGCCGTTCGCGGCGAAGCAATCGAAGTGCGGATCGCCGATACTTCCGTTCGGGCATTTCCCGACGAGAGCATCGCAGCGGCCGCGATCGCGAGCGGGACCCGGGTGCTCGCGCGCTCGCTCAAGTATCACCGGCCACGCACGTTCTTCTGCTTCGAGGGTCACTGCAGCGGCTGCCTGGTGCGGCTGTCCGGTGTGCCGAACCTGCGCGCGTGCCAGGCGGCGTGCAGCGCCGGCGCCGAGGTCACCGGGCAGAACGCGTTCCCGTCGGCCGAGGTCGATCTGCTCGGTGCGGTCGACTTCCTGTTCTCGCGCGGCATGGACCACCACACGCTGGCGACCGGATCGTCGGTGCTGAACAAGCTCGCGAACAAGGTCGTGCGCCAGCTCTCGGGCCTGGGCAAGCTGCCCGAGCGGGTGTCCAGCGATCTGCCCGGGGTCGCGGTGCGCGCCACCGACGTCTGTGTGATCGGCGGCGGACCGGCCGGGCTCGCCGCGGCGACCGCCACCGCCCGCGCCGGCCGCACCACCGTCCTGATCGACGACCAGCTGCGGCCCGGCGGCAGCCTGCGCACCGATCCGCGGACCGGCCGGCGCCACGCCGAGGCCAGCTGGGCCGAGGCCGCCGCCGCCGGGGTCGAGGTCCTCGCGCAGTCGACCGCGATCGGCTACTTCCCCGAGGATGACGGCGGCGTGCTCGCGGTGTCGGCCCCCGATCGACTGTACCGGATTCATGCCGCGTCGTGGATCTGGGCGACCGGCGGCTACCCGGTGAACCTGCCGTTCCCCGACAACGACCGGCCCGGCGTGCTGGCCGCGCGCGCGGTCGGCCGCTTGCTCGTCGATCACGGCATCCTGGCCGGCGACAAGGTCGCGATCGTCGAGGTCCCCGAGATGGCGGCCGATGCGACCGCGCTTGCGTCTGCCTTGTACCAATCCGGCGCGGAGGTCGTGCGGATCGCGCTCGCCAACGCGACCGGCACCCGCGGCCGCAGCTGGGTCTCGGCGCTCGACACGTTCAGCGGCAAGGTCGACTGCGACCTCGTGGCGGTGGCCGGGATCCCCGCACCAGCATCGGAGGGCCCGCGCCAGCAAGGCTGCAAGGTCGTGCTCGATCCGGCCGCCGGCGGGTTCCGCGTCGTGGTCGATGCCGAAGGCCGGACCTCGACGCCGCGCGTGTGGGCGTGCGGCGACGTCACGGGTTACCGCGGTCCGGTGTCCGCGGCCCAGGACGGCGCCCGGGTCGGCGCTCACGTCGCCGCCGCGCTGTAAGCGTCGTTCCCTGCGGGTTGCGCGCTGTACTGCGACCGCGCACCAGCCGTACGTACGAATTCTCCGATCGACCACTCTTCGTCGAAGTTCACGCGTTCGCGCATGCCATCTCGCGCGGATTTGGCTATCGTTCGTGCGTGGCGGGAAAGATCGTATTGTGCCGCTGCGAGGACGTCACGCTCGCTGACCTCGAGCACAGCGTGTCGCGTGGCTATCGCGATATCGAAGAGGTCAAGCGCTACACCGGATTCGGTACCGGCCCGTGCCAGGGCAAGGAGTGCCTCGCCGCGGTCGCGACCCAGCTCGCGCTCTTGACCGGGCAGGCGCCGTCGGCGATCCCGCCGTTCACCTCGCGGCCGCCGCTCGCCCCGACCCCGCTGCGGCTGCTCGCGCGCGACCCCGGCGCCTACCGGTTCCCCGACGATCCGGAAGGCCCCGACGCCCCGCCGGAGAGCGAGCGGAAGCGCTAGTGCAGCCGGTGATGGACGAAGAGGAAGACACCTCGCGCGCCGACGTGTCCGGCGAGGTCCGCCTGCCCGCTACCCTCGAGGGCGCGGGCCCGTTGCCCGAGGCCGCCGAGATCGTGATCGTCGGCGGTGGCGTCGTCGGGCTGTCGATCGCCTACCACCTCGCCAAGGGCGGCCTCGAGGACGTCGTCGTCGTCGAGCGCGGCTACCTCGCCGAGGGCGCGTCGGGCCGCAACGGCGGCGGCGTGCGCCAGCAGTGGTCGACCGAGCTCAACATCCGGCTGATGCAGGAGTCGGTCGAGCTGTGCCGCCGGTTCGCGGTCGACCTCGGCGTCAACGTCTGGTTCCGCCAGGGCGGCTACCTGTTCCTCGCGCGCAACGCCGCCGAGGTCGCCCGGCTCGAGAAGAACATCGCGCTGCAGAACCGGTGCGGCGTCGCGACCCGCATGCTCGAGCCGCGCCAGGCGCTCGAGATCGTCCCCGAGCTCGATCTCACCGGCATCGTCGGCGCGTCGTACAACCCGACCGACGGCATCCTGTTCCCGTGGCCGTTCCTGTGGGGCTACGCGCGCCAGGCCGCGTCGCACGGCGCGCGGATCTTCACCCAGACCCCGGTCTCCGGCCTCGAGCCGCAAAAGGCCGGCGGCTACGTCGTGCACACCGCGCGCGGCGCGATCCGGGCGCGCCGCGTGATCAACGCGACCGGCGCGTGGTCGCCCAGGCTCGGCGCGATGATCGGCGTCCAGATCCCGACCTACCCGATCCGCCACGAGATCTGCTCGTCCGAGCCGCTCAAGCCGTTCCTGCGCCCGATGGTCAGCGAGCTGGCGAGCGGCCTCTACTGCAGCCAATCGATGCGCGGCGAGATCGTCGGCGGCGTGACCATCCCCGGCCACGAATCGACCTACGGCATGGGCTCGACGATGCAGTTCCTCGCGACCTACGCGCGCCGCCTGGTCCGCCTGATGCCGATCCTCGGCGACATCAAGATCCTGCGCCAGTGGGCCGGCCCCTACGACCAGTCGCCCGACGGCAACCCGATCCTCGGCGCGGTCCCCGGCCACCCCGACTTCTTCCTGGCCTGCGGCTTCGTCGGCCACGGCTTCATGATGGCCCCGATCGTCGGCAAGCTCTACGGCGAGTGGCTGACCGGCGGCCCGCCCCACGAGATCTTCAGCCGCTACACCCTGGGCCGGTTCACCGACGGCAGCACCCCGCCCCACGACAAGGAAGACTTCAACATCGGCTGACCTGGCGCGGTGGTCCATGGCCGAGGCCAACATCGGGTAACCTGGGGTGGATGGTGTCCCCGGAGGCCGAGCCAGGCCCGCTCCGCTTGGTGTGCTTCGAGCTGCGCGCGCAGGAGCTCGCGCTGCCGATCGGGGATGTGCGCGAGACCCTGCCGGTGCCGCCGATCACGCGGGTGTTCCTGGTGCCGCCGTGCCTGGCCGGCGTGTTCAGCCTGCGCGGCGACATCGTGCCGGTGATCGACCTGGGGATCCTGCTCGGGCTGCCGCCGACGGTGGTCGGCGACGACAGCAAGATCGTCGTGGTCGACCACGCGGCCGGGGTGGTCGGGATCGTCGTCGATCGGCTGCGCGATCTCCGGACGGTCGAGACCCCGCTCGAGCCGCCGCCCCCCGGGCTCGCGGCCGAGGTCGCCGCGCTGCTGAGCGGCATGGTCGCGACGCCGACCGGCAGCGTGCGCGTGCTCGACGCGCGCGCGGTGCTCACCGTGGAGCCGCTGCGCGCGCTGGCGCGATCGGAGACGAGCGCGGACGCCAGACCGGAGACCCGCCCCGACGTGGAAGGCAAGATGTCATGACGCCCCGGACCCGGAAGCTGCGCTTCCCGCTGTTCTTCAAGTTCCTGGTCGGCTGCCTGACCCTCGCGGCGCTGCTGATCATCGGCGGCACGTACGTCGTGCGCAACGAGACCCGGCTCAAGTCGCGCGGCAACTACCTGCAGAAGCAGGCGCGCCGGCTCGACGGCTACACCGACCGCGTCGGCCGCGACATGACGGCGATGCTCGAGCTCCTGGCGTCCGATGACGAGCTGCGCAAGGCGATGACCGGCGCGGTGAGCCCGACGGCGACCGCCGCCGCGGCCGACGCCGCCGAGGCCGCGGCGGTGCTGCACGCCCGCCAGATGTCGGACGGGCTGTCGGGCAAGACCGGGCTGCAACCCGACGTGTTCGCGCTGTTCACCGCGAACAACCGGCTCAAGTTCGTGGCGCCGGCCAAGGCGCTCGACGAGCAGGCGCTACCGGCGATCGCCGCGGTCGACAAGGCGCGCGGCGGCAGCGCGTTCGCGCACCGGATCCAGGTGATCGACGGCGTGCCGTACCAGATGTCGGCGCTGCCGATCCTCGGCGACAAGGACCAGGTGGTCGGCGGCCTGTTGATCGGCGTGCGGCTGCAGCGGCTGTTCGACGAGTTCGCCGATCAGAGCGACGATCAGGTCGAGACCCAGATCCGGCCGACGCTGATCGACGGCGCGACGATCCTGGCGTCGGCGTGGCCGGCGGATCACCGCGCCGAGCTCGCGCGCGCGATGCAGCCCGACAAGTACATGCGGATGACGGTCGGCGACGATTCGCGCGACGTGATCCGGATGAAGGACGGCGACTTCGACTTCTGGAGCGACGACGCCTACGAGGGCTACAAGGCGGGTGACGCCGGGACGGTCGGCCGGCTGGTGATCACGCGCAGCCGCGCGACCCTGGTCGATCCGGCGGCCAAGCTGCCGTGGCTCGAGATCCTGGTCGGGATCGGGGCCTCGCTGCTGATCGCGATGGCGATGGGCCTGTTGATCACGCGGCCGATCAAGCAGTTCGCGCAGCAGTCGCAGGGCCTGCTGCAGGGCGACACCGACCTGACGCAGCGGCTGAACATCAGCTCGCACGACGAGACCTCGGACCTCGCCGAGAACATCAACCAGGTGTTCGCGCGGCTGCACCAGCTCGCGACCGGCGTGCAGTCGGCGGCGTTCCAGGTCGGGGCGTCGAGCGCCGAGATCAGCGCGGCGTCGCGCCAGATGCTGTCGGGGCTCAAGGACCAGACGCTGAAGATCGAGAGCTCGACGACCGCGGTGACCCAGCTGTCGGCGTCGATCCAGACCGTCGCCGGCAACGCGGCCCAGGCGACCGAGGTCGCCGAGCAGTCGAGCACGGCGGTGACCGCGGCGGTCGAGCGGATGGAGACGATCCGCGCGGCGGTCGCCGATGCGGCCGACAAGATGCGCGAGCTCGGCGAGAGCAGCAAGCGGATCGGCAACATCGTCGAGGTGATCCGGCAGATCAGCGAGCAGACCTCGATGCTGGCGCTGAACGCGTCGATCGAGGCGGCGCACGCCGGCGAGCAGGGCCGCGGGTTCGCGGTGGTCGCCGACGAGGTGTCGTCGCTGGCGCGCCGGGTCGGCCAATCGGCCAAGGACATCGAGACCCTGATCCAGACCGTGAAGGAGCAGACCCAGGCGGTGATGGCGTCGATGGACGTCGGCACGCGCGAGGTCGCGAACGGCTCGCAGCTGGTGACCGGGACGTTGACCGGGCTCGGCCAGCTGATCAGCGTGGTCAAGGACACCGCCGGCGCGGTCCACGAGCAGGCGGTGGTGTCCGACGAGATCGCGCGCAACATGGACTCGGTGCGCCAGATCGCGACCGAGGTGCTGTCGGGGTCGGAAGAGTCGGTGGTTCAGGCCGAGCGGCTGCACGAGCTGGCGTTCGAGCTCGAAGAATCGATCGGCGGGTTCAACCTCGATGGCAACAAGCTCGCGGCGCGCAGCGCGCCGCGGCCCGCCGGCAAGCCGAACGGCGAGCCCCAGCGCGCGCTGCCGGGAGCCGTGTCCGGCGGGCGGACGAGGCCGGCGCGACCGACCCCGCGCGAGACGGACGGCTAGCGCGTGCCCCGACCGCGGCATAGGGCCGATCGCGTCGCTGCCGGTGCTCGAGGTACGCCCGGCGGCCGTTCGGCGTGGCGCCTCGACCGCGGCGAGGCCCGGCCGCGGATCGCGATCGCGCTATCCCGGTCGGGGCGCTAGCTCGCCATGCAGCTGGCGCCCGAGGTCGTCGCGGCGATCGCCGAGCGGCTCGCCGAGCGCGCCGGGCTCGAGCTGCCGGCCTGGGTGGTCGATGCGCGCGCCGCGGCGCGGATCGCGCTGCTCGACGTTGTGCCCGACGCGTACCTCGCGCTGCTCGACGGCGGGCGCGGTGCGGGCGAGCTCGCGGAGCTGGTCGAGCTGGTGCGGGTCGGCGAGAGCCGGCTGTTCCGCCACCGGTCGCAGATCACCGCGCTGGTCGAGCTCGTGGTGCCGGCGCTGCGCGCGCGCGGCCAGCGCTCGCTGCGGGTGTGGAGCGCCGGGTGCGCCGCGGGCGAGGAGCCGTACACGCTGGCGATCGTGCTGGCGCGCGCCCTGCCCGAGTGCGCGATCTCGATCCTGGCGACCGACGTCAGCGGCGATGCGCTCGCGCAGGCCGAGACCGCGACCTACCCGCGCGCCGCGCTGCACTACGTGCCCGAGCCGTACCGCGACGCGTTCGTCGATGGCGGCGGCGACGGCACCACGGTGTGCGTGGCGCCCGCGATCGCCGCGCTGGTCCGGTTCGAGCGCCAGAACCTGCTCGACGGCGCGGCGCCGCGCGGCTGCGATCTGGTGTGGTGCCGCAACGTGCTGATCTACTTCACCGACCGCGCGCGGCGGCGGGCGATCGATCGGCTGGTCGGCGCGACCGTGCCCGGCGGGTTCGTGTTCATCGGCTACAGCGAGTCGCTGCGCGACATCCCCGAGCTCGAGGCGATGCGCGCGAACGACGCGGTGTACTACATGCGGCGCGGTGGCGACCGCGCGGCGATCCCGGGGCCCGCGAGTGACCGCAAGACCGCGCCGATCATGCTGGCGCCGCCGCTGGCCGATGAGCGCACGCCGATCCCGGTGCCGATCCGCGACCGCAAGCCCGCGCCGCTCACGCTGGCGTTGCCGCTGGCGCCGGCCGATGACCGCACGCCGCCGCCGATCCGGTTCACCCTCGAGCCGCCGGCCGACGACACGCTGGTGCTGCGCGGCCACGCGGCGGCGGCGCTGGTCACCGCCGAGCTGTCGGCGCGGCTCGCCCAGCGCGGGCTGCGCTCGCTGACGATCGACCTCGACGGCGCGGACCTGCTCGGCGACGATCTCGCTCCCGTGCTGCGCCGGGCGCGCGCGGCCGCGCGTACCGCCGGGATCCTCCTGATCGTCCGCGCGACCCGCACCGGCGGGCGGCGCTGGCTGGCGCGCCACTCGCTCGACGAGGACGTGGCATGACCGCGACCCTGTGGGACCAGTTCGTCGCGAGCGCCGGCGCGGATGGCGCCGTGCTCGCCGGCGCCGCCGCGCAGCCGGACCGGCTCGCCGGGCTCGGCTACCTGGCGTTCCGGATCGGGCTGTCGAGCCTGCTGCTCGGCGCCGACGACGTCGGCCGGCTCGCGATCGCGATCGAGCGCGCGATCGAACAGCTGAACGTCGAGGCCACGGCCGGCGCCCCGGCTGACACCCCGGCTGGCACCCCGGCTCGCGCCCCGGCCGGCGCCACGCCGGGACCGTCCGCCGTGCGCAGCGTCCGCCCCGCGCTCGCCGACGCGATCGCGACCTTGCACGACGCGCTGGTCCAGCTCACCCACGCCGACAAGTCCGGCGCGCGCGTCGAGGGCCTGCCGCTCGACGATCGGCGCCGCGCGCTCGATCCCGACGGCGCCGGGGCACCCGCGACGGTCACGCCGTACGTCGCGCCGACGTCGCCATCACCGGCCGCCGCCGCGACCACCGCCGCGACCACCGCCGCGACCACCGCCGCCGCGACCACCGCCGCCGCCGCCACGACCACCGCCGCCGCCACCGGCGTGACCGCGACGCTCACCTCGACCCCGGCCGCCGCGCTCGCCGGGTTCACCTGGGTCCCGACCGTCGACGACGACATGATCGACCTGTTCTTCGACGAGGCCGGCGAGCGAATCGCCGCGCTCGCCGGCAAGCTGATCGAGATCGAGCGCCGGCCGCACGACCCGGAGCTGTTGCGCGACGTGTTTCGCGACCTCCACACCGTCAAGGGCAGCTCGGCGATGGTCGGGCTGGTCCCGATCAACCACCTGGCGCACGCCGCCGAGGATCTGGTCGGCCAGATCCGCGATGCCGGGCGCACCGCCGACGGCCCGGTGGTCGACGCGCTGCTCGCCGCGCTCGACGGCCTGCGCGACATGCTGAGCCAGGCCCGCGCGCGCCGGCCGGTGACCATCGATCCGGCGCCGGCGATCGCACGGCTGCGCAACCCGAACGCCGCCCCGGACGCGGATCCGGCCCCGGCGCCCAGCGCTCCCGGCAGCGCGCTCGCCGACGCGGCGCTCGCCAGCCCGCCCGGCCGCCCTGGCCACCCCGATGCCGCGCGCCAGACGATCCGGGTCGACTTCGACAAGCTCGACCGCCTGCTCAACCTGGTCGGCGAGCTCGTGCTCGGCCGCGATGGCCTGCGCGGCGCGGTCCACACCCTCGGCTCGATCACCGCCGAGCTCGCGACCGATCGCGGGATCGCCCGCCGCGCGGTGGCCGGGCGCGCCGGCACGCTCAACACCGCGGCCAGCCACGGCCGCGGCATCGAGACGCTCGGCGACGAGCTGTCGCGGGTCGAGCGCGTGCTCGCCGACGTCACCAGCGATCTCGATCAGGGCACCGATCGGCTCGACGCGATCTCGGCCGAGCTGCGCGATCAGGTCATGCGGCTGCGCATGGTCTCGATCGCCGGCGTGCTCCGCAAGCACGTGCGCACCGTGCGCGACCTCGCGGCGAGCCTGGGCAAGCGCGCACGGCTCGAGCTCGACGGCGAGGACACCGAGCTCGACAAGCTGCTGGTCGAGGCGCTCGACGAGCCGCTGCTCCACCTGGTGCGCAACGCGGTCGATCATGGCATCGAGCCGCCCGACGCCCGGATCGCCGCCGGCAAGCCGGCCGAGGGCGTGATCCGGATCGCCGCCGCCCACCGCGGCAACCAGGTCGAGCTCCGGGTCAGCGACGACGGCCGCGGCCTCGATCCCGCCCGGCTGCGCGCCCGCGCGGTCGAGCGCGGCCTCGTCACCGCCGCCGAGGCCGAGGCGATGGACGCCGCCGCCGCCCGCGAGCTGATCTTCCGCGCCGGGTTCTCGACCGCCGCCACGGTCAGCGAGGTCTCGGGCCGCGGGGTCGGCATGGACATCGTGCGCCAGACCATCGTCGCCCGGCTCAAGGGTACGATCGACGTCGAATCCACCCAGGGACACGGGAGCGCATTCGTGTTGAAGCTGCCGCTGACGCTCGCGATCATCCAGGTCATCGTCGCCCGCGCGGGTGGCGAGGTGTTTGCCATCCCGCTCGACGTGGTCAAGCGGGTGCTCGTGATCGAGCCCGGCGCGGTCGAGCTGGTCGCCGACCGCGAGGTCACGGTTGTCCGCGGCCATCACGTGCCGCTGATCCGGCTCGACACGGTGCTCGAGCTCGACGGCGGCACCGACGGCGCGCTCCAGCTCGTGCTGGTCGAGCACGCCGGCCAGACCTACGCGCTGGTCTGCGACCACCTGATCGGCAAGCGCGAGATCGTGATCAAGTCGCTCGGCCCGTTGCTCGCCAACGTGCCGTGCACCGCGGGCGCGACCCTGCTCGGCGACCGGGTCGCGCTGATCCTCGACGTCCCGGCGATCATCCGCCGGGCGCTCGAGCGGCCCGCCGGCGCGCGCGGCGCCGACCGCGGCGCGAACCGCGCCACCCACGCCGGCGCGACCCACATCTTGCTGGTCGAGGACTCCGACACCGTGCGCGAGTCGCTGCGCCGGCTGCTGGTCGACGCCGGCTACCTGGTCACCGTCGCGGTCGACGGCCAGCACGGCCTCGAGCTCGCCCGCGCGCGCCAGTTCGATCTGATCTCGACCGACGTGATGATGCCCAAGCTCGACGGCTACGAGCTGACCCGGGCGCTGCGCGCGCTGCCCGAGTACGCCGACACGCCGATCGTCATGGTCACCAGCATGGGCGAGCGGATCGATCGGGTGCGCGGGTTCGATGCCGGGGTCGACGAGTACATCACCAAGCCGCACGATCGCTCGATGCTGCTGCGCGCGGTGCGCAAGCTGCTCGGCCACGCCGCGCCGCTGATCTCCGAGTCGGCGGGCGAGCCGCCGGGGGACGGTACGTGAACGTCGTGCTGGTCAGCGACGAGCCGGTGCTCGCCGCGCTCGCCCGGCGGCCGCTCGAGCCGCTCGGGGTCACCGTGACCGCGGTGACCTCGGTCGCCGAGCTCGAGCGCCGGCTGGCCGAGCTCGCGCCCGACGCCGCGCTGCTGCCGCGCCGGCTGCCCGATCGCTCGCTCGAGGCCGCGGTCGCGCTGCTGCGCGCCGGGACCCGGCCGATCGCCGCGGTCGTGGTCGGGCTCGCGCCGTCGGATCGCCGGATCGCGCGCGACGTCGACGCCGACGGCTTCCTGCTGGTGCCGTTCAGCGACGCCGAGCTCCTCGACGTGCTCGGCGCGACGACCCGCGCCAAGAAGCTGATCCTGCTCGCCGACGACTCGCCGCTGATCCACCGCCACACCGTGCCGATCCTCGAGGACGAGGGCTACGAGGTCCGCTCGGCCCACGACGGCGCCGAGGCGATCGCGCTCGCCCGGGCGATCGCGCCGGACCTGGTGATCACCGACGTCGAGATGCCCGAGGTCGATGGCTACGGGGTGTGCAAGGCGCTCAAGGCTGATCCGGCGACTGCCCACGTCCCGGTCCTGATCTGCTCGTCGCTCGGCGAGGCTGCCGACCTCGAGCGCGGGTTCGACGCCGGCGCCGATGACTACCTGGTCAAGCCGGTGCTGCCCGAGGAGCTGTCGACCCGGGTCCGCGCGCTGGTCCAGGGCTCGCTGCCGGCGTCGCGCGAGCGCGTGCTCGTGGTCGACGACTCGCCGGCCCAGCGCCACTACGTCGCCGACTGCCTGGCGCGCCAGGGCTTCGAGGTCGTGACCGCCGACAACGGCAAGACCGCGCTCGAGCGCGCCCAGGCGGTGCGCCCCGCGCTGGTGGTCAGCGACTACGAGATGCCGGTGATGACCGGGTTCGAGCTGGTCCACGCGCTGCGCCGCGATCCCGAGCTGCGCCAGATCCCGGTGATCATGCTGACCGCGCGCGACTCCAAGCGCGACATGGCGCAGATGCGCGCCGCCGGCGCCTCGGCGTACCTGGTCAAGCCGTTCTCGCAGGACAAGTGCATCGCGCTGGTCGAGCGCACGCTCGCCGAGCGCCGGCTGATCGCCTACAAGGAGGCCTCGGCGCTGTTCATCTCCGAGGGCGCGCGCGCTGCGGCCGAGGACCGGGCCGAGCGCGGCGAGGCGCTCGCGTTCCGCGCCGACGAGCGCAACGTCAGCGTCATGTTCTCCGACCTCGTCGGGTTCACCCCGATCTCGGCCACGCTGTCGCCGGGCGAGCTGATCACGCTGCTCAACGACTACTTCGACGTGATGTGCCCGCTGGTCAAGCAGCACGGCGGCGACATCGACAAGTTCATCGGCGACGCGATCATGGCGATCTTCGACGAGGCGCGCGGTCAGCCGCCGCCCGCCGAGCGCGCGGTGCGCGCTGCGCTCGCGATGCAGGCGGCGATGCCGGCGTTCAACGCCGGGCGCACGGTCGTGCTCGCGATGCGGATCGGGATCAACACCGGCCCGGTGATCCGCGGCGATCTCGGGTCGCGCGTGGTGCGCCGCGACTACACGGTGATCGGCGATACCGTGAACCAGGCCAACCGCTACGAGAGCCGGTGCCCGCCCGGCGGCGTGATGGTCAGCGCGTCGACCCGCGCCGTGCTCGGCGCGCGCGCCCGGGTGACCGAGTTCCCCGGGCTCACGCTCAAGGGCGTGGCGCTGCCGGTCACCGGCTACGTCGTCGAGGCGCTCGGCGCGCCGGCGGAGGGCGAATGACCCGCAAGATCCGGGTCCTGATCGTCGACGACTCGCTGTTCATGCGCGCGGCGATCGCCCGGACGCTCGCCGGCGGGCTCGCCGGCGGTCGGTTTGACATCGTCGGCCAGGCCAAGGACGGCCACGACGCGATCGCGCAGATCGCGCGGCTCGCGCCCGACGTCGTCACGATGGACTTCAACATGCCGGGGATGACCGGCGCCGACGCCGTGCGCCAGGTCATGCAGCGGCGCCCGACCCCGGTCGTGATGTTCTCGGCCCACACCCGGCAGGGCGCCAAGGAGACGTTCGACGCGCTCGCCGCCGGCGCGGTCGACTTCCTGACCAAGCCCGCCGGCGAGGTCTCGGTCGATCTATCGAAGATCGCCGACGAGCTGATCCGCAAGCTGGTCGCCGCCGCGCAGGCCCGGCCGCGGGTCGCCAATCCGCCGCCGCCGACCCGGCCGTCGGGCTCGTTCACCGCGATGCGCGCGCTGTCGTCGACCGCGCTGCCCGCCGCGGCCGCGCCGGGCAACCTGCCCCGGCTGTGCGTGATCGGGATCTCGACCGGCGGCCCGGCCGCGCTGTCCGAGCTGGTCCCGGCCCTGGTCCCCGAGCTGCGGGTCGCCGTCGTGATCGTCCAGCACATGCCCGGCGGGTTCACCGCCGCGCTCGCCGAGCGGCTCGACGCCGCGAGCCGGATCGAGGTCCACGAGGCCCAGGACGGCGACCGTCCGCTGCCCGGACAGGTGCTGATCGCGCCCGGCGACCGCCACCTCGAGTTCGACGACCGCGGCCTGGTCATGCTGACCGATGGTCCGCCGGTCAACGGCTGCTGCCCCGCCGCCGACGTCACCATGCAGTCCGCCGCCCGGGTCTACGGCCGCCGCGCGCTCGCCGTGGTCATGACCGGCATGGGCAAGGACGGCGCCGCCGGCGCCCTGGCGATCAAGCGCGCCGACGGCAAGACCCTGGCCCAGGATCAGGCGACCTCGGTGATCTACGGCATGCCCAAGGCCGCGATCGACCTGGGCGCGATCGACGAGATCGCCGCGCTCGGCGACATCGCCGCCTGGATCCGCTACAGCTGACCGCCGGCCGATTTCGGGCTACACCATCAGCCTTGTCGATCTTAGCGAGCCATACGATCGGGTTCATCGGGGCGGGCAACATGGCCGAGGCGCTGATCCGCGGCCTCGTGCGCGGCGGCCACGTGCCGGCTGACCGGATCACGGCGTCGGGGCCGCGCAAGGAGCGGCTCGACGAGCTGGCCGGGCGCTACGGGATCGCGACCACCGCCGACAACCGCGAGCTGGCGCGCGGCGCGGGCATCGTCGTGCTGAGCATCAAGCCGCAGATCCTCGACAAGGTGCTGCGCGAGGTCGGCGATCAGATCCGGCCCGGGACGCTGGTGCTCTCGATCGCGGCCGGTGTCGATACCGAATCGATCGAGCGCATGGTCTCGGACGGCGTGCGCGTGGTGCGCGCGATGCCGAACACGCCGGCGCTGGTCGGCGCCGGGGCCACGGCGATCGCGCCGGGCAAGCACGCGAGCGCCGACGACGTGGCGACCGCCAAGGCGATGTTCGACGCGGTCGGCATCACCGTGGTGCTCGACGAGAGCCACCTCGACGCGGTCACCGGGCTATCGGGTTCGGGGCCGGCGTATATCTTCCTGATCCTCGAGGCGCTGTCGGACGCCGGGGTCAAGGTCGGGCTGTCGCGGCGCAACGCGCAGCTGCTCGCGGCGCAGACCGTGCTCGGCTCGGCGAAGATGCTGCTCGAGACCGACGAGCACGTCGGCCGGCTCAAGGACATGGTGACCTCGCCCGGCGGCACCGCGATCGCGGGGCTGCACACGCTCGAGCAAGGCGGGCTGCGCACCACGCTGATCAACGCGGTCGAGACCGCGACCAAGCGGGCGAAAGAGCTGGGGCGCAACAGCGGGACCGGGAGCAAGTGATGCGGCTCGCGGCGCTCGCGGTGGTGGCCGGGCTCGCGGCTGCGGCGACCGGGTCGGCCGGCTGCGGCGGGACGACCGGCACGGTCCAGGTCACGCTGGCCACCGCGCCCGACTCGACCGTGCTCGACGGGGTCCAGACCCTGCGGCTGACGCTCACCGATCCGCGCCAGGTGACCGTGGCCCAGCGCACCAGCACCGGGTTCGATCTGGCGCTCGAGGTCGACGCCGGCAGCCAGACCGGCGCACTGATCGTCGAGGGCCTCGACGCCAGCGGCGCGCTGGTCGCGTGCGGCCAGTCGCCGGCGTTCCCGATCGGCGCGATCAACGCGCGGATCACGGTCTACGTCGCGGCGCCGCTGTCGATCGCGGCGGCGCCGGTCGGGCTCACCGCGCCGCGCAGCGAGATCGCCGGGGCCGCGCTGTCGTTCGGCGCCGTGCTCGCCGGCGGCCGCGACGCGAACGGCGCCCCGACCGCCGACATCGCGATCTACAACGCGTTCGATCACACGTTCATCGCCGGGCTCGGGCTGCCGGCCGCGCGCACCGGGCCCGCGATGGTCGCCGGCACCGGCGACGGGGTCTATCTGTTCGGCGGCACCGGCCCGGACGGCGTCCCGACCGGCACGCTGTGGCTGTTCGACACCACCGTCGCGCCCAGCGGCGCCTACACCACGCTCGCCGACGACGCGCAGTTCGCGCGCACCGGCGAGCGCGCGCTGGCAGTGGGCCTGATCACCGGCACACCCGGGCTCAGCTTCGACGGCAGCGCCACGGTGACCGCGGTGACCGCGGTGGCCTCGCTGCCGGCGGCCGCCGCCGTCAACGCCACGCCGGCCGCGGTGTTCGTCGGTGACTCGCTGATCCGGTTCCGCCAGGGCATGTTCGACACGATCCCCGGCGACGGCCGGACCGGCGCGGGCGCGGTGGCGCTGCCGAGCGGCAAGATCGCCGTGGTCGGCGGCGGCGCGCCGCTGGCGTTCGACGCCCTGCTGATCGACCCCGACGCCGCCACGGTGACCAGCGTCCCCGACGTGCTGGTCACCGCGCGCGCCAACCCGGCGATCGCCGCGACGTCGCGCTACGTCGTCGTCGCCGGCGGCACCGACGCGACCGGCGCCCCGATCGGCTCGGCCGAGGTGCTCGACGCCACGACCCTGGCGCCGATCACGACGATCGCGATCCCCGCGGTCGCCGGGGCGGTGGCGATCGCGCTGCCCGACGATCAGGTGCTGCTCGCCGGCGGCACGCCGGGCTCTGCGGACCTGCTGCTGTTCACCCCCGATCCGCCGCCGCTGTAGCCACGCGCAACCGGTCACGTCACGCGAACAGCCGCGCGATGATTGCCGCGGCCGTGGCCGCGTGGCTACGGCCGGACCAGGCGGCTCGCCGCGGCGGCTCGCTGCGCACCGAGCGTGCCCGGGGCGGCGCGGCGGACCGTGCTGCCGTAGGTCATGTTGAAGTCGACCTCGTCGATCTGGACGGTGCAGCCGTCGTTGACATCGGTCGTGGTGCCGCTGTTCGTGTCGAGGTTGACGTGGCGGAGCACGAGGCCGTGCATGGCGCCGACGAGCTGCGTGGCGCTCGCCGTGTTGATCTGCAGGTCGCCCATCGCGCGCGGCACGTAGGTCTGCGCGGTCGACTGCGTCATGGAATCGTAGTCGGCGCTGACGATGACGCAGATCCCGCATGTCCCGAGCGCGGTGTCGCCCGCGATCAACGAGTACGTGCCGTTGCCGTTGAGCACGCCATGGCCGCCGCCGCCGTCGCGCAGCTCGAGGAACAACGAGTCCGGTTTGGCATCGTCATTGAGATCGATGAACAGGGTCGCGCCGCCATCGTCGGCGTGCGACACCATCGAGGTCGCCGGGCTCGCGGTGACCTGGGCGAAGTGTGAAGCGATCTTGCAGCCGGGGTTGCCACCGCCGTCGGGAGCCGGTCCCGACGACTGCAGCGCCACGTCGTCGATGCCGAGCACCGCGGTGCAGCCCGCGGACGCCGAGCACAGCGCGACCAGCGCGACCACCGCCGCCAGCACCACGACCGTCCGGCCCGCGAGCGCCACCGCCGCGCGCCGCACCACCTGCGGCCCCAGCATCAGAAGCCTCCTTGCAGCGACAGCCCGAGCTGCGCCGCGCCGATCACCGGCGTGACATGGAACGCGGCCGCGCTCGTTGACGGCGCGACCTCGGTGCCCGACGGCGCGGTGGCCAGCAGGATCGCGCCGGCGGCCAGCGCGCCGAGCCCGACCACGAACGTGCCGGTCGCCACGTTGCCCAGGGTGTGGGCGCTGCCCGCGAGATCGAACCCGGTCGGATCGCACCGGTCGGCGGGACAGTGCGGCTTCGCCGAGCTCCACTTCGAGCTCGCCAGCGCGCCGAAGATCAGCGCCACGCCGACGACCGCCACGCCGCCGCCGCCGATGCCGTAGGCGAGCACGCGGCGGTGGTGACGTGCAGCGCCGGGGTCGTCGTCCGGCACCGGCGACGGCGGGGTCACCGCGACGCGCGGCGGATCCGGCGGCCGCGCGGCGTCGCGCTCGAGCGCCGGGATCGGGACGTCGACCACGCCGGGCGTCGCCGGCACCGCGACCTTGATCGACCACGGCACCCGGCCGGGCGCGCTGGCCTCGACGGTGTGCTCGCCGGGATCGACCGGCACCGGCGTGCCGAGCTCGGCCGCCGGGACCTCGTTGCCGTCGCGCCGGATCTCGAGCCCGTCGGCGCGATTCGCGATCACCACCACGGCGATCTTCGACAGCTTGCCCTCGAGCGCCGCCGCGTGCTTCTCGGCGAAGTCCTGGCGCCGGTCGTGAGCCTTGGCCGCCGCGCCCGCCGCCGCGCGAAACTCGCCCCACGCGCTCGCCGTCCTGCCGAGCTTCTCGTAGCAGCTCGCCAGGGCGATCTGCGTCCCGAGCTGCACGACCTTGCCGAGGCTGGCCTCGAACTTGTCGCACGCCGCCGCGACGTCGCCCTTGCCGATCAGGCGCTTGCCCTCGTCGAACAGCGTGTCGGCCGCCGCCTTGTCGGCGGCGTTCTGGCCCCACGCCACGCCGGGGCCGGCGCCGAGCACGAGGCTCGTCGCGATCGCCAGCTTGCTCATCCCCATGCCCACTGCCTTGTTCCGCTTCACGTCATGCTCCCTGTGGTTCGCGTTCGCGATCGACGCTGCTAATCCGCCGAGTCGAACGGGTTGTACGAAGGTTGCGATCGGCCCGGCGCCGCGCCGGGCCTCGGCTTGCCGGCACCGGAGCCCGGCCCCGAGCCCGCCGGCCTGGCCGGCGGTGCGTCGGCGACCCCCGCGTCGATCGGCGCCGAGCCGCCGATGGCGAGCGGCGCGGCCGGCGGTGACGGCACCGGGGGCGACGCGGCCGGCGGGGGCGGCGGGCTCGGCGACGTCGCGGCCTGGATCGCCCCGCCGCGATCCACGCTCCCCGCGCCGGGCTCCCCGCGCGGCGCGCCACCGCGTCCCAGGCTGACCGCGATGCCGATCGCGATCGCCACCGCGCCCAGGCTGCTGGCGACCAGGATCCGGATCCGCCAGCCGCGCCCACCCACCGCCAGCGTCGCGACCCGCGCCTGCCCGGCCGCCGAGTCCAGCGTGGCGACCGAGGCCACCGTGCGCATCAGGTGCGCGCCGCTCGCCGGGCCGCCGGCCGTCAAGCTGACCAGCTGGTAGGCATGGTCGCGCGCCGCCGGGGTCGCGAACGGCGCCAGCGCATGCGCGAGCTCGACCGCCGACGCGTAGCGCTGCGCCGGATCCTTCTCGAGCGCGCGGCGCACCACCGCCTCGAACCCGGCGGGCAGCGCGGTCGGCAGCGCCGGCAGCGGCGGCAGCGGATCCATCGCGATCTTCAGGCACAGCGCGGTGAACGTCTCGGCGTGGAACGGCAGCCGCCCGATCACCAGCTCGTACAGGATCACGCCGAGCGACCACACGTCGCTGCGGCCGTCGACGTGCTTGGTCGACCGCATCTGCTCGGGCGACATATAGCCCGGCGAGCCCATCACCGCCTGGGTGCGCGTCATCGCCGCGTCGCCGGCCGGCGCGTGGCTCTTGCTGATCCCGAAATCGAGGACCTTGATCGTCTGCTTGCCGTGCGACGTCGTCGCGAGGAACAGGTTCCCGGGCTTGAGGTCGCGGTGGATGATCCCCAGCGTGTGCGCCTCGGCGATCGCATCGCACGCCTGGATCAGGTAGTCGCACGCCGTGGCGACCGGCAGCGCGCGCTCGTGCTCGATCAGCGACGCGAGATCCTGGCCCTCGAGGTACTCCATCACGATGTACGGCGAGCCGCTGTCGAGCCGGCCGACGTCGATGATCCGCGCCACGTGCTCGCTCTTCAGCCGGACCGCGGCCCGCGCCTCGCGCTCGAACCGGCTGACCACCTCGCTGTTGCTCAGCGCCTCGCGGCGGATGAACTTGAGCGCCACGACCTGATCGAGCTGCAGGTGGGTCGCGGCGACGACCACGCCCATCCCGCCGGCGCCGAGCACGCGGTCGACCCGGTACTTGCGCGCCAGCACCGACCCGACCTGCACCGTCGCTTCCAGATCTTGCTCCATGCGGCCTCTCCCACGGAAAGGCAGCGCACCCGGACCGCGCACGACACCGGATCGATCAATTTTTGCGGCACCCTCCCCGGTCCCCGCGCGCACCACCGGTCCGGGCCGCGCGCCATCGCGCAGCTCCGTTGCGCGGATCCGGGATGGGGCCCTACGTGATTCTCGCGGTCACGGCGTGATCGTCGCCGTCGACGGCGCGCCCCAGTCCTTTGTGGAAGTACAGGATCACCTCGCGCGGTCGGGTCTCGGTGTTCTTCGGGTCTCAGATGCAACGCGCGAGCGACACCTGCGATCTAGGAAATCTTGGCTTGCGAGGATCGGTTTTCGACCGATCGCGCGCGCCGTGCGTTTTCGCCGCCATGACCCGCTTGTCCCGGCTCGCGATCCTGATCTCGCTCGGCGCGATGACCCGCCCGACCTCGGCGCGCGCCGATGATCTCCCGCCGCTCTCGATCTATGGCTTCGCACGGCTCGATGCGATCGCCGACACCGCGCAGATGTCGGACATCGCTCAGGCGCGGTTCGTGCTGCCGCGGGATCCCACCGCGCACGACGACGGCGAGCTGACCCTGACGCCGCGGCTGTCGCGGATCGGCCTGGGCATCGATGCGTGGGAGCTGACTCCCGGGATCACCAGCGACGGCAAGGTCGAGGTCGACTTCGCGGGCGGCAGCAATATGACCACGCTGCGGCTGCGCCAGGCCTACGCGTCGATCCACCTCGAGCACGCGATCGAGCTCGTCGCCGGCCAGACCGCGGATCTGATCTCGCCGCTGGTTCCGTCGGTGCAGAACGACACCCAGCTGCTGTACGCCGGCAACACCGGCGATCGCCGGCCGCAGCTCCAGCTATCGATCACGCCCGGCGACCACGTCCGGATCGCCGGCGCGGTGGCCGCGGCGGGCGCGCTGTCGGCCAGCGACGCCGACCATGACGGCCGGATCGACGGCATGGCGAACCTGCAGCCGATGGTCCAGTGGCTCGTCGAGTACCGCCAGCGCCAGGCCGGCGACGTCCTGCGGTTCGGCGTGTGGGGCCACGTCGCCCAGCCCGAGTTCGCCAGCGGCATGCAGTACACCAGCGCGTCCGGCGGCCTCCACCTCTACCTGCCGCTCCTGACTCGGCTGGTCGCGCTCGGCGAGGCGTACTTCGGCAGCGACCTCGCCGACATCGGCGGCGGCCTCGACCAGAGCTACAACCTGACCGAGCGGCGCGCGATCCGCGGCGCGGGCGGCTGGGGCGAGCTCGCGGCCATGCCGTCGGACCGCCACATCGTCGCGATCGGCGCGACGGTCGACACCGCGCGGGCCAGCGACCTTCCGACCGGCGACCCCGAGCGCAACCAGACGATCTACGGCGTGGTGCGCTACAAGCCGGTGCCGGCGCTGCAGTTCGGGGTCGAGTACCTGTCCTGGCGCACGCGCTACAAGGACGCCGGCGACGCCACCGCGAGCCGCGTCGATCTGCACCTCAGCGTGTTTTTCTAACACCGGCCGCGCCGCCGCGCGATCGCCGCGC
>DATBBB010000143.1:0-16041 GCA_036271215.1 Kofleriaceae bacterium | reverse complement strand
CGAAGAAGTGCACTTATCACATGTATCTGAGCGACCGCGAAGGTCAACCGGTCATGGCGCCATTCTCTCGACGGCGCGACGATTCCGCGGAAACCTGTGCCGTCATCCCGCTCGCCCGAATCTGCGAAGGTACCGCTAGGGAGCCATCGCGGCAGGTGGCCACCAGTCAGCGATATTGAGCGGCACCGTGTCGAACGGCTCGATCCGCGCCTCCGTCTCGTCGCTGTACGCTCCGATCACACGCCAGGCGCCGGCCTCGAGCCGATAGGTGGTCAGGACCCGCGCATCGAGATCGACCACCCAGGCATAGGGGACACCGACTCGGGCGTAGTAGGGGAGCTTGACGAGCTGATCGCTGTCCCCGTAGTACGAGGCGCCGCTTTATCCCTTCTCCCGGCATGACCTCGTACGGGGCTTCCCGTACGGGCCTTCCCTCCCTGACGCTGGCGCGAGTCCGGGCTCGAAGTGAACGGTATGAATGGGATATCATCCCGGGATGAGGGCGCAACAGGTCGATCAGCAGGGCGTCGAGACTGCAAGCCAGGGGCACGCGCCGAAGGTAGACCCCGTCGCAGGACCAGGGGGGCTCGCGCTCCAGCGCTCGCTCCGCACCGGCAATACCGACGTCGACTCGATCGCGCCGATCGTCGAGCGGTTTCCCGCCGAGCGGGATGCGCTGTTCGAGTCCCTGAATCGTTCGCTCGGCAATAGCTTCGTACAACGCGTCGTCGGCGCGCTCGGCGCGCGCCAAGCGGCGGGCGACGAGGAGTTCGACCCGGCCACGCCGAACATGTTCGACGTCGCCCAGGTCTCGGCGGACACGACAACGAACACGCTGAAAATTACCGACGACAAGACCGCCCCGCCGCAGGAGGTGCGGCAGAAGCCGCCCAAGGAAAAGCAATACAACGATTACGCGGTCAAGCCCGCCGGTCCGCGCACGCAGACGATCGCGCCCGACACGTACCATGCCCTCGACGGTTCTGACGTCGCCGCGATCAACACGAGCCCCGAGGAGGGCGCGATCCTCAACGCCGTTCGCCACGAGGCGCGACGCTTCGACGCCGAAGCGCTCCAGCTCGCTCAGGGTGCGCTCACCGTAACGAACGCGAGCGGCGCGTTCAACACCGAGACGCTGCGCAAGCTCGCGGAGAAGACCGGCACTACGACCAGGAAAGCCGCGAAAGGCAAGCCGCAGGAGCCGCCGCTGATCACGGGGGCGAACATCGTCGACCCGGCATTCTGGCTGCCGTTCTACAACGCCGACGCGCAGAAGAAGCTTCCGCTGTTCATGCCCGACGCTGTCGTAGGCGCCGCGCAGGCTGCCGACGGGTCGGTGACCACCGCCGATCGCGCCGCCCACAAGATGGGCGCGGCGAACTACCAAGACTACTACAAGCGGATCTTGCAGCCGACGCCGACGTTTCTCGGCAAGACGGTGCGCGGCGAGCGCGCGCATCCCGATCTCATCGCGCGCCTCGCAGCGGCCGAGAAGTTCCTGACCAACTTCTACAAGGACAAGAAGGACGCCAAACAGCAACCCTATTCTCCGGCGAGGATCGCGCAGGAGATCAGCTGGGGCGGTGACTCGGTGACGGTCTACGACCAGAATCCCGACCGTATCGTCACGAAGGGCCAGGTCGTACAGAAGGCGGATCCCGCGAAAGGAATCGAGGAGAAGCGCATCCATGACGTGTACGCGCAGGTCCACTATCACAACATGGGGCTCGCGGTGGATTTCGATCCTGGGGTGAACCCATACATCTTCGATTATTCGGACCCGTATAATGGGGCGAAGGCCTATCAACAGAGCGAGAACAAGAAGGCTCGCGACAAGAACGACGCCGATCGAAAGGCGGATCCGACCGTCGAGAAGATCAACGAGAAAGATCAGATCGATCCTGACGCGAAAGGCAAGGAGTGGGCCTCGCACCTCGACGGCATGGCGAGGGCCGCCTACAAGCAAGCGGCCGATCTCTATGGAGGTCCGCCGCTCGCGTCGTCGGCGATGGCGGACTGGAGCGACAAGCTGTCGACCGAGGAGCTCCACGCAAAGATCAGCGCGGCATCCAAGTCGATGGAGCAATATCTGAGGGACGCCGATGCCTGCGTCAAAGAAGGTACCGAAGGCCCGACGCACACGAAGGTCCTCGGGCTGTTCGCACAGGCCGGCTACAACCCCGCGCAGGCGAAGCAAGGGCTCGATGAGATGAAGACCTTCACGAAGACGTTCTGGCACGCCGGAATGCACCGCGACGGCACGGGGAACGGGACTGGCACCAACCTCAAGACGAATCGCCAGGGCCTCGAGCTTTCCGTCGCGCTGCGCGATGCCGGTGGACTCATGTGGGGCGGCACCGAGATGAGCCACGGCGGCGACAACGGCGACTTCATGCACTTCGATATCCGGCAGGACGCGACGGGCGCGCAATTCGCGGCCGCCCTGGCCGAAGCACGGACGCCGCTGAAGTGAGGGCGATCGCGACATGCGCGCTCGCCCTCGGTGCGTGCTGGGGTTCGACGGTGACCACGCCGCCGCCGCCGCCGCACGCGACGCCGCTCGCGGTGACGGCCGAGCAACGCGCGCGCGCACACAAGCTGATCGACGCACAGCTCGCAACGCTCTCGATGGAGGGCTACACGGGCAACGAACCGCTCCTCGCGACGTTCGCGCCGACCGCGATCGTGATCGCGCCACATGCGACGACGCTCGAGGGGCTCGGCGCGACCCTCGGGCGGTATCTCGTCGACGCGGATGGCTCCAATGTGCAGGTCGGCGCGATCACGGCCGAGCACGTCGAGCTCGCGGCGATCGGTGTCGCGATCTCGATCGACTTCGAGCTCGGCATCGACAAGACACGCGATGGCATCGCGGTGCACGATACCACTCCGATCACCGAGCTCCTCGTTGGAGACAGTGTCGTCGCGATGATCGCGGGGCGATTTCAGGTGCCGCGTGCCGTCGAAGCGCGCGACGTACCCACCGCGACCGCGCCGGCCGATCTCGCCGCGTTGCTCGCGAGTCCGGCCGCGGCCGCCAAGGCCGCGCGCGCCGATCTCGTCGTCACGACGCCCGAGAAGCGCGCGGTGGGTGCCGCTGCGCTCGCTGCACTCGCCACGCTTCCGGTGATGACGATCCACGCCGCGCGAGAGATCCAGGATGGAAACTGGGGCTTCGTGCAGGCGCACCTCGATGGGCCCGACCACACGCGCCTGGTCGGTCAGCTGATCGCATTTCGCGACACGCCGAATAGCGCGTGGGCGATCGTGTCGCTGCACGTCGACGGGTCGTGATCGCACGATCGGGGCCGAAGCCCGCGACGACCGGCACCTCGAGTCGCTGCATTTTCGCGATCCCGCCTTCTTAGGCTACAGCGAAACGGAACCGCGGAGGGTGGCTGCCTCGGACAGTTCCTAGCCGTATCCTGGCCGCTACCATCGTCGAAAAAGTCGTGGCGGAGGGCAGATTTGAACTGCCGGCCAAGGGCTTATGAGACCCCTGCTCTACCCCTGAGCTACCCCGCCAAGGGCCGAGAACCTAAAGGGTAGGCGGCGTTTAGGCAAGAGCTGCGCGGCGAGTTTCGCGAGGCTGTGCGGTGGAGAGCAGCGGCGCGGGGAGAGGTGGACGTGTGTGGGGCCGGGTGCTGCAAGCTGCTGATCTGGCAGGCGAATGAGGGAGGGCGATCGGCGGGTGCCGCGCAGCGTTGCGTTGACATTCCACAGGTATGCTGCGTATTTGGTAGGGAGGTCACTGCGTGCAGATGAGGGACCTGTGATCGGCAGCGTCATAGGCAGCTACCAACTCGTCCGGAAGCTCGGCGAGGGTGGCATGGGAGCGGTGTACCTCGGGCAGCACACGCTGCTCGGGCGGCGCGCGGCGATCAAGGTCCTGCTCCCGATGCTGAGCGCGCGGCCGGATATCGTCAGCCGGTTCTTCAACGAGGCGCGGGCGGTCACGTCGATCAGCGATCCGGGGATCGTGCAGGTGTTCGACTTCGGCTATTCGACCGACGGCAGCGCGTTCATCGTGATGGAGTTCCTCGAGGGCGAGCCGCTCGATCAACGGCTCGCCAAGCTGCGCCGGTTCTCGGTGCCCGAGGCGCTCCGGCTGTGCCGGCAGATCGCGACGTCGCTCGGTGCGGCGCACGCGCAGCACATCATCCACCGCGATCTGAAGCCGGAGAACATCTTCCTGGTGCGCGACGCCGAGGTCGCGTCGGGCGAGCGCTCGAAGATCCTCGACTTCGGGATCGCGAAGCTGTCCGACGAGGAGCCGGGCAAGCAGAAGACGCACGTCGGCGCGCTGATGGGCACGCCGGTGTACATGTCGCCCGAGCAGTGCCGCGGGCTGCCCGAGATCGATCACCGCGCCGATATCTATTCGCTCGGCTGCGTGCTGTTTCATCTGATCACCGGCCGGCCGCCGTTCGAGGGCGTCGGCATGGGCGACATCATCTCGGCGCACATCCGCGAGCCGGCGCCGCTGCCGTCGTCACTGGTGGCCGGGATCGCGCCGAGCGTCGACGCGCTGATGATGCGCTGCCTCGCCAAGAATCCCAACGAGCGGTTCTCGTCGATGGGCGAGCTGGCGGCGGTGCTCGGCCAGATCCAGCAGCAGCTGCCGGTCGACGCGGTGCCGGGCTACGTGCACGGCGGCGAGAGCTCGGGCGGGGCGCACGCGCCGGCGTATTACTCGCAGCCGCCGCGGACGCCACCGCCGCCGATGCCGCCGACGATGCCGCCGGCGTATCCGACACCGACGACGCTCGGGGCGAGCATCGGCCAGAGGTCGTGGGCGCCGCCGCCGCCGGCAGCCAAGCCGAGGCTCGGGCGCTGGATCGGCGGGCTGGTGGTGCTGTCGGCGGTCGGGGTCGGGATCGGGATCGTCGGGAGCCGGAGCCACCACAGCAACGACGGCACGCACATCGCCGCGAGCGACATCCCGGGGCTGAGCTCGGCGCCGTCGCCGAGCGTGACGGCGCCGGGGGCGCCGCCGCCGCCGACCTCTGGGACGCCGCCGCCGACCACGGGGACGCCGCCGCCGACCACGGGGACGCCCGCCGGGACCCAGGCGCCGGGGACGCCGCCGATCGCGACGCCGGACAAGCCGACGCCGCCGATCGCGACGCCCGACAAGCCAACGCCGCCGATCGCGACGCCCGACAAGCCGACGCCGCCGGTCGCCACGCCGGACAAGCCCGCGCCGCCGATCGCCACGCCCGAGAAGCCGAGCGGCCCGCCGGTCCCCGCGCCGATGCCGGCCAATCCGCACCCGTCGCCGGCCACGCCGGTCCATGCGCCGCCGAGCCCGGCCCACGCCAAGTGCGGTCGCGCCGAGTTCGCCGCGGTCTACGATGCCGCCGCGCCGACGAGCGCCGCGGTGCACGCCGCGCTGAAGAACCTGCGGGTGTGTCACGAGGCGAAGTCGATCAGCGACGCCGACTTCGATCGCTATCAGGCCGCCCTCGTCGCCAAGTTGTGAGCATGCACGTCATCCGTGTCCTCGGTGTCCTTCGTGTCCCTGGTCGTCCCCTTGCTTCGCTCGCCGCCGCGGTGGCCTGTGCGCTGATCTGGATCGGGTGCGCCGGCGTGGTGCGCGTCGAGCCGCGGCCGTTCACCGGCAAGCTGCCGGACCGGACCAAGGTCGATCTCGCCGGTGCGTTCACGCTGTCGCCGAACGGCGAGCTCGGGCTCGCGCTGGTCAAGCCGTGCGCGTTCGACCCGGTGGCGAAACAGGGTGTGCCGACCAGCGAGCTCGACGCCACGCCGTGCGATCGCCCGCACCTCGATGCGGTCCAGGTCATCGCGACCACGCCGTGGCAGCGCGAGATCCGCGGCGCGTGGCTCGATCCGAAGCACCTGGTGTTTCGCGCCGACTGGAAGGTGACCGGGCTCGATCCGCTCGCCGCCGACACCCCCGGCGTGCTGGCGAAGCCGTGGCTGATCTCGGGCACGAGCTGGACCCCGAGCCCGACCGAGGCGAGCCAGCTGCTCGATACGCTCGGCCGCGCGACCGACACCGAGCCGGCGCTGGTCCACGGCGGCGCCGCGCCCAGGCTCGAGGTCACCGCGTTCGAGGCCGCGGATGGCACGCTGCGCGCCGGCACCGGGGGCACGCTGATCGTGAAGATCGCGAACCACGGCCCCGGCGCCGCGTACCGGGTCACCGCCACCACGCGATCGAGCGTGGCGAGCCTGCACGATCAGCGGCTGTCGTTCGGCATGATCCAGCCCGGCGCCGAGAAGACCCGGCAGCTGTCGGTCGCGATCCCCGACAGCGAGACCTCGCCCGACACGATGCTGGTGCTGGTGGTCGCCGAGGGCAACGGGTTCGCGCCGCAGAACGTCAGCCACCGGGTGCCGATCGCCGCGTCGGCCAACGCACCGGCGCCCGTCGCGCCGAGCGCGCCCGGGCTCGCGATCCATTGCACGGTGCCCGGCCACGACGCCGCGCGGCTCGAGCTGTCTGCCGGAGACGGGGTGTCGCTGCACTGCATCGTCGATAACTCCACGAAGAAGCCCACGCGGGTCGAGCTCGAGACCACGATCGCGGGCCATCCGCCGGTGAAGTCGCGCGCGCAGGCCGTGGCCGCCGGCGGCAACGCCGCGTTCGACGTGCCGCTCGTGTTGCCGCGCGATCTGGCGATCGATGCGCCGGTCGAGATCGCGCTCGACGCGCACGATCGCAAGGCCAAGCTCGACGCGCATACCGCGCTGACCGCCGTGGTCCACGAGCGCCGGCTGTGTACGCCGGGCCAGCTGACGCGCGCGCAGTACCAAGCCAAGCTGACCGAGCTCCGCGCGCTGGTCAAGGCCGGCGACATGACGCAGGCGCAGCTCGATCGCTACGATGCCGAGCTGGTCGCTTGCCTCAACTGATCGCAAGCTCTCGAAATCAGGAACATCGCTAGCCGCAAGACCGAGGCTGCGGTATCGTGCGGCCCCAAGATCGGGGATCGTCTAATGGTAGGACAGCAGCCTTTGGAGCTGCTCATCAAGGTTCGAATCCTTGTCCCCGAACCAGTCGACCAGCTTGGTGACGGATGCATGAAATGAAACTCGACAAGAGCACTTCCCTGTTCTTCGCCACGAAGATCGATAGCAAGCTCCGTGAGGGGCTCGCGCTGTCGAAGCCAGGCGACAAGAAGTACTTCGACGGCAGCTCGGAGGAGTTCCTTCGCGTGATGGAGATCGGCGACGAGAAGGACAAGGAGCGCTGGATCGGCAAGATCATCAAGCCGGGGCCGGCGGTGACCGAGGTCGACGACATCCAGCGCAACCTGCTCTCGATCCTGCGCCGGGTCGCCCCGAACGCGCGGATCCCGGCGTCGGCGGTGAAGATCTTCGTGCTGCAAGGCGCGCTCGCGTCGCCCGCGGTGATCGACGACGAGGCCGACGACGAGGTCGCCGAGTCCGCCGGGCCGTACATCACGTACTGACCGCCGCGCCGGCCGCATTGACCGCCGCGCGCCCACCGCATGGACCGCCGCGTTCGGCGGCGGCTACCAAGGCTGCCCACAACCGTCCGCTGGTGGATAGCGGACCGGCTACCGAGGCTGCCCGGCGCGCGCCAAGCTGTTGAAGATCGGTCAACCACAGGGCGGCGCGAGCCATGCAAGTGCAGGTTGCACCATGCGCAAGAGCTGGTTCCTTGTCCCTGCAGTGCTCCTCGCTTGTGCGACGGGCCGGATGGAGAAGCTGGACCCGGTCACCACCGATCCCGGCGAGGTTCAGACCGGTGTCATTGATGGTGTGGGCGGTTCAGGCATCCCGGACGTCCGTTGCGCCGGCGCGCCCGATGCCGGCAAGGCGGGCAAATTTCACCACCTCGAGAACAAGCTGATCTCGGCCCTGGGTGACCCGAGGCACCGCGGGCTGGATCTCGTGACCTCGGCCGACGCCGAGACCCAGACGCTCGAGGGCTGGATCTCGTACACGCTCGTCGACAAGGCGCTGGAGGACGAGGACGTCGACGTGTTCGCGTGCCGCGCCGGTGCGTGGCAGCGAGTCGGGACCGCGCGCACCGATGACGAGGGTCACTTCGCGCTCGGGCTGTCGGGCGACGATCGGCTGCCGATCGGCATGCGCGATCTGTTCGTGTCGGTGGTCGGCGATCGCACCGGCGTGGGGTTCCTCGCCGACGTCGCGCCGGCGGGCACGCCGCTGCTGGTGTCCGACGTCGACGGCACGCTGACGTCCTCGGAGGACGCGTTCCTCGAGACCATCGTGCTCGGCCTCGCGCCCGACGCGCGCGCCGGGGCGGCGGCCGCATACACCGCCATGGCGGCCAGGGGCTACCAGCTGGTCTACGTGACCTCGCGCGGCAACCAGTACACGACCGACACCCGGACCTGGCTCCACGACAAGGGCTTCCCGCGCGGGCCGGTGCGGCTGGCGACGTCGTTCGTGACCCTGCCGGGTAGCGACACGGTCGACTACAAGACCCAGACGATCACGGCGCTGATCCAGGCCGGGTTCACCGTGGCGGCCGGCGTGGGCAACCGCGCGAGCGACGTCGCCGCGTACACCAACATCGGCGTGCCGGCCGATCACATCTTCATCGAGATGCCCGAGTACGCCGGCGAGGTCCAGCCGCTGCTCGACGCCCACCAGGCGATCGGCTTCACGTCGTACGATCAGCTGGCGGCGACCGGGCTGGCGAGCCGGCCGTGACCGGGCCGCGCCGCGCTACTCGAGCGCGAGCAGCGGATCGCCGGCGTTGACGTCGTCGCCGTCGCCGACCAGCACGCGGGTGACGCGCGCGGTGTCGGGCAGGCCGGGCCCGCCGTAGGTGACGCGGTGGAACGTCTTCATGACCTCGAGCAGGCAGATCGTGGCGCCGGTGGCGAGCGTGGCGCCCGCGGTGACGAACGCCGGCTTGTCGGGGGCCGATCGGCCGTAGAACCGGCCGCTGGTCGGCGCGCGGAACACCAGGCCCAGGGCGGCGGTGGTCGCGGCGGTGCCGGCGGCGGTGGACGGGCCGGCGATGGCGGCGCCGTGCTGCAGCGACGGATCGATCGTCACCAGCGGATCGCCGTAGCCGACCGCCTGCGACGCCGCGGTCACGACCCGGATCGCGATCCCGCTCGCCGCCGTGCGCGGGGCGATCACGGCGGTGGCGCGGCCGAGCACCGCGAGCTCGCCGAGCGTGGCCCCGGGCGCCACCAGATCGCCGGCGGCGACCGCCGGGGTGAACACGCCGGGCATCGGGGCGCGCAGCTCGATCGCCTCGGGGCTGGTGCCGCAGGGGCCGGGCGGCGCGGCGAGCGCGTCGAGCTCGGGGCCGTGCAGCCGGCCGGCGCGCTTCATCGCGGCCCCCCGACCAGCACGCGCAGGTCGTGCATCGACCAGATCCGCGGGTTCTTCATCCGGCGGTAGCCGGTGCTCTGGTACGCCATCTCGACCAGCGCCGCGAGGTAGCCGCGCAGCTCGCCGAGCTCGACGATCTCGTCGGTGTCCATCTGGCGCGCCGCGACGAACGGATCCATGTCGCCCTCGATCCGCGCCTCGGTCTCGCGCATGCCGGCCTCGATCTTGGCGCGCTCGGCGGGATCGGTCGCCATGATCTGGAAGTCGTCGTCGAGCTTGGTGTTGAACGCGGCGATCGCGAGCGTGCGGCCCTCCATCACGCTGAGCCGCGACAGCGTGGTCGACAGCTGGACGACCGGATCGTACGGCAGGCCGCTCATCGCGTAGTAGCCGGCGCCCGAGGCCTTGCGGAGCAGCACCGTGAACATCGGCGTGGTGTTGGTCGAGTTGGTGTAGATCAGCGAGCTGCCGTAGGCGAGCAGGCCGTGGGCCTCGGCCTCGCGACCGATGTCGAACCCGCTGATGTCCTGCAGCCAGATCAGCGGCAGGCCGTCGTCGTTGCAGGCGCGCGAGAACGCGCTGATCTTGGCGATCCCGGCGCGGTACAGGATCCCGCCGGGCCGGCGCCGCGCCGGATCCTCCGGATCACCGACCAGGCCCTGGCGGTTGATCACGAACCCGGCGTACAGCCCGGCGACCCGGCCGACGCCGCAGATCATCTCCTCGCCGACCTCGGGCATGACCTCCCAGAACAGCGATTGATCGACCAGCCGGGCGAGCACCTGGTAGGCGTCGTAAGCCTCGCGGTGATCCACGGGCAGAAGGCCCGCGAGCTCGCCGGGCGCGAACCGCGGCTCCATCGCCGCCAGCTCGCCGCGGTAGAACGCGGCGCCGCTCGACGGCAGCCGCGCCACGTCGCGCCGGATGCACGCGAGCAAGGTCTCGTCGTCCGGAACCCGGACATCCGCGCAGCCCGAGGCATGGACGTGGACCTCGGGGCCGCCGATGTCGAGCGAGGTGATCTTCTGGCTCTTGGCGCCCTTGATCAGCGCCGCGCCGGCGATCACCATGTACGCCTGCTCGGTCATGTACACGCGGTCCGAGATGATCGGCATGTAGCCGCCGCCGGCGATGCAATCGCCGAACACGCCGGCGATCTGCGGCACGCCGCCCGCCGATAACAGGCTGTTCATCTTGAAGATGTGGCCGGCGCCGCGCGCGCCGGGGAAGCTCTTGCTCTGCTCGGGCAGGAACAGCCCGCTGCAGTCGACCAGGTACAGCGCCGGCACGCGCAGCCGCAGCGCCATCATCTGCGCGCGCTGGATCTTCTCGGGCGTGCGCGGCCACCACGCGCCCGACGCCACGGTGTTGTCGTTGGCGATCACCATGCACCACCGGCCCTCGACCCGGGCGAACGCGGTGACCACGCCGGCGCCGGGCGACTTCTGGTCGCCGGGGAACACCTCGCCGTAGTTGACGAACGTGCCGACCTCGTAGGTCGGCGTCCCGGGATCGGCGAGCCGCGCCAGCCGCTCGCGCGCGGTCAGCTTGGCCTTCTTGTGCACGCGCTCGACGTACGTCGGGCCCCAGCCCGCGGCGACCTCGCGCCGCCGGTCGCGCAGCCGCTGCTCGAGCGCGCCGAGCGCCGCGCGCTGCTCGCCGGCCGTGCGGTCGTCGACGAGCTTGGTGAGCGGGTCACCGATCGGAACCAGCGGGACGAGCGACATCGCCGGGAACGCTAGCAGAACGCGCCGCCGCCCGCGCGCGATCGCTGCGCCCAAGCGTGCCGCTGGTCCGCAGGCTTTGCTCGTATAGTGTGCCCCCACAACAGGGAGGCTGCGGCGATGCGAGCTCGACTACCGGCGGTGCTGTTCCTGACTGCGTGCGCGCACGGCGCCGACCCGGCGACGTCGCCGGCGGAACCGGGGGCTGCAGCCGGCGCTGGGATGACCGCGACCCAGCCCGCCGCGCTCGTCCGGCCGACCGTCGCGCCCGAGCTCGCGGTCCCCGACGCCGCCAAGCTCGTGCTCGCCGCGAGCGCCCGGGGCGTGCAGATCTACGAGTGCGCGGCCGACGCCGGCGGCGCGCCGGCCTGGAAGCTCCACGCGCCGCGCGCCGAGCTACTCGATCCGTCCGGCGTCGTGATCGGCAGCCACTTCGGCGGCGTCGACCACGGCCTCGAGGTCGGCCCGTGGTGGGAGGCCAAGGACGGCAGCCGGGTCCACGGCGCCAAGCCGGCCAGCGTGCCCAACCCCGGCTCGATCCCGCTGCTGCGGCTCGAGGGCAGCGGCGCCGCGTTCACCGGCGACGGCGGCCTCTTGTCCTACGTCGGCTTCATCCAGCGGCTCGACACCACCGGCGGCGCCGCCCCGGCGGGCACCTGTACGGCCGGCCAGAAGACCGAGGTCCCGTACACCGCGAAGTACTACTTCTACACCGCGGGATAGCGCGCGCTCGGCTACCTTGCAGCGGCCACACGGCGGCGGGCATGCGCCGCCACGGGCTCGTCGCTGGCCGGCACCGGCTCATCGAGCAGCGTATGGCGCGCCCAGCTGGCGAGCTCGGCGGCGCCGAGACCCTGCGCCGGCGGCTTGACGCCGATCCGCTCGAGTGCATCGTGATGGCTCTCGAGGATCTTGAGGTTTGCGATCGCCTGCACGGTCGGCTTCTTGTCGCGCGTGGCGGCCTCGGTGATCAGCAGATCGGCGAGCACCCGGAACCGCACCGTCCAGGTGGGTGCCGTCGCCGGCAAGCCGCCGCCGACCAGCGCCAGCAGCGCATCGCCGCGCGCCAGCTGGTAGTAGTCGCGATTGCCCCGTCGCCAGCTCTCGAGCAGCCCGGCCTTCGCCAGCATCGCGAGCACCTCGGCCAGCGCCGGCTTGGAGTAGCCCAGGTCGGCGAACGCGGCGGTGGCCAGCATGGTATTCGGCACGAGCTCCTGCGTCATGATCGGTCGCAGGAACTGGACCAAGACCTCGGCGCGCGCCGTGATGCCGAACAGGCCGCGAAGCCGGAGCTGCAGCAGGGAGAACCGCGAGAGGTCCGCCGGTTGCGACTTGCCGCTCGTGACGAGCTTGGTCGCCGAGCGGCTCGTGGGCCATGGCGTTGTCGGCTTCGCGGTCGCATTCACCGTCGCGGCGAAGTCGTCGTATGCATCGCAGGCGGCCTCGGGCAGCTGGGCTCGCAGGCGGCGGAGCCTCGAGAGCGAGATCAGGCGCTGCGACTGGGAGACGCACCAGTCGCGCGCCTCGTCGTACAGCCGAGGATCTTCGTGCCGTAGCACCGGCGTGAGCGCGATCAGCGCTTCGAGATCGACCGCGTGGTCCGGCAACGCGACCGTCCCCGAGACGCCGAGGGCGGTCCACTGGCTCCACGCGATCCGCAGCGCGGCGCTCGCCAGCTCGCTACGCATCGTTCCACTCCACGCCGAGCGCGGCCAGCACCTGGCTCAGCATCATGTGGAAGCCCTCGGACGGGTCGTGGGTGATCGTCCAGCGCGCCGCGCGCCGGAGCTCGTCCGCGGACGGCGCGAGCTCCTTGAGATCCGCGAAGTGCTTGCTGCGCGGCGAGTTGTCGGCGGCCGCGTAGAGCTTGAAGCACACCTGGTCGTATCGGCTCGCGAGCCGCACGGCGAGCCCGCCGTACAGCAAGAGGCTGCCACCGCCGATCGCGACCACCTCGATGGCGTGCCCGCGGTCGGCGAGCAGGTCGCCCACGGCGGTGAGCGCGTCTTCGAGCGAGCCACGATCCAACATTTTGGAAGGATAAGCCGGCTGGAACGGCAGGTCAAATCACGTAAATCGGAAGGTTTAACCTATCGATCCGCGATGATTAAACGAGCTGAAAAGGTAAATCATAAACAAAACAATGACCTGGCGGTCAGGATGCCGGCCAACCCGGGATCGAGCGGGTGTCGTAGCGGTGGGTGCGGAACGCGTCGCTGGCGAGGATCGCCAGGTGCATCGGGATCGTGGTGGGGACGCCGGCGACCTCGAAGGCCGAGAGCGCGGCGAGCATCCTGGCGATCGCGGCGTCGCGGTCCGGCGCGCGGACGATGAGCTTGGCGAGCAGCGAGTCGTAGAACGGCGGGACGACGTAGCCGGCGGTGACGTGGGTGTCGACGCGGATGCCGTCGCCCGACGGCGGGCGCCAGGTGGTGACGGTGCCGGGGGCCGGCTGGAACCCGTGGGCGGGATCCTCGGCGTTGATCCGGCACTCGATGACATGGCCGGTGAGCGCGAGGTCAGCCTGGCGCCAGGCGAGCGGGCGGCCGGCGGCGGCCTCGATCTGGGCGATCACGAGGTCCTTGCCGCTGCGCTCCTCGCTGACCGTGTGCTCGACCTGCAGGCGGCAGTTCATCTCCATGAACCGCAGCACGTCGCCGTCGAGCAGGAGCTCCATGGTGCCGGCGCCGACGTAGCCGACCGCGGCGGCGGCGCGAGCGGCGGCGGTGCAGGTCGCAGCCCGCAGGTCGGCGCCGATCGCGGGCGACGGGCTCTCCTCGATCAGCTTCTGGTGGTTGCGCTGCACGGTGCAGTCGCGCTCGCCGAGGTGGACCGCGCGGCCGTACTTGTCGGCGAAGATCTGGATCTCGACGTGGCGGCCGCCCTCGACGAGCTTCTCGAGGTAGACCCGGTCGCCGCCGAACGCGGCGCGGGCCTCGGCCTGGGCCTCGGCGTAGGCGGTGTCGACCTCCGCGGCCGCGCGGGCGATCCGCATGCCGCGGCCGCCGCCGCCGTTCTCGGCCTTGAACAGCACCGGGAACCCGACGCGCGCGGCGGACTGGCGGGCGTCCTCGGCCGAGGCGAGCACGCCGTCGCTGCCGGGGATGACCTCGAGGCCGGCAGCGCGCATCGCGGCCTTGGCGCGGGTCTTCGAGCCCATCAGCGCGGTGACCTGCGGCGGCGGACCGATGAAGGTCACGCCGTGCTGCGCGCACAGGGTCGCGAGCAGCGGGTTCTCCGAGAGGAAGCCCCAGCCGGGGTGCAGCGCGCTGGCGTGCGATTGCACCGCGGCCTGGACCACGCGCTCGACATCGAGATAGCTGTGGGCGGCGCGGCCGGGGCCGAGCACGACAACCTCGCGGCCGTGCAGGTATGGAGCGCCGGCGTCGGCCTCGCTGGCGGCGAACACCGGCACGATGCCGAGCTGGTCGCAGGCTCGCGCGACGCGGACGGCGACCTCGCCACGGTTGGCGATCAGGATGCGATGAAACAGCGGCGGCGCCACGCGCCCCAACGCTAGCACCAACGCGGCGGCACCGGGCCGCACGCGCTTACTTCTTGAGGCCGATCAGGCACGCGTCGGCGCCCGAGACCTCGAACTTGCCGGGCGCTTCCATCTCGACCGACGTGACCACGCCGTTGTCGATCGTGAACACGCCGCGGTTGGCCCGGACGCCCAGGCCTCGCGAGGTCAGATCGAGCTCGATGCCGAGCGCCTTGGTGAAGTCGGCGCTGCCGTCGGCGAGCATCACGATCTTGCCGATCGCGTCGTGCTGCTCGGCCCACGCCTTCATCACAAACGCGTCGTTGACCGACAGGCACGCGACGAGGTCGACGCCGGCGGCCTTGAGCTCACCGAGCTTCTGGACGTAGCCCGGCAGGTGCTGCTGCGAGCAGGTCGGCGTGAACGCGCCGGGCAGCGAGAACATGATGACCTTCTTGCCGGCGAACAGCGCAGCCGGATCGGCATCGGCGATGCCTTCCGCGTTGACCTGCTTGATGGTGACGGACGGGATCTTCTGGCCCTTGGTGATCATGGCGATTCCTTACCACAGAGCGACTCCGCCAATCGGCAGACATGCGCCAGCTCGGCGCGATCGATCCGGAGTGCCGCCGCGACGACCGCGGCGCCCACATCGGTGCAATGGCCGGGTGGACCGACGAGCGCGAGCCGATCGGCGCACGCCGGATCGAGCGCCGCGACCCGGGCATGCACCGCGGTGTCGAGGCCGATCAGCGCGCGCCAGCGCTCACCGTCGGCGATGAACACCGCGTCGATCGGAACACCGGCAGGAACACCGGCAGGAACACCGGCAGGCGCGCCACCGGTCTCGGCGACCAGGCTCGGGAACAGCACCGGCAGCGCCCAGCGATCGCGGGCCTCGGCCAGGGTCAGCCGCGGATCGCCGGCATAATGGCGGCGCGCGGTGATCTCGCCGGAGCCGCGCCGCGCCGCGAGCTGCGCCGCGATCGCCGGGGCCTCGGCGGCAAACGCGCGCGCGTAGTCGGCATAGAGCGGGCGGTACGCCGCGATCACCGTGCGGTTCCACAGCGCCTCGTCGAGCTGCCAGCCGGCCACCGCGCGGTCGCGCGCGGCCGCGTCGCCGTCGATCACGGTCGCGAGGGACGCCACCAGGGCCTCGGGCGAGCCGGGCGGTGGCGGTGGCGCCGGCGGCGCCCCGCACGCGGCCAGGGCCACCGCGACGAGCACCGGAACGAGCACCGGGACAAGCACCGGCGGCGCGGCCCACGGGCCGATGACCGCGGCGCGCACGCGGCTCGCCCGGCGAGGTCCGGCCTGCCGCCGGGCGCGCGCCATCAGCTTGGCGGCAGCGGCGCGAGCCGGTTGGGGCGCCGCGGCCTGGGCGCGCTGGCGTCGATCCCCGGCTTGGGCAGCGGCAGCCCGCACAGCAGCTTGACCGCGAGCGACGCCGCCGCGGCGCCGAACACCGACGGCACGAACGCGACCGAGCCCTCGACCCGGTTGCGGTGCTCGCAGTCGTTGACC
>DATBBB010000142.1:0-8272 GCA_036271215.1 Kofleriaceae bacterium | reverse complement strand
TGGTGTTCGACAGGTCGGCCTCGCTGTACAGCGAGTAGTCGGTGATGTTGGCCTCGACCTTCGGGGTCAACAGGTCATCGACCGAGCAGCCGGCCGCCGAGGTGTTGCACGCCTGGTTGAACCGCAGCAGGAAGAAGTTGAGATCGCCCTTGCCGCCGTTGGCGGTCGGGTCGTTCGAGACCATCTCGACGAACTGCTCGCCGCGCACGAAGCCCATCGCGGTGAAGCTCGCCAGCGCCTTGGGGTTGTTGACGCGGCCGGTCGAGCTCGGCGGCGTGAACAGGATGACGCGCGGGTTGATCGCCGAGGTGAACCGGGTGACCAGCGAGGTCGAGTGGCCGGTCAGCACGAACCCCGGGTTGCCGTTCTTGGCGTTGGCGGTGTTGCCGGTCTTGAAGTCGAGCCCGACCAGCTTCTGGACCGCGATCAAGCTGTCGAGCGCGGGCTGGGTCGTCGAGGCGCAGAACGCCTTGGCGACGGCGTCGCCGAGGTTGCGGGCGCACAGCGCGTCGTGCTGCGCCTGGCCGGTCTTGAACCCGAGCAACGGCGACAGCGGATCGACGATCGAGTTCTCGTCGGCGCTGCCGCTGCCGCTACCGCTGCCGCTGCCCGGATCGCTGCCGCCGCCGGGATCGCTCCCGCTGCCGCTACCGGTGCCGGGATCCGGCATGCCACCGACGCAGGCCGACGCCAGCATGGTGAACCCAACCACGAGACTGCGAACGCGCTTGATCATCACATGTAGGTCTATTCAACACGGGTGCCACTCAGACTTCGAATCCAAGTTGCGCACTTATCAGGAGTTGAGACTCCCAAAGTGTACATCGCCTGAAATCGCGCTGAGGGGACGAGGGCTCAACGTCCCAGCCCTCGCCCCAAATCTTCCCTCCGAACCGCGCGCTCGTAACACCGATGTATCAGCCGGCCCTCAGCGTTTCCTCGGTGGGGCCCGGCGGCGCCCAGCGGCTACTCGGCGACCCGCGCGGTGCCGTCGAAGTACGCCTGGTACTTGCCCCACCCGTACTGGGCGACCGCGCGACCGAGCTTGAGCCCTTCGATGTTGTCGCTCTGGATGTGGTAGCCGCCCATGATCCGCGACAGCCCCGCCATCTCCGCCGTGCCGCTCAGCGTCGGCATCATCAGGACGACGGTCTTGTCGTCGCCCAGGCCGACCGGTGGCACGCCGTCCACCGCCTGCATCTGCGCGACCGTGGCGTCGGGCTCGGTCGCCGACCCGACGACGTGCCGGTAATAGACGCCGAGCCGATCGCTGCCGGTGAACAGCTCGAGCAGCTTGGCGCAGGCGGCGCTCACGGTGCTGTGGCCGGACACGTAGCCGGGGAACGGTGGGGTCACGAACGAGCCCGGCGAGTACGGGTGCCACTGGGTCGCCGGGATCGTCCCGAACCCCTTGCCGGGCCCGAGGTAGCCGCGCACCGACTGGCCGCCGAACAGCTGGCCGACGAACCGGACCAGCGAGTACGGCCGCGCCGAGTCGTAGAACCGCTTGACGTCCCACGCGGCGATGAACGCGTCGAGCCCGGTGTTGCCGACCGCGAAGAACAGCTTGACGTCCTGATCGACGCCGTAGTGGTCGCGGCGCGAGACGTCCTCGGCGAACTTCAGCCAGTGGCCGGACTGGCCGGTCGAGCGCGGGCCGTCGCGCATGAACTCGACGATCGCCTTCTGCTCGAGCGACAGGCTGCCGTTGTACGCGACGACCTCGGCGACCTCCTGCCGGAGCTGGGCGCTGCCGACCCGGGGCTGCGGCGGCGAGCGGAACTGATCGCCGCGCTCGAGCGCGAACGGCTTGACGCGGTACCAGTGCGGGGTCAGGAAGTTGGGCCGGGTCACGCCGCCCTTGCTGTCCTCGAACGGGATCTGCTGCCAGCGATCGGGATCCTTGATCCGATCGACCGGGTTGCGCGGCTCGTAGTACGTGAAGTCCGAGTACGGCTGGCCATCCGAGCCCGGCTCGTCGCCGAACTGGTTCGAGCCGTCGTGGCGGCGGTACGCGAGCACGGCGGCCGCGGCGACGTTGCCGATGCCCTGCGGCGTGGTGACGTCGGTCGACGCGTCGGCGGGGTCGTAGCCCTGCTTGCGCATCTGGTCGGCGAGCCACGGCTGGTCGTCGGTGAAGATCCCGGCGAGGCCGCGGTACATCGCGTACGACAACGCCTTGGCGCGGTTCGCCGGGGTGCGCTCGCGCGGCGGCCGGCGCAGCTTGCCGCCGAGCCGGGTGCCGACCGCCCGGGCGTCGTAGGCGGCCCACGCGTCGTACATCGCGGTCAGCGGCACCACCATCTGGCGCGCGATGATCGTCGGGCGCGGCGCGTGCACGCGATGGATGTCGCGCTCGGTGGCCTCGAGCAGGATCTCGACCCACGCGTAGGCGATGCTGGGGTGCGGCTGGACCGCGCGGTGCTCGATCCAGTCCGGCGGGATGGTGGGCCGCGGCGGCGGGACCCACGGGTCGCCGTACGCGATGCCCTGCGCCACCGGGAGCGCGGCCGGCGGGTTCGTCGCGACCAGCGGGCTTGTCGCGGCCGGCGGGCTCGCCGGCGCCGGCGTACGCGGCGTCCTTGATCCGGTCGCAGTACACGACCTCGTCCTTGGCCGTCTTGTACTCGGTGGCCGCGACGCCGTCGATCGGCTGGTCGCCGAGGTCCTGCTTGGTCGCCAGCGTGCCGGTGACCAGGAGGTCCATCCGCAGGTCGTTGTTGACGTCACCGGTGTCGGCCGACATCGAGTACACCGGCGTGGCGAACCCGAGGATGCCGGGCGCCTTGAGCCGCGTCAGGCCGGTCTTGCCTCCGAAGTACAGGTTGTCCGGCACCACGAAGTCCTTGCTCTCGTAGAGATCGAGGAAGCCGTCGCCGTTGATGTCGCTGACAAGCGACGCCATGGTCTCGCCGTCATCCTCGTCGGCCATCGGCTCGTACGCGAACCCGCCCGGCCGGTTCCACGTGATGCCGTTGCGCCGGCCCGGGCCGTAGGACCGCGACCCGGTGATCACGCCGAGCGCCATGGTGCCGTTGAAGATGTCGATCCGGCCGTCGCCGTCGAGGTCGGCGAACGTCGGGCTGACGGTGAGCACGCCGTCGCCGTTGGGCACCGGCAGCGCCTCGGTCGCGAACGTGCCGCCGAGGTTGCGGATCCAGAAGTTGCCGCGGTGAAACGTCGTGACGAACAGATCGGGCCAGGTGTCGCCGTCGAGATCGACGAACGCCACGCCGTAGACCCGCGCGTCCTTGAGCGCCGGGATGTCGAGCGGGACCTCCGCGAACCGGCCGCCGAGGTTGCGGTAGAGCACCGGACCGTGATCGGAGCCGAACGCGACGTCCTCCCAGCCGTCCTTGTCGAAGTCGCCGGCCGCGGTGCCGCGCCCGATCCAGAACGGATCGGGGTAGTCGCGCATCATGTACATGAAGCCGTGGTCGAGCCCGAGCTCGGGGCCCTCGTGCTGGACGAACTTGCCGGACCCGCCGCGCCGGGGGAAGAACGGCGTGCGCCGCAAGGTGACGTCGCCGACCGTGACCAGCTCCGAGGCCGGCAGGCTTGCGCTGGCGGCCGGCGCCGGCGGTGCGCCGTGTGCGGCCGGCGCCGCGGGTGCGGCCGGCGCCCCCGATGGATGCTCCGACTGCGCGGTCATCGCGCGGTAGTCGTCGAGGTTGCGGTCCATGTAGAACACCTGGTGCAGGCGCGGCGCGATCAGGCCGATCGGGATGATCGCGAGCCACAGTCCGGCGGCGATGCAGATCGCCCACCGGCGCGACGCGCTCTGCCAGGTGATCATGAACGAGTACAGGCTGTAGATCCCCAGGCTGAGCAGCAGCACCATCGCGACGTTGGGCGGCAGCCCCGCGGCATACAGCGCGTTGGTGAGCACCACGTCGAACGCCATCGGCACCGGCAGGATCAGGCCGACCGTGAGCGCGATCAGCACCGCGAGCATACCGCCCTGGCCGTGCAGCGCGTCGAGCGGCACCAGGTGGCTGAGCGTCGCGCCGAGCACGCCGGCGACCAGCATCAATGGCACGGTGCGCACGACGATCCAGCGCAGCTGGGTCCAGAGGTCCTTGACCACGCCGACCAGCGCGGCGCCGAACGACTCGTCGACCCGCACCGCGCAGCTCTCGCTCGCCAGCCGGTCCTCGAGCTTCTGCAGATCCTTGATCGGCGCCTTGTCGAGCCAGCGGGCCAGGATCGGTACGCCGATCAGGATCACCGCGAGGTTGAACACCAGCTTGGTCACCGCCATGTAGAGCGGCAACAGCGAGAACGCCATCATCAAGACGACGATGTTGAGCGTCGGCGACGCGAACATCAGCGCCAGCGCCATCTCGATCCGGCGCGACCGCAGCGCGCCCTTGAACACCGGCGCCGCGCAGTTGACGCACACCCCGAGCGGCGTGCCGAGCATCATGCCGTAGAACGCGCTGCGCATCCGGCCGCGGGGGTTGAGCTGCCAGTAGCTCAGGCACAGCGACAGTAGCGCCGCGAGCGCGATGCCGAACGCCATGCCCTTCTTGTTGTCGTTGGCCCAGTTCACCGAGGTGAACGCGATCTGCTTCCACGTCGGATCGTCGGGCTTGACCTTGAGGATCGGCCACATCGACATCGTGTCGCCGACCGTGTGGTGCTCGGCCATCGCCGACTTGCGGTTCAGATCCGGATAGCGCGACACGATCCCGAACGTGGCGACCAGCGCCACCACCGAGAGCACGGCCAGCAGGAAGCGGATCTTGTGGGTGAGCAGAGCGGACTCCTGGCTGGCGCGCGGCGCGCAACGGCATGTACGAGCGAGGTCCGCCCAGGACTCGGTGGCTGGCGGCGCTGGCCCTCCCAGTGTGCGATGGCGCATTCCCCGATCGGAAGTCGCGCGATGCCCGACGTCGGGTCGACGTCAAAATGTAACCCGCCTGCCCACGTCGGTAAGCGCGGGAACAACCGCCGATGTCCCCGCGCCTGGATGAGTTGGACCCCGCGCCGCGTCACCCGCGGGTGACGCTCATCGGCCGATCTGCAGCGCCAGGCCGAACCGGGTGTGGACCGCCGGATCGAGGAACCCGGTCAGCTCGCAGATCGCCGCCCCGCGCACGGTGATCACCTGAAGCGCGCCGAGCCGGAAGTCCGGCCCCTGATAGCACGCGAACGCCAGCTGGCCGCTCGCGCGCATCGGCACCAGCCGCCACGCGGTCGCGAACACCTGCTCGGCGAAGAACCGGCCGACCGCGTCGCGACCGTCGAACCAGCTCGGGATCGGCGGCATCGAGAACCGCACGTCGGGGGTCAGCAGCTCGAGCAGCGCCTCGACGTCGCGGCGCTCCCACGCGGCCACGAACGCGGCGACCAACTCGCGCTGGCCGGCCTCGCCGAGCTCGCGCAGCGTGGCCTGCTGGCTCACCGAGGGCACGCGCGGCTCGAGCTTCTTGCGGGCGCGCGGCAGGGCGCTGTTGACCGAGCCGACCGTGGTGTCGAGCAGCTCCGCGATCTCGCGCGCGGCGTCACCGAGCACGTCGCCGAGCACCAGCACGGCGCGCTGGATCGCCGGCAGGTGCTGCAGCGCGGCCACGAACGCGAGCTCGACGTGCTCGCGCTGCGCGACCTGGGCCTCCGGATCCTCGGGGTACGGCTCGATCCACATCGGGCCCTCGATCGGCGCGGCGACCGGCAGCTCGGGCGACGCGGCCGGCGCGTGGTCCTGCGGGCGTAGCCGCCGCGGCCGCTGCGCGATCCGCAACAGGCACGCCTGGGTCGTGATCTTGTACAGCCACGCGCGCAGCTCGCCGCCGCCCTCGACGCCGGCGAGCTCGCGCGCCGCCCCGAGCAGCGCGTCGTCCGGTGCGTCGTTCAGTGCGTCGTTCAGCGCATCGTTCAGCGCATCGTCGGCGTCGTACACCGAGCCGAGCATCCGGTAGCAATGCACATGCAGCTCCGCGCGGTGCAGTGCGACCGCCGCTTCGAACGCTGCGTGCTCGGACATAGCCCCCTCAGCTTACCGCCGGACCGCCGGTTGGGCGCTGTGGATCCGTGAAATATCGCCGGGTTATCGAATCGTGCGCGGGGCCGCGCATCCTTTCGAGGGGCTCGCTCGTCTTGCCGGCATGACCGAACAACGCCACGTCCGCATCGAATACCGGGTCCGCGACGACATCAACCTCGACCAGCTCGCCGCGTCGATCGGCGAGTTCGTCGCCGGGATGCGCGCCCACGACCAGGCCACCGACTACACGTCGTACCGCGACGCCAAGGACCCGCGGCACTTCGTCCACGTCGGCCACTTCCGGCCCGACGCCGCGGCCTCGCTGCAGACCCAGCCGTTCTTCCAGAGCTTCACCGCGAAGCTGCGCGAGTCGTGCGCCAGCGGCCCCGACGTCACCAACCTCACGCCCGTGGCCTCGACCCGCTGAGCGCGACCGCGCACCCGGCGGCTCCCCGAGCTGCACCACTTGCCCATCGCTCCGACGCTGGCAAGCGGCTGGCTCGATAGCACCCCGATCCAAGCAGCGGTAATGTGCCGGCATGGTCCGCCTCGCTTCGGTTGAATTCACGAAGCTCAAGCACGTTCGCCCGGGAACACGCCTGACGTTTTCCGAGGCTGGCGCCGTGCTACTCGGCAAGAACGGGACCGGCAAGACCACGCTGCTGCGCTACCTGGTGGCGCTGTGCACGGCGGACGCGAGTGCATTTTCAGGCGACGAACCATTCGACGTCTCGGCCACGTTCTCGTGGGCTTCAGGCATCACAGCTGCGCTGCACATGACGGGGACCCCCGGCTCGAAGTCGGAGTTCGATGGCATCAAACCGACGACCGATCTCGAACGGCGCCTGCCCACGTCCGAGCTCCTACAGCTGCGCTTCCAGATCGCACTGGCATCTCCACCTCGGGAGTATACGGCAATCATCACAGACGGGCTTGTCGAGCTCTATCAAGGCGAGGAAGCGCTATGTACGCCCTATCGCGCTCCAGCCCAGTACAGCCTGCCTCTCGCACTATGGAAGCTCGCAGCCCTGCTCACTAACTCTGCGCCAGAGACTCGGGACAATCACCCCGTGGCTCAGATTGCGCTCGACTTGATGGAGCTGCAAGACACGCTGCTCCGGTACGACGAAGGGCTGGACTACTTCAGGTCTCTCACCGAAGAAAGTTCGTCCTACCTGACGCTCGAGATCGTGGTTGTCAATCCCCTCTCAGGCCAATTCCTCATTAAAGGAGGCACTCACCGGTTCCCGTTCGATCCGGCGCGACCGCGATTGCGCCGATCGATTCGCGGCATACCTCGCAAGACGCCACAAGCTACAAGCTCAAGTCACTTCGCTTCATGTTCGATATCGGCAGCGACCGGATCTTGCATGCCAGCCTGAGCTTTGGTCAGAAGCGACTCCTGTCCTACCTATATTATCTGGCGTGCAACTCTCACATTGGAGTTGCGGACGAGCTCGTCAACGGAATGCATCACGCCTGGATCGAATACTGCCTGGGGCCTGCCTGTGAAGGTCGCCAGATGTTCTATACGACGCAGAATCCGTTGCTCCTGGACTTCTTGGTATTCGAGACCGAGGCTGAGGTCTCGGAGCGATTCGTCACCTGCACATGGGATCCGGAGATCGGGTTCATCTGGGAGAACCTCGAACCGCGCGTCGGCGAGGAGTTCTACCGGCTATACAAGACCGGCATCCAGCATGTCAGCGACATCCTGCGGACCAAGGGCTGGTGGTAGGCCATGGGCGTCAGCATCCTCATCATGAACGAGGACAGCTCGCGCACCGCCTACGACGCGCTCCGCCACCTGTTTCGGCGGATGTGTCAGCTGCTGTCCCCTGGGCTTCCGACGCAGCACCTGACGTTCTCGCCAACTCCCGATGAGCTGATCCGCTGCGTGCGGGCGGGCCGTGTTCCCGCTGGCCAAGGACCACAACGTCGAGCTCACCAGGACAGGCTACCCGGCAGATCGCGTTTACCAGCTCGGCAAGTCGTTCACCGCTTCGATCGAAGCCGCGCGGGCGTGCGGTCCGCTGCAGCAAGCTCTGTCACGGCTCGCCACACCTGGCACGCCGTAGCCGCTGGACCACGGCTTTCTTGCCGGCGCAGAGATCGCGGTAGGGTTGGTGTCGCTCGATGACGCGTTGCTCATCGAGCGCCTGCTCGACATCGCGATCGCGCACCCAGCCCCCGGCGATCGTTCGCAGGTCGCGGCGCTTCACGGGGTGGGCTTCGAGGCTCAATCCCCGCGCGAGTGCCTCCGTGGCAACCGCGTTGAGGCTCTTG
>DATBBB010000141.1:0-9178 GCA_036271215.1 Kofleriaceae bacterium | reverse complement strand
CGCGAGCTTGAGATCGCGCGCCGGGTAGTCGGTGCCGTAGAGGTAGCGCGCGATCGTGCCGTCGGGGGTGAGCACGAAGCTGACCGCGGGGTGGGCCAGCGCGCCGGTGCGCGGATCGCGCAGGAACTGGAAGCCGAGCGCACCGGTCAACGCGCGCACGCTGGCCTCGCCGCCGACCCAGAACGGCCAGTCAGCCGCGCCCCTGCCACCGACGCGACTGCTGCCGCCGCTACCGCCATCGCCACCGACCCGACTGCTGCCGCCGCTACCGAGCATGGCGAGCACGCTAGCTTGCTTGCGCGCCGCCTGATCGATCCGCTCGGTGGCGTCGAAGCTGATCGTCGCGACCCGATACTGGCGGCCGAGCTGCCAGCCCTGATGGTCGAGCGCCTGCATCGCGGCGACCGCGCTGTCGATCACCAGGCTGCACAGCTGCGGACACTCGTAGTAGGCGAGCACCAGCAGCACGGGATGCTCGCCGTCGAACAGCGAGCCGAGCATGACCCGCTGGCCCTGCGCGTCGGCGAACACCAGGTCGCGCGGCAGCCGGGCGCCGAGGTGCTCGGTCACGTCGGCGGTCTCGGCCCACGCCGGCGAGCCCGGCGGTGCCGGCGGTGTGGCCGCCGGGCCACGCTCGACGCCGGTCGCGGTGCCCGATGACGGATCGGTCGCCGCGGAGGCGGGCGTCCGCGCGAGCGCCGCCAGCGCGAGGCCGACGCCGAGGATCGCGACGCCGGTGATCCGCACGCGCCGCGCCGCCCGCGCCGCATCGGCAACGGCTCGACCGCGCACGATCACCGGGCCGCCTCCCGCGTCGCCGCCGTGACGGGGCCGCCCACCACCAGCGCGCGCGCGCCGAGGATCACGCCATGGCTCGTCGCCCGGGAGCTTCGTCGGGCCAGGGCCGCGCGGATCACTTGCCGGTCTCCCCGAGGCTGGTGCGGGTGCCCGCATCGCCGACACTCGCCGCTGCCGGCGCCGTCGAGCCCGCCGCTACCGGCGCCGCCGCACCCGGCGCGCGGATCAGCGACGGATCGGCGACCACCGCGTCGATCGCGCGATCGATCGGGATGTGGACCACGCCGGCCCGCCGATCGATCCACTCGTAGCGCTCGAGCCGGTGCGCACCGGCCGCGCGGGCATCGCGCGCCCCCGTCGCCCGATCGAACAGGCCGTGCTCGAGCGGCGATGGCACCGCCGCACGCGCGCCGACCGCGGGCACGACGAACCACCAGGACAGCGCGACCAGCACCGCGCCGATCGCGATCACGGCCAGGCCCACCAGCCAGACCACGCCGGTCCGCACGCGCTCGGCGTCCTGGGGCGGCACCGGCTCGGTCATGACCCCTCGTAGCCGACCGCGGCCGCGACCCGTGGATCGTCGGTGGCGATCGCGACGCGGGTCCGGGTCCGCGCCGCGGCGATGGCCGTCGCGATGCCGAGCACCGCGCACGGCGCCGCGAGATCGAGCCAGTGGACCGCGAGCGCGCGGTGCAGCGCCGGCATCACCAGCCAGTACACGTCGAGGTAGTGCATGGCGACCAGCCACGCGCCGGCGATCGCGAGCAGCACCGGCCGGCGCTTGAGCGGCCGGGATAGCAGCACCATGCACGGCAGCACGAAGTGGCCGACGACGAGCACGGTGAACACCCCGCCCCACTGGCCGGCGCCGCGCGCGACGTACCACGGCACCTCGTCGGGCTTGTTCGCGATCCAGATGATCAGGCCCTGCGACAGCTCCATGTACGCCCAGAACACGAGGAACGCGAACATCAGCCGGCCGAGCGCGCCGGTGTGGCTGGCGCGAACCCGGGTCGCGACCTCCGGGACGCGGCGCGCGGCGTTCGCGATCACCGCGATCAGCGCCAGCGCGGCGACGAAGCCACCGGCGAAGTACACCAGGCCGAAGATCGTCGAGTACCACTGCGGCGTGAGCGACATCAGCCAGTCGAACGCGGCGAACGTCAGGGTCAAGCCGATCGCCGGCAGCCCGGCGGCCGACAGCACCCGCGCCGGCCGCGCCGGCCACGCCGGGAATGGCGCGCTCCACCGCGCGAGCAGCTCGCCGATCGCGATCCAGATCCCGAGGAAGATCGCGGCGCGCACGGTCCAGAAGCTGAGGTTCAGGTACGGCGCCTTGTGGGCGAGCCTGGCGAGCGCGTCGGGCCCGAGCGCGGGCGACGGCGCGACCCACGGATACAGCGCGCGCGCCGACCACGCGATCGGGACGAACAGCACCGCGAGCACCGGCAGGCTGCCGACCACCGCCTCGGTGAAGCGCTGGAGCACGATCGTCCACCGCGCGCCGACGGCGTGGCCGATCATCAAGAAGATCAGCGCGCCGACCGCGATCGACAGCGCGAACGTCCACGCCGTGAGGTACGAGAACGCGGCCTGCGCCGGCGCCACGGCGAACCCGATCGCGGTCGCGACCGCGCCGAGCCCACCGATCCCCGCCGCGCTCGCGATCAGCCCGCGCCGGGTCACAGCAGCCTCCGCGCCACCTCGGCGCGCAGCGCCGCGGGCAGCGCATCGAGCCTGGCGGTCCACGACCACGCGAGCGTCCGGACGTAGGCGACGATCGCCCAGCGATCGTCGGTGACGAGCAGGCTGGCGTACGACGGCATCACGCCGTAGCCATCGACGATGACGCGGTACATCGCGCCCGGGGTCAGCGCCGCGATCCGCGGCTCGTACAGCGCCGGGGGTCGGCGGCGCTGCATGTTGTGGGCGACGACGCTGTCGCCATCACCGGCGATGCCGTGGCACGGCGCGCACGCGATCGCGAACCGCGCCCGGCCGCGATCGAGCAGCGCGCGGGTCACCGGCAGCGGCACGGCCTCGAGCTCGGCGCCGTCCGCGGTGCGGCCGGTGCGGCGCGCGGGGTCAGCTACCTGCTCGCGCGGCACCGTGCCGGCGGGCAGCGGCCGCATCGCGCGACCGTCGGCGAACAGCTCGGTCGTGCCGTACGGCGCGAGCCGGGGCTGCGCGATCATCCGCGACCAGTCGGGGGTCGCGTCGCCGTTGTCGCAGCCGGGCAGCGCGGCGACCAGGCCGGCGACCAGCGCGATGCAGAGCACCACCCGGGCCGCGCGGCGCACCGCGAACCGCGTGAGCTGGTCGCGGTCGATCACGGCGCGGCTCCCGGTGCCGCCCCGCCCCGCTCCACCGCCGCAGCGCGCGACCAGACCACGCGCAGCGCGCCGGCCGCCTCGAGCACCGCGGTGTGACGCGGACGATCGAGCGCCGAGTCGCCCGCCCCGACCGCGAGCCAGAACCGATCGATCGTCGCGCGCTCGAAGCCCTCGACCTCGAACACCGGGTGCCACAGCCGCGGCAGGCCGCCGAGCGCGAGCGCGCTGATCAGCGCCGCCGCCGCGGCGAACAGCACCATCATCTCGAACGTGATCGGAATGAACGCCGGCGCCGAGTGATCCGGCCGGCCGCCAATGTCGAGCGGGTAGTCGATCACGTTGATCCACCATTGCAAGAGGTACGCCGCGCCGCCTCCCACCAGGCCGGCCGCGAGCACGATCCAGCCCAGCCGCGACCGCCGGGTGCCGAGCAGCTCGTCGAGCCCGGCGACCTCGTACGGGGTGAACGCCTCGAACCGCGACACGCCGCCGTCGCGCAGCGCGCGGATCCCGCCGAGCAGCGCCGGCCCCGACGCGAACTCCGCCATCATCGCCGGTGGCGCGAGCGCGGTCATGCCGCCTCCTCGTGCGCGAGCTCGGCGCGCAGCTGCTTCAGCTCGGCGACCGGCACGAACGGCACCAGCCGCAGGAAGCCGAGGAACAACAGGCCGAAGAACCCGAGCGTGCCGGTGAGGATGCCGAGGTCGACCCAGGTCGGCACGAACAGGTGCCACGCCGACGGCAGGAAGTCGCGCGACAGCGACACGACGATGATCTCGAACCGCTCGAGCCACATCCCGAGGTTGACCAAGAGGCCGATCACGAACAGCAGCTTCAGGTTGCGCCGCAGCCGCCGCGACCACAGCAGCTGGGTCACGACGCAATTACAGAAGATCATCAGCCAGTAGCCCCACGCGTACCAGCCGCCCGGGCGATTGACCAGCTGCTGATAACCCTCGTACGGATCATCGGAGTACCAGGCCATGAATAACTCGATCGCATAGGCATACGTGGCAATCCAGCTCATCACCAGCAGCAGCTTCGCGGCGGCGTCGAAGTGGCGGAGCGTGATCACGTTGTCGAGCCGGAACACCCGGCGCGCCGGGATGATCAAGGTCAGCACCATCGCGAACCCGGACAGGATCGCGCCGGCGACGAAGAACGGCGGGAAGATCGTCGAGTGCCAGCCCGGCAGGCCGGTGCTCGCAAAGTCGAAGCTGACGATCGAGTGCACCGAGACCACCAGCGGGGTCGCGAGCCCGGCGAGCAGCAAGTAGGCGACCTTGTGGTGGCGCCATTGCTCGACCGAGCCGCGCCAGCCGAGCGCGAAGATGCCATAGGCGATCCGGCGCGGCCGGGTCGGCGCGTGATCGCGCAGCGCCGCGAGATCGGGGATCAGCCCGAGATACCAGAACATCACCGAGACCAGGAAGTACGTGGTCACCGCGGCGGCGTCCCACGGCAGCGCGCTGCGGACCTGCGGCCAGGTATCCATCACGCTCGGGTAGGGAAACAGCCAGTACGCAAACCACGGCCGGCCGAGGTGGAGCAGCGGAAACAGCCCGGCCTGCATCACCGCGAACAGCGTCATGCCCTCGGTGAACCGGTTGATCGAGGTCCGCCAGCGCTGCTCGAGCAACAGCAGGATCGCCGAGATGAAGGTCCCGGCGTGGCCGATCCCGATCCACCACACGAAGTTGATGATCCCGAAACCCCACGCGACCGGCATGTTGTTGCCCCACACGCCGATCCCGCGCAGCACGGTGAGCGTCACGAGCGCGAACAGCAGCAGGGTCAGCGCGCCGCAGATCGCGAACCCGAGCTTCCAGCCGCGGGTGAACGGCCGCGTCGTCGTCGCGAGCAGTTGCGCGGACAGGGCCGCGTCATCCGGCCGGCCGATCAACACGTCGGGCAACACGTCGGGCAACACGTCGGGCCGCGCGCCGTCCGTGCGCTCGGCCGTGCCGCCGCGGTCGCGTGGCCCGATCGGCTCGGGCATCACGGCAGCGCTCCGTTCGGGTTGCGGATCCGCGCGAGGTACTGGGTGCGCGGCGCGGTGCCCTGATCGTGGAGCACGGCGTAGCTGTGCGGCCGGCGGCGGTGCTCGACGACCGGCGAGTCCACCTCGGTGAGCGAGCCGAACGCGATCGCCTGGGTCGGGCACACCTGCTGGCAGGCCGTGCGGACGTCGCTGCCGGCGAGCGGCCGGTCCGCGACCCGCGCGTCGATCTCGGCGCGCCGGATCCGCTGCACGCAGTACGTGCACTTCTCCATCACACCGCGGTCGCGCACGGTGACGTCGGGGTTGCGCGCGGCGATCCGCAGCCCGCGGTGGTCCTTGAAGTCGAACCAGTTGAACCGCCGGACCTTGTACGGGCAGTTGTTCGAGCAGAACCGCGTCCCGATGCAGCGGTTGTAGGTCATCTCGTTGAGCCCGTCGGGGCTGTGGGTCGTGGCCTCGACCGGGCACACGTACTCGCACGGCGCGAGCTCGCAGTGCTGGCACGCCATCGGCTGCACCGCGAGCACGGGCGCGTCGGCCGGGCCGCGGTAGTAGCGATCGATCCGCAGCCAGTGCATCTCGCGGCCGTTGCGGACCTGGCGCGCGCCGACCACCGGCGTGTTGTTCTCGGCGGCGCACGCCATCACGCACGCCGAGCAGCCGGTGCACGTCGTCAGATCGATCGACATCGCCCACTGCGCGCCGGGCGCGTGCGGCCGCCGGGCATAGAGCGACGGCTGCGCGCCGCGGTGGTGGGCGAGCGCGTCGCGCACGGCCGGGCCGGCGAGCCCGGCGAGCGTGCCGGTCAGCGCGAGCGGCCGATCTTCGTCGGACAGCTCGGCCTGGGTGATCGCGAGCGGCCGGCGATCGCCGCGCGCGACCGCCGTGATCGCGGGGTGAAACTCGAGCGCCGACCGCCACAGCCGGAACGCGCTGGCGCCGATCCCGCGCGCGGTGTGCTCGCCGCCGTCGCGGCCGAACCCGGCGTGCACGGTGATCGCGTCGTCGGCGTGGCCCGGCACGATGATCGCCGGCAGCTCGATCGTCGCGGTCGGCGCCAGCGCAGCGGCGACCACGGTATCGCCACCGGCCGCGCCCGGCCCGGCGACGGTCAGCGCGAGCAGATCGCCATCGGCCACGCCGAGCCGAGCCGCGGTGGCCGGCGACAGCTGCGCCGCGCAGTCCCACGTCAGCTTGGTGATCGGCTCGGGTAGCTCGAGCAGCCACGGATTGTTGGTGTAGCGGCCGTCGTGGACGAACGGGTGCGGGCGGATCGCGAGCTCGAGCGGCGCCGGGCTCCGCGCCCCCGCCGCCGAGATCACCGGCGCGAGCGCGCCCCACGCGAGTTCCACGGCGACGTGCGGCGCGGCGGTGCCGGGGACCGCACCGAGCCCGAGCGCGGCCTCGAGTGGCGCATCGGGGACCAGCCGCGACCAGGCCGCGGCCAGCCGATCGCGCGCGTCCGCCGGCGGATCGTCGAGCAGCCGGTGCAGGACGTCGGCGACCGAGCGGCCACCGAACAGCGGCTCGATCAGCGGCTGGATCGGCGTGAGCGTCCCGTCGTACGCGCGCGCGGCGCCCCACTGCTCGAGCTCGTGCAGCCCGGGCACCGCGTAGCGGCACGCACGCGCGGTCTCGTGGTCGTACAGCCCGAGGTAGACGCTGTCGGCCACGCGGCCGATCGCGCCGGCCAGCGCCACGCCCTGGGGCGCGGTGTAGACCGGGTTGCCGCCGAGCACGAGCAGCCGGGTCACCGCGCCGCGATCGATCGCGCGCACCACGCCCGCGAGGTCGTGGCTCGGCTGCCCGGCCTCGAACGCGACCGGCTCGGTGTAGCCCACCGTGCGCCCGAGGTTGCCGAGCGCCGCGTTGATCGCGGCGGCGATCGCGTGCACCACCAGCGGCTGGCGCTCGCCGGCGACCACCACCGAGCGGCCGGGGGCACCGGTGAGCTCCGCGGCGATCGCGACGATCCACGGCGCACGCTCGGCGGCCGGCGCAACACTCGCGAGCCGCGCGGTGAGCGCCGGCGGTGGCCCGGCCAGCCCCAGCCGCCCGAGCACCGCCGCGAGCAGCTCGCCGGCGACGCGCTCGATCTGCGAGCCGCGGACGGAGAACCGGTGATCGGCGATCACGCCGGTCGCGGTGTAGCCGGCCTCGATCGCATACAGCCGGCTCATCGCCGAGCCGCCGTCGACCACGCGGCGGCGGTCGCTGATCTGCCGCGCGTAGGCGAGCGCCATCGGATGCTCCGCCACCAGGTCGGCGTCGAGCGCGACGATCACGTCGGCCGCGCGCAGCTCGAGCTGGGTCTGCAGCGGCCGGCCGAACGCCAGCCGATTGCCGGCGAGCGAGGCGCGCGGCGAGAACGGCGACCAGAACGTCACGCCCGCCGCCGGCAGCGCCGCCCGCACCCGCCGGATCAGCTCGATCGCGATCGGCGACGTGGTCGGCTCGAGCACCAGGTGCAGGCCGTCGCCGCGCGCCGCCCGCGCCGCGTCGAGCACCGCCTCGATCGCCGCCCACGGCGCCGGTGCGCCACGCTCGGTGATCAGCCGCGCGCGCTCGGGGTCGAACAGCTGCAGCACCGCGGCCTGCTCGATCGCACGGGTCGCGCCGAGGCTCGCCGGGTGATCGGGGTTGCCCTCGACCTTGGTCGGCCGGCCCTCGTGCGACGCGACCAGCACGCCGGTCGCGAAGCCGTCCTCGACCAGCGCGGTCGCGTAGTGCAGCGGCACGCCGGGGGTCAGCTCGGGCGGCTGGCTGGCATACGGCAGGATCTCGCGCGACGGCCGCGACGAGCACGCCGCCAGCCCGACCGCCGCGGCCCCGGATCCGGCGAGCTGCAAGAACGACCGCCGGCTCAGCGCCGGGTCGCCGGGTGCCGCGCCTGGATCGTCGGGCGCGGCCTCGTGCGCCGCCCGCTCGGCCGGCCACGCGCTGGCCGCCGCGAGCTCGACCAGCGCCGCGATCCCGTGCCAGCCGTGCCCGACCCGCGCGACCGCGCGCTCGAGCGCCTCCTGCCGCACGCCGTGCTCGAGGTCGAACCCGTCGGTCGGCATCACCGGTGGCACGTCGAGCAATGGGTGAGCCGCCGCGTGCCGTACTGGCGCGCGAGCGCGGTGGTTTGCCCCGGCGAATCCGGTTGCCACGTCGAGTTCGTGATCTGATCGCGCGGCCGCAGCCGCGGCTCCGGATCGCGGTGACAGTCGAGGCACCACCGCATCGTGAGCCGGCCGACCTGGTAGACCGCCGCCATCTCGTCGACCCGGCCGTGACAGCTCACGCAGCCGATGCCCCGGGTGACGTGGACCGCGTGATCGAAGTAGACGAAGTCGGGCAGCGAGTGGACGCGCTGCCAGTGGATCACCGCGCCGGTCTCGACGCTGGCGCGCAGCGGCGCGATCAGCGGGCTGTCATTCCACACCTGGTCATGACAGCCCATGCAGCGATCCGCCGCCGGTACGCCCGCGAACGCCGAGCGCTCGGCGCCCTCATGGCAGTACAGGCAGTCGATCCCGTCATCGCGCACGTGGTGCCGGTGATCGAACGCGATCGGCTGCAGCACCGGATCGCCGACCCCGGTGGCGTCGGGCATCCGCGCGCACACCATCGGCGCCGCCAGCGCACCGGCCACGAGCGCGCCAAGCGCGCCGAGCACGACATGGGTCGCGGTGTTGGTCCACGGTGGAAACAGGGCAGCCATGACGGAGCGCAAGCCGGAGCCAGCCGACCCGCTGCATCCCATGTGCCCTTGCGATCTCCTCGGAGTGGCACGCCCGATGCCATAGATCGATGTGCGCCCGCGCTCACCGAGCCGAACATGCTGTGCGCGGACGCGTAGCCCCGATGAGCGCACCGGGCGAGCTGGGTCACGGCGCCCCGCCGACCACCAGCTCCTGGGCGCTCGGTACGATGGTGCTCAGCCGCGCACGCTCACGGCGTCGTGGTTCTCTGGTACGTCCCCATCAGCTGACCGTCTGCCAGCACGTGGCCATCGATCTCGCGCAGGAAGTCCAGCTTGGTCGCCGGCGCCGCGATC
>DATBBB010000140.1:0-6396 GCA_036271215.1 Kofleriaceae bacterium | reverse complement strand
GCGTCCGAGTTCGCCCAGGTCCTGCGCCTGCTCGGCGAGACCCTCGGCGTCCGGGCACCGGACCGCTGCGCCGTCGCGATCGCGGTGCAGGATCAGCAGGCCGTGGTCGCGTTCGCCGACGCCACCGGCGCGGTCGGCGGTCAGTACACCGCGGCGCTCGCCGCGCCCGCGCTCGAGCTCGACGCCCGGACCCTGGTGCCGCCCGCGATCGCCGCCCGGCTGATCGGCTGCGACCGCGTGGCCGTGCTGACCCGCGCCCCGGCGCTCGGTGCCGGCCGGTTGCTGCCGCCCGCGCTGGCGTGGAGCTTCGTGCTGTCGCGCGTGCCGGGCGACGCCGCGCCGCCCGCGCTGGCCGGCAGCCGGCTCGTCGTCGCCAACCCCGAGCCGCCGCCCGACCTCCAGCTGCCGCCGCTCGGGCCGGATCCCGAGGCCGCGGCCGAGGCCAACGAGCCTGCCGTCTCCGGCCGCGTCGTCCTGCGCGGCGCCGACGCCACGCCGGCGCGCGTGCTCCAGGCGATGCGCGACGCCGCGGTGATCGAGCTCCACAGCCACGGGGTCATCGCCAACGACGCCTCGGAGGCGTCGTACCTGGTGCTGTCGCCCGAGCCCGACGGAGCCTACAAGCTGACCGCGAACGACATCGAGCACGTCAAGCTCGCGGCGGCGCCGCTGGTGATCCTCGGCGCGTGCCACGCGGCGACCAGCAGCCGATCGCTCGAGGGCGGCATCGGCCTGCCCGAGGCGTTCCTGCGCTCGGGCGCGCGCGCCGTGATCGCGAGCCCCGATGCGGTCCAGGATCTCGGCGCCCGCGAGTTTTTTGCCGGCGTCCGCGACCGCGTGATGCACGGCGCCGATCCGGCGATCGCGGTGCGCGACGAGCGCCTGCAGCGAGTGGGATTACACGATAGATCCTGGATCTCCGGGGTCGTCGTGTTCGAGTGAGCGAACCATGGAGAACCTGCACATGATCAGAGAGTGGATCGTATCGAAGGAAGTCCGCGACGTGAAGGCGGCGCAATGGGAGGGGTACCGGCGGTTGGCGATGCGACTCCCCGACCACCATATTCTTGCCGTGGAGGCGATTCGCACCCGGCACGACGAGACCGCCGCCGTGCTGACGTTCGTCCGCGGTGGCGAGCCGGTGCAGTATGTCGTGTATGCCGACGCGCAGGGCCGGGTGTTCCCGGGCCAGGGCGTGCAGCGCGGCGGCGGCCGAGACGCCGGCCCCGGCGGCGGCAACCAGCGAGACGACGACGGTTGCGACGACCAGGGTGCCCCGGTCCAGGCGCGCGCCGAATTCGCTCGCGTCACGCCTGCAGCCGGCGGCGGCAGTGGCGGCGACGGCGGCGGCGGTGGTGACGACGGCAAGCTCGTCGTCGACGACGACGGCGGGGTCTCGCCCGACACCGTCGCGCTGGGCGGGCCGCCGGTCAAGCAGCCGCCGAGCCCGGGCGCGATCTCGCTCGCGACCTCGGTGCTGTCGACGATCTTCGGCGTGGCCGATCCGTCGACCGGCGCGAACGCCGGCGCGAACACCTGACGCGCACCCGGCGCGGGTTTGGGGTACAAACCTGCGCGTGCTGTCCGGAAAGCAACGGCGTTACCTTCGCGGCCTCGGCCATGCGCTCAAGCCCATCGTCCAGATCGGCAAGGGCGGGATCGATGACGGGCTGGTCGCCGCCGTGGCGCAGGCGCTCGACGATCACGAGCTGGTGAAGCTCAAGCTCGGCGAGTCGGCGAACCTCGATCGCCACGAGGCGGCCGAGCAGCTCGCGCACCAGACCCACAGCGAGGTCGCGCAGGTGCTCGGCTACACGGTGCTGCTGTACCGCGCGCACCCCGACGATCCGACGATCGTCCTGCCCTGAACGCCGCTTCGTTGGCGTGCCGCCACCCCCGGCGTGCCGTCCCTACCGGCGACCGATCCCCGGGGGGGCGAGTCGCCGGTTCCCCAGGCGCCGGCCCCGCTGAACCGAGTAACCGGTTGATTGCGCAAATCGCGCAAGGATCGCTAACGCAGCGAACCCGCTCGTGATCGCCGAAATCGCTTGCGTGGCACGCAACGTGATTTATAAGTCGTCAACCGTGGAACGCAGGCTCATCCTGGCGTTCACCACACTCACGATCTTCGCACCGCTTGCCCAGGCGGCGCACACCCAACCGGCCCGACGGGCCATCCAGCCAGAAGGCACTGCCAGGCCGTACGAGCTCGTTGCCACCGCGCCCAGTCCGCGCGGCCTCGTGTTCGCGCGCCAGGTGCTCCCGGCCCAGCCGCATGCCACCGAGCGCGCGCAGAGCCGGGTGATCTACCTGAACCACAACGGCGTGCTGGTGCGCCCGGGTGACAACAACTCGGCCCAGCAGGTGTCGTCGATCGTCACCGAGCCGACCTTGACCAACGGGTGGGACGTCGACGACGACACCTGGTCGCAGACCGTCGACTGCGTGACCCAGCTGTACGCGGCGTTCGACGTCACCGTGACCGATCAGGATCCCGGCAACGTCCCGCACATCGAGGCGGTGGTCGGCGGTCACCCCAACGACATCGGGCTCGACGACAACGTCGCCGGGATCTCGCCGTTCACGACCGACTGCGCGATCATCGAGAACTCGATCATCTTCACGTTCCCCGACATCCTGCCCGACGATCCGCGCGCGGTGTGCGAGGTCATGGCGCAGGAGATCGCGCACAGCTTCGGGCTCGACCACGAGATGCTGGCGTCGGACCCGATGACCTACCTCGACTACGACGGCGACCGGTCGTTCAAGGACAAGATGGTGTCGTGCGGCGAGTACGCCGACCGCGCGTGCGGCGTCAACGGCACCACCTGCCGCGATCGCCAGAACTCGGTCCAGCTCTTGACCCAGCGGCTCGGCGCGAGCGGCGCTGCCGGTGCGACCGGCGCCGGTAGCAACCCGAGCAGCGGCGACGACAGCAGCGACGACAGCGACGGCAGCTCCGGCCCCACGGTCCACTCGACGGGGTTCGGCGGCTGTTCGGCGACGGGCGGCGGCACCGGCATTGCGATGGCCCTCGCGATGCTCGGTGTGTGCCTCCGGCGCCGGCGGTGACGGAGACGGTGCTTGTAACGCTCGGACTGCGGCGAGGCCCTCACCAAAGCCACTCGACGATCCGATCCGCGCGGGCACCGTCTCCCCGACCATGCGAACAGATACGAACCACGACTGACGTCTCGCCGATCCGGAACGAGCTTGATTCTCGATCTCAGCCGCCGGCGTCGTCCGGATCCGCAGGCTCGGGCGCGAGCCACTTGGTCAGCGTCTTGACGTCGATCCCGAGCTTCTCGGCGGTGCGCGCCTTGTGGCCGCCGAGCTGCTCGAACGCCCAGCGCGCGTAGTGGCGTTGCAGGTCGCGGATCGCGAGCACGTCGCCGCGGAACAGCGGCTGGCCGGCGTCGTCGGCCACCGCGCGGATCTTGGGCGGCAGCTCGGCTTCGCCGACCGCGCGGGCGTCGCCGAGCAGCACGCAGCGCTCGACCACGTGGGCGAGCTCGCGGATGTTGCCCGGCCACGCGTAGTCGAGCATGCGAGCGAGCGCATCGCGCGCGAACCCGGTGACCTGGGAGGTCGGGTGGCGCTGGCGGGCCTGGGCGATGAAGTGATCGATCAGCGCCGGCAGGTCGTCGCGCCGGTCGCGCAGCGCCGGCAGCTCGAGCGTGACCAGGTCGAGCCGGTACAGCAGATCCTCGCGGAACGTGCCGTCGGCGATCCGCTGGTGCAGATCGCGGTGGGTCGCGGCGACCACGCGGGTGTCGATCGCGCGCTCGCGGGTCGAGCCGACCGGCCGGATCTGGCCCGCCTCGAGGACGTGGAGCAGCTTGGCCTGGAGCGCGGGCGACATCTCGCCGATCTCGTCGAGCAGCAGGGTGCCGCCGTGGGCCTCGGCGAATAGCCCAGCGCGGTCTGCGGTGGCGCCGGTGAACGCGCCCTTGACGTGGCCGAACAGCTCGCTCTCGAGCAGCGGCTCGGGCAGCGCCGCGCAGTTGACCGCGACGAACGGGCCGGCCGCCCGCGCGCTCTCGTGGTGGATCGCGCGCGCCACCGCGGTCTTGCCGGTGCCGGTCTCGCCGGTGATCAGGATCGAGACGTCGGTCGGCGCGACGCGCTCGATCACCGCGAACACGCGCTGCATCGCCGCGCTGGCGCCGATCAGCTCGTGCAGCGAGAACCGCGCGCGCAGCTCGCGCTTGAGCTGTGCGGCCTCGCGGCGCAGCGCGCGATCGGCCAGCGCGCGCTCGACGAACACCAGCAGCTCCTCGAGCTTGAACGGCTTGGTCAGGTAGTGGAACGCGCCCTTGCGGATCGACTCGATCGCCGAGTCGACCGCGCCGTATGCGGTCATCACGATCACCGGCAGGTCGGGGACCTGCGCGCGCGCCGCCTCGAGCAGCGCGAGGCCGTCGAGCCCGGGCATCCGCAGATCGGTGATCAGCAGATCGACCCGGCCGGCGCGGACCTCGGCGAGCGCATCGCGGCTGGCGCCGACCGCGCGCGCGTCGTAGGCGCGATCGACCAGGCCATCGGCCAGCGTGTCGGCGAGCTCGAGCTTGTCGTCGACGATCAGGATCCGATCAGGCATGGGCGCCTCCGTCGATCGGGATCGTCACGCACGCCCGGGTCCCGCGCGGCGCGCGCGGCGCGATCGCGAGCGAGCCGCGGTGGCTCGACGCGATCTCGTTGGCGATCGCGAGGCCGAGGCCCGTGCCGCGGCCGGCCGGCTTGGTGGTGAAGAACGGCTCGAGCGCGCGCGCGGCGTTGCCCGGCGTGATGCCCTCGCCCTCGTCGGTGACCACGAACGCGACCGCCGCGCCCTCGGCCGTACCCTCGGCTGCGACGTCGAGCCGCACCGTGGCGCCGGCCGGCGACGCGTCGCACGCGTTGAGCAGCAGGTTGACCAGCGCGTGCTTGAACAGCAGCGGCTCGCAGCGCACCGCCGGCAGGCCATCGCCGATCGCGAGCACGAGCGCGACGCCGGCGCGCGCGAACCGGTGCTCGACCAGCTCGCCCGCCTCGCGGACCAGCCGGCCGGGCTCGATCTCCTGCAGCGCGATCGGCGCGCCGCGCGCCAGCCCGAGCAGGCCGCGCACCACGCGATCGATGTGATCGGCCTGATCGAGGATCTTCTGTGCGTTCTTCGCCGTGCGCTCGTCGCCGGCCGCGCGCGACAGCAGCTGCTCGGCGCGGCCGACGATCACGCCGAGCGGGGTCGACAGCTCGTGCGCGACGCCCGAGCCGATCGCCGCCATGGTCGCCGCGCGCGACAGCCGCTCGAGCTCCGCGTCGCGGGCGCGCGCGGTCTCGGCGACCGCGAGCTCGCGCGCCAGCACGAGCTGGGTGCGCTGGCGAGCCAGGGTCAGGCCGCCGAACACCGCGACCAGCCCGGTCGCGAGCGCCATCGATAGCAGCAGCCGCCATAGCCCGGCGCGGTCGCGATCGCGCTGGCGCTCCGCGGTGGCGGCCACGCCGACGGTCCAGCCGCTCGCCAGCCGGTGCAGCCCGACCAGCGCCTTGCGCGCCGGGAACCCGAGCGCCGGGGCCTCATCGCGTGCCAGCAGCACCACGCGGGCGCCGCGCGCGACGCCGTCGGTCAGCCGCGCGATCCGCACCGGGTGGCCGTCGAGCGTGGCGACGTCGGGCGCGCCGCCCGCTGCCACCGGGGACACCAGCAGCAGGCGCACGCCGTCGCGCTCGAGCGGGGCGAGCAGCGCCGCCGCCCGCGACCGCGCCGCTGCATCGGGTTGGCTGGGTGGGGAGGGCGCGCCCGTCAGCTCGCCGCGCACCGCGAGCCCCGCCGCTGCCGCGACCGCTGCCTGCTCATCGCCGAAATCGGCCAGCCCGGCCTCGGACCGCCGGGCCTCGTCCCAGTACGCGAGCGCGCCGATCGCGCACACCGCCGCCACCATCGACAGCACCAGCCATCGCGTCCGGATCACGAGAACGGCTCCCAGGGCACGGCGGACCGGGGTCGATCGAGCAAGCGACGCGCCAGCGTCCATGTCCCCAGCATACGGAGTCCGGCCCGGGCGGCCCGTGGAATTGCTCCCGGAACGCCGGCGCCGACCGGGAATTTTTCCCGATCGTGGGCGCGCCGCGCGGCCTGGGATCAGGCGGTTGCGGCGGCACATCACGTGCTCTGGCCAGTCCTCGCATGCGATCTGTCGTTGCCGTTGCGGCGCTGGCCGCCACCGCGACCTGGGCGAGCGCCGCGCCTCCGGGCAGGCCAGTGGCCGGTGCGCCAGGTGCGATGGGTGCACCTGGTGCGCCCGCGGACGGCACGCCGCGCACCCTGACCCTGCGCGAGGCCCTCGCCTACGCGCGCGCCCACCAGCCGTCGCTCCAGGCCGCCCGCGCCCGGGTCGAGGTCGCCCGGGCCCA
>DATBBB010000139.1:0-5899 GCA_036271215.1 Kofleriaceae bacterium | reverse complement strand
CGGCGCGTTCACCGGCGCCGATCGCGCGCACGTCGGGGCGTTCGAGGCCGCGACCGGCGGCACCGTGTTCCTCGACGAGATCGGCGAGCTGCAGCCCGCGGTCCAGGCGACCCTGCTCGGCGTGCTCGAGCGCCGCCGGGTCCGCCGGCTCGGCAGCCGCGGCGAGTTGCCGATCGACATCCGCGTGGTCGCCGCGACCCACCGCGACCTGCGCGCCGAGGTCAACCGCGGCACGTTCCGGCTCGATCTGTTCTACCGGCTCGCGGTGGTCACGCTCACGATCCCGCCGCTGCGCGAGCGCCCCGACGACATCCCGCTGCTCGTCGAGCACTTCCTGCGCGACGCCGGGTGGGACGCGGCGATCGATCAGCTGGTGTCGCCCGCGGCGATGGACGCGCTGGCCCGCCAGCACTTCGCCGGCAACGTCCGCGAGCTGCGCAACCTGGTCGAGGCCGCGGTCGCGATGGGCGAGCCGCCGGCGGTCCGTGCACCGGACGGATCGGATGGCGGCGGCGGCGCCGGTGCCGGCGGTCGCGCCGAGCAGTTCGCGACCGACCTCGCGCTGCCGTACAAGGAGGCCCGCGCCCGGCTGCTCGACGACTTCGAGGCCCGCTACCTCGACGCGCTGCTCGCGCGCGCCGGCGGCAACGTGTCGGCGGCCGCGCGCACCGCGCAGATGACGCGCTCGCACCTCAACGAGCTGCTCGCGAAGCGCCGCGGCTGAGATCGCGCGCGGCCGGTCACGACCCGAGCCCGGCGCAGGACTGGACCTCGGCCTCGCACTGATCGTCGAGCGTGTCGAGCGCCATGCCGAGCGTGCCGCGCAGGTCATCGAGCACGACCGGGCAGCTGTACGCGCAGCCGACCGCCAGATCGGGGTCGAGCTTGGGATACGTGCCGTCGGCCGGCATCAGCGCGTCGCACGACTGCTGGGTCGCGACCGCGCGGACGATCACCGGATCGCTCGGCGCGTCGGCGATCAGCGTGGGGTGGCCGAGCTGGGCGTGCAGCGCGGCGAGGATCGCGACCGAGTCCATCGTCGGCACCGTCACCGTCGCGCAGAACCGGCCGATCCGCTTGCAGCCGTGCTTGCCGCACGAGGCGAGCAGCTCCTCGCCGCGGCAGCCCGGCAACGTCTTGCCGAGGTCGACGGTCTCGAGCACCAGCTGGAACGTGTAGCCGCTGGGCCCGAGCGTGCGCGCCAGCAGCAGCGCGCCGGAGTCGTCCTTGCAGGTGAACCCGACGGTGAGCGTGGTGTCGGTCGGGCCGAACAGCAGCGTCACGGTGCGGTGCTCGGTGCACGCGGCGAACCCGCTGGCGGCGGCGAGCGCCGCGGCGGCGGCGATGATCGGCAGCTTCATAGCTGGAGCCTCGTCTCGACGGATGGCTGATAGGTGATCGCGATGATCGCAACGGCGGCGCCGATCGCCGCCCCGCTGACCGCGATCCAGAACCACGGGCGCTTCCACACCGAGGGCCGGTGCAGCACGCCGGCGTCGTACGCGAGCTCGCGGAGCAGGCCGGCCTCGTCGCCGCGCGCCGCGGTGGCGCGGGCCGCCAGCGTACCGTCGAGGATCAGCGCGCCGGTCAGCGCGCCGCCGGTGCGCGCGCCGTCGATCAGCGCGATCCGGCGCTCACCGCCGAGCTGGGCGATCAGCTTCGCGCCGACCGCGTCGGTCGCCGGCAGACCGCGCCCGGCCCGCGCGCGCCATTGCGCCGCCGCGAGCGCCGGCGACGCCGGGGCCTGAGCCAGCGTGACGTCCGTGATGTCCGGAATCCGGACCTCGCGCATCGCGTCGCTGAACCCATCGGCGGTGGCGGCGAGCACGTGCGCGCCGGGCACGAGATCCACGGTGCACGGCAGCGCGCACGCCGGCGGCTTGCCGTCGACGCCGAGCCGCGCGCCGGGCTCGCCGCGGACCCTGACCGGGCGCGGGTGCGCGTTGCCGGCGGCGACGATCGCGTCGCCGAGGATCGCCTCGATGTCGGGCGCGATCGCGGTGTCGGGCACCGCGAGGCCGAAGCTCGCCAGCCGCGCCGCGAGCCCGCGAGCCGCCGCCTGGGCCTGCTGGCCCCACGCGCACGCGGCGTCGAACGCGAGCACCCGCGCCGCGACCTCGCGCCGGCCGCCGGCCAGCACGCGCGGCACGTCGACGTGCGCGAGCTCGGCGCGGCAGGCCTCGAGCTCGCCGGCGGCGTACGCCTTGCGCGCGCGGGCGAGCGGCGCGGCGGTGTCGTCCGGCGGCTCGGGCGGGCTCGCCGGCACCACGAGCGCGTGCGGCGCCAGGCCGGCGACCGCGGGCAGCGCCGCGCCGGCACCCGGATCGCCGTCGAGCAGCACCGCGATCGGGATCGGGTGCGCGGAGCGCGCGGCACATCCGGTGGTCGTGAGCGCGCCCGCGATCGCGGCCCGCGCGACCAGACCGCGAACCGTGGCCCGCGACACGCTACAGTGAGGCTTCATGACCGGCGCCGCGTCACGCTACCGCGTCCTCCGCCGGCTCGGCCAGGGCGGAATGGCCGAGGTGTTCGAGGCCGAGCGGGTCGGCGAGCTCGGGTTCGTGCGCAAGGTCGCACTCAAGCAGCTGCGGCCGGACGCGCTGCGCGATCCGATGGCGGCGCAGCGGTTCATCGACGAGACCCGGATCGCCAGCCAGCTCCACCACGCGCACATCGTCGCCGTGCTCGACGTCGGCGTGCTCGATGACCGGCCGTTCCAGGTCCTCGAGCTGGTCGATGGGCTCGACGCCGACGAGCTGGTCCGCCGCGCCGGCGGCGCGCTGCCGCCCGAGCTGGCGCTGATGCTCGCCCACGCCGTGGCCCACGCGCTCGACCACGCGCACACCGCGACCGGCGGCGACGGCCGGTCGCTCGGCATCGTGCACCGCGACGTCAAGCCGCCGAACATCCTGATCGCGTGGTCCGGCGACGTGAAGCTCGCCGACTTCGGGATCGCGGTCGCCCACGATCGCGTCGCGCACACCGAGACCGGCCTGGTCGCCGGCACCCGCGGGTTCATCGCGCCCGAGCAGCGCACGCGCGGCCAGCTCGACGGCCGCAGCGACGTGTTCGCGCTCGGGGTCACGCTCCACGCGCTGTGCACCGGCAGGTCACCGCTGTCCGATCTCGAGGCCGAGGTCCGGCTGCTCGGCGGCGAACCGATCGCGCTCGATCCGGCGCTGCCCGACGACGTGCGCGCGCTGATCGCGCGGGCGGTGGCACCGGACCGGCGCGCGCGCCCCACCGCGGCCGGGTTCGCGGCGGCGATCGGCGATGTGCTCGCCGCGCGCGGCGCCCGCGATGCGCGGAGCACGCTGCAGGCGTTCCTCGCGACCCTGCGCCGCCCGCCGCGCGCCGCGGGTGCGCTCGATCTGCTGCTCGGCGTCGAGCTGGTGCCGGTCGACGCGCCGGGCCCGGTGCAGCTGTACGCGACCGAGGTGCCGCGGGCGCCACCCGAGCCGCCGGCGCCGCGGCCGCCCGCGCCGCCCGCCGTGGTGCCGCCAGCCCCGCACCGGCGGTCCCGCCCGCTCGTGATCGCCGGCGCCGGGGTGGCGCTCGCCGTTGCCGCGGCGGTCGCGATCCTGCGCCCGACCGACGACGCCACGCACGCGGCGCCGATCGCGGCGGCCCCGCGCGACTCCGCCAGCGCGGCCCCCGCGGCCCCCGCGCCAGGCAGCGCCGCGCTCGCCAGCACCACACCCCGCGATGCAGGTGGCGCGGAGCTCACGGATACCGGCATCCCCGACGCGGTTGCAGCTTCAGTGCCGGTCGCTGCGGCACCCCACCCCGGCGCGCCACGCCACCACCCGACTGCCACGCCGGCCCCCGGCGCGTCGCCGGCCGCGGCGGTGGACCCGGCCGCGCGCGGCTACATCCAGGTCGTCGGCGAAGATCTGCTGCGCGCCCGCGTGCTCGTCGACGGCGTCGCGGTCGGCTACGTGCCCAACCGGTTCGCGGTCACGCTCGGCCACCACCGCGTCGAGGTCGAGCGCCCCGACGGCGTCCGGCTGCCGCCGCGCGAGCTCGACGTCACCAGCTTCCACACCGCGCAGCGCCCGGCTCGCCCGACCTGGTGACGTGATCGCGGGTGACCGGTTCACCGGACACCTGACCGCTCCACCAGCCAACAGTCGAGCCGCCGCGCCGCCCGCTGGTCACGCGCCCCCGCGCACCTGCTCGCACGCGGCTCGAGCTGGATCACATCTGCGCGGTTCTCTGGCGATGGCACGCCATCCGCACATCGGCGCCACCATGTCATCTCCATCGTTCACTTCCTCTGCAACCACCCTCTCCATGTCCTGGCTCGCCGCGCTGTGCCTCGCCGGCTGCGCCCAGGATCCCGCCGCCACCGACGCCGTCGCCGCACCGGCGTCCGACGCGACGTCCGCGATCGCGCCCGTGCAGCCGGCGCGGCTCAAGGTCTCGGGCGCCCAGATCCTCGCACCGTCGGGCAAGCCGATCATCATGCGCGGCTACAACTGGGGCCAGTGGGGCACCGTGCAGCCGCAGGACGGCGCCGACAACGCCGGCCAGGGCGCCAACTCGGTGCGCCTGCCGCTGCGCTGGTGGGGCGACTGGAAGGACGGCGTCGACTCGCGCGACGACGGCGCGCCCGGCCACATCGACCCCGCCCACCTCGCCCTGCTCGACCAGACCGTCCAGTGGGCGGCCCAGAACCACCTGTGGGCGACGATCTTCGTCGACTCCAACAACGGCCAGGGCGCCGAGGACGCCACCAACGGCGACGACAATTTCTGGACCGACCCGGCGATGAAGCAGAAGTTCATCGAGGTCTGGCAGTTCCTCGTCCAGCGCTACCGCAACGTCCCGTACATCGCGGCCTACGAGATCCTCCCCGAGCCGCGGCCGACCGGCGTCAGCAATGCCAGTGTCCGGGCATTCTACGACTCGATCATCCCGTCGATCCGCGCGCTCGATGCGCGCACCCCGATCGTCGTCGGTCCCAACAACGCTTACAACCTGCATGACCTCGACGACGCCTACACCACGATCGACAATAACCTGATCTACACCGGCGATTACTTCATCTTCCCCGACGCCGATCCGCTCAATCGCATGCCGTTCATCTCCGACTTCCAGACCACGCGTAACGCACCGGTCTGGATCAACCAGGTCGGCATCCTGACCGGCGATGACGGCGCGATGGATCTCGCCACCCAGGTGCTCGACGGGCTCGAGCCGCTTGGCGTCGGCTGGTCGTGGTGGACCTACCGCGAGCTCACCACCAGCCCCGACCAGCACGGCATCTACTACTCCGACGTCAACGGCGGCTGGATCCTGAAGCCCGACTGGTTCACGTTCGTCGGTAGCTACTTCTAGATCGCGCACTCGTCCTGCCCAACCGGCCGCCGCAATGTGCAACGAGCGTGTCGATGAACAAGCGCACGGCGGGCAGGAGCCCGCGGCGCGCCGTAAAGACGATGTGAACGAGCCCCTCTTGCGCATACCAGTCCGGCAATACGTGGACGAGCTTCCCAGCGTCGCATGCAGGAAGGCAAAGATGATCTGGAAGCAAAGCGACGCCGAGCCCGTCGATCGCCGCCTCTCGAAGGAAGGCGACGTCGAGGGAGCCGATCCGGGGCTGGTGACGCAACGTCGCCGAAGCACCGTTCGGCCCAACGAGCTCCCATCGGTCGCGTTCGAGACTCTCGCTCATCGTGAGCGTGGGAAGGCCGTTCAGCGCTTCGATGCCCTGCGCGCGCCGCAGCGTCTTTGCGATGCTGGGGGCGCATACGAGCACACGGCGCGACTTCCCCAGCGGCTTCATGACAAGCGAGACGTCATCTTCAAGGGTCTCTCGAACGCGGATGGCGATGTCGATACGCTCCGCGATGAGATCGACGCGCCGATTCGTCACATGGACGCGGAGACTGACCTT
>DATBBB010000138.1:0-8716 GCA_036271215.1 Kofleriaceae bacterium | reverse complement strand
GAGAACGCGGTGCGCGAGATCAGCCGATCGAGCGCGCCACCGCATACCTCGCAGGTCGTCTTGTCCGGATCGGACATCCGCTGCTGGTACTCGAAGTCACGGCCACAAGCTTTGCACTGATATTCGTAGACGGGCATTGGTGACACTCTCTTTTGACGCAGGACTCGACGCAGGACTCGACGCAGGACTCATCTGGGGCGGCGCAGCGCGCTACGCTACCTCCGGCGGCTCGGCGATCGACACGATGCGCACGCCCAGCTCGCCGTCAATATCCACCAGCTCGCCCTGCCCGACCAGGCGGCCCGCCGCGCGAACCTCGTAGGGCCCCGCCAGCGGCCGGCCGAGCGCCACGATCTGGCCGATCGCGAGCTCCCCGAGCTGGCGCAATGACAGGCGGGTCGTCCCGAGCGAGACGGTCACCTCGAGCATCGCGTCGTCCGGCAGCGCCATGTCGCGCGGAACATACTCGGTCGCGACCCGCGCCTCCACTGCGCCGGGTGCCGCGTGGAGCCCGATCGCGCCGGGGCCGAGGTCGAGCTCGCAGCAGCGCTCGACCGTGACGACATCACCGGCCCGAAGCCCGGCCAGGCTCGCGCGGGCCAGCGCGCAGCGGCCGACGACGACCGGGAGCTCGAACCGCCAGGGCCGCAGCGGTCGCACCGGCGGCGCGCGCAGCATCAGGTCGGGCGGGCAGCGCACGGTGACCGTCATCGCCGCGCCGGCCCCGAGGCCCAGCCCGATCGGCAGCTCGACGCTGAACGCGACGGTGATCGGCGCCGCTCCCGACGGCGGCTCCAGCCGGGCCCCCGGCGTCGGCTCCAGCCTCGCTCCCGGCAGTGCCCCGGGTGCCTGCCCCGGCGCCGGCGGCACCGCTGCCGGCACCGGCGCGCTGTCCGCGAGCGGCCACACCTCGGCGGCGACCCCGAGGTCGGCGAGCCCGGCCCCGACGGCGAGCGCCCAGATCGCCTGCTCGACCACGGTCAGCGGCCGCGGCGCGTCGAGCTCCGCCGGCCCGCCGAGCAGGCGCTGCGCGATCGCCCGCACCGGCCGCGCCGACGCCGCGACCGCGATCGACATCCCCGCGTAGCGAACCTCGGCCCGCGCGGCCTCGGGATCCGGCGGCCCCGCGACGACGCCGACCCCGGCCAGCCGCGCCCGGACCGGCCCACCGACGAGCGCGGCGAGCTTGGCGCCGAGCCGCCCCGCGCCCAGCCAGCGCGCCAGCGCCGACTCGATCGCCGCCTCGCGCCGGGTCAGCCGGCGCAGCCGATCGAACGGAAACGGCGAAAAATTGGGGTTCGAGTCCGGCACTAGGTACGCTCTTATCCTACATCGTCTCCATTAGCTTACTCGCCGCTGCCTTCTGCCTCCGCCCGCTCGCGCCCGCCCATCCAACGCACCCCGAGGTCCTCGTGCAAGATCGCCGACTTGGTTTCCGGATTCCGTTCGAGACAATGGTGACGTCCTACGTCCACGATCGCCCGGTCCGCTGCCTGGCCTCCAACCTGAGCGACACCGGCATGAGCCTGTCGGCGATCTCGATGCTCGCGCCGCCACCGGGGCTGGTCGTCGGCCTCGAGCTCGACGTCCCCGAGATGAACGAGTCGATCTGGGCGTCGGCGCAGGTGTGCTACCGCAAGGATGACCGGCTGGCGTCCGGGCTCGGCGTGAAGTTCGTGGCGATGGCCAAGCGCCACGCGCGGATGATCCGCGACATGTGCATCGAGACCCGGCGCAAGAACCTCGGCTCGCTGCTCGCGCGGATCCGCGCCTGACGCGCCTGACGCGGATCCGCGCCTGACGCCGACACACCGCCCGGCCACCCGGGCAGGTCGCCGCAACTCCCGACGGGCATGACCGCGGCCCAGGGGCTAAGATCAGCCAGGATGTGGCGCTTCCGAGTTGCCGTAGCATGTGCCCTCGCGGCGCTCCCTGTCACAGGGCTCATCACCGGGGCGAGCGTCCGCGCCCAGCCCGCGGACTGGGGGGTCAAGCGCGATCCGTTCAACCTGACCGACATCGCGCGCTACAAGGCGATCCTGCGGGCCAGCCCGCACGACGCCGGGGCGCTCGCGAAGCTGCTCGAGCTGTATCGCCGGTACCGGACGATCGATCTGCTCAAGGACGAGTACCAGAAGCAGCTCGACAAGGCCGCCGGCGACGTCCCGGCGCTGATCGTGCTCGGCCGGCTGCAGCACGCCACCGGCGACGACGCGCGCGCGCTCGACCTGTTCCAGCGCGCGGTCGCCCACGACGACACCAGCGCCTCGACCAACGCTTCGGCCGACGCCCCGACCTGGATCCTGATCGGCGAGTTGCAGAAGGCCGCCGGCAAGACCAAGGACGCGCGCGCGGCCTACGACAAGGCGCTCGCCCACGCGTCGGCCAGGGACATGAAGAAGAAGGCGCTGCGCGCGCTCGCCGATCTGGCGCTCGCGACCGGCGACAACGACGGCGCCAACGCGTACTTCCAGCAGTTCCTCGAGCTCGATCCCAAGAACGCCCAGCTGTGGATCGAGCGCGGCGACGCGATGCTCGCCGCCGGCAAGCGCGAGCTGGCGCTCGACAGCTACACCGCCGCCGAGAAGCTGCTCGGCGCCGATCCGGCCAAGCGGGTCGAGGTCGTGGCGCGCCGCGGCCAGGCGCTCGAGGGCATGGCCAAGGACGACGAGGCAGTCGTCGAGTACCGCCGCGCGATCAAGCTCGCCCCCAAGGGCTACTACCTCGAGGTCGAGCTGACCGGCCGGATCGTCGACATCTACCGCCGCAAGCAGTCGCTCACCGCGCTGCTCGCCCAGTACGAGAAGGAGTGGCCCGAGGCCGCGCGCGGCCACTTCGAGTGGGACACGCTCGGCAAGCTCTACGAGGAGACCGGCGCGCAGGACAAGGCGATCACCGCGCTCAAGCGCGCGGTCGCCAAGGCGCCGTGGGAGCTCGAGACCCAGCGCCGGCTGATCCAGCTGCTCGAGAACTCGGGGCGCGACGACGAGGCGCTCGCCGCCTACGAGGCCGTGGTCCGCGCCGCGCCCGGCGAGGCCCGGTTCCAGCTCGATCTCGCCGAGCGCTACTGGCGGCGCGGCCAGGAGAAGAAGGGCCTCGACACCCTGACCCGGCTCGAGCAACGGTTCCCGCAGGACACCGGCGTGCTGTCGGCGATCGCCGATCTCTACATGCGGTGGGGCAAGGAAGATCTCGCGATCGTCGAGTACGAGCGGCTCGCCAAGCTCGAGCCCGACGATCCGGTCCACCTGATCACGCTCGGCGAGCAGTACTGGACCAAGAACGACAAGCCGCGCGCGCTCGCGACCTGGAAGCGGTTGATCGCCGGCGGCAAGGCGAGCGGGTTCGCCAAGCTCGGCGAGGTGATGGCCGAGCATGGCCAGGCGAGCGAGGCGCGAGCGAACTTCGACAAGGCGATCGCGCTCGACGCCAAGAGCGTCGAGATCTACAAGGCGCGCGCCGCGTTCCTCGAGACCCAGAAGCAGTACGGCGACGCGCTCGCCGACTGGGAGAAGGTCCTGGGCCTGATCGGCACCAAGCCGGTCGACCGGATCGCGCGGCGCGATGCCCGCCGCCACTACGTCGCGGTGGTGACCAAGGTCGGCGGCGGCCGCGAGGCCAGCCGGCGCGGCGAGTGGGAGGCCAAGGCGCGGGCCGGCGATGTCGAGGCCGGCTACCTGCTGGTCGAGTACTTCGCCAAGCGGCCGCAGAAGGATCAGCCGCAGGCCGCGCTCGAGGACCTGCACCGCAAGGTCCCCGACGACCAGGACCTCACGCTCGATCTGGTCAAGCTGTACAAGGACCAGCGCAAGTTCCAGCTCGCGGTCGACACCCTGCAGGAGCTGCTCAAGATCGCGCCGGCGCGCGAGCGCGAGATCTACTCGATGATCTCGGGGATCAAGACCGAGGAGCGCAAGGACGGCGAGGCCGAGGAGTGGATCAAGAAGGCGGTCGCCAAGAGCCCGAACGACCCCGCGGTCTACGAGCACCTGGCCGAGAACTACGTCGCGATGCAGCGGTTCCCCGACGCGATCACCGCGTACGAAAAGGTGATCGCGCTCGACGCCCACAACACCAAGGCGCAGTTCGCGCTCGCCCAGCTCTACGTCCAGGGCGGCGAGCCGATGAAGGCCGCGGAGCTGCTCCGCAAGGTCGTGCGCACCGCCAACGACGAGGAGACCGTCGGCCACGCCGCGCGCCAGGCGATCGATCTCGAGGAGATGACCGACACGCTCGGCGAGCTCGAGAAGGTGCTGTCGCCGCTGTCGTTCATGATGGCGCACAAGCCGATCTATCGCCGCGTGCTGGTCGAGCTCTACCTGCGCTACGTGCCGCGGCTGGTCGAGCGCGAGACCCACGGCAGCGACGAGGTCAAGCAGGCGGCGCGCGCCGAGCTGGTCCGGATCGGCGGCCACGGCCTGCAGCCCTTGCTCGAGGCGCTGCGCGATGAAAAGGAGGTCAGCCAGCAGCGGGTCGCGGTCGCCGTGCTCGGCCACCTCGGCAACAAGGGCGCCGCCGAGCCGCTGGTCCACATGGCGCGGGTCGAGCCGGCCAAGGACCGGCGGGTCGGCACGTTCCAGGAGAACACCGACCGCGACGTCCGGGTCGACGCGCTGGTCGCCGCCGGCCGGCTCGGCGATCCCGCGGTGCTCGGCGACGTGCTGCCGCTGATGACCAACGGCGAGGCCGCGATGCGCGAGGCCGCGACGTTCACGCTCGGCCGGTCGGGCGACAAGCGCGCGGTCGCGCCGCTGCTCAAGGCGCTCGACGACAACCGGCCGTCGGTCCAGGCGCTCGCCTGCCTCGGGCTGGCGCAGATCGACGATCCGCGGGCCGGGGCCGCGCTGATCAAGCAGCTCGCGGACGCCCGCCGCCACGACGCTGTCCGCGCCGCGTGCGCCTACGCGATCGGCGCCCGCAAGATCGCCGCTGGCGAGCCCGCCCTGCTCGACGCGCTCGCCGACAACCGCGGCGAGGCCCAGCGGCTCAGCGCGTGGGCGCTCGGCCAGCTGGGCGACCCCAGGGCGCTCGGCCCGCTGATCCGCGCCTACTTCGCGCGCGCCGGCCACTCCGACGACGAGCTGGTGTGGGCGATCGGCCGGACCAGCGCGCCCGGCGCGCCCGGCGGCGTGCCCGCGTCCGCGCTGTCCGGGTTTGGCGAGTTCCCGCTGCGCGCCGGCAAGTACAACCTCGACGAGGCGGTCGCGCGGCTGCCCGGCGCGCTGGCCAAGCCGGCCGGCGGGCCGCGGCTGGTGGTCGAGCACGCCGACGACATCGCCAGTGGCCTGGGCGACGCGCTCGGCGAGCACCGCGACGTCATCGTCGCCGCGCTGTCCGATCTCGACGGCGGCACGGCGCAGATCTCGCTCGGCGCGCTGGCCCCGGCGACCGCCGGCACCGGCACCGGCACCGGCACCGGCGACGCCAAGCTCGACGCCAAGCTCGCGACGATCGCCGTGGCGATCGAGCCCAAGGTCGCCGCGCAGCTCGCGAGCGAGGATCCCAAGGTCCGCGCGCTCGCGGTCTCGGTGCTCGCCAAGCTCGACGGCGGCGTGGTCCACAGCGCGGAGGCCGCGATCGCCAAGGCGCTCGGCGACCCGGCCGATCAGGTCCGCGGCGCCGCGATGAGCTCGGTCGCCGTGCTCGCGATCCGCCGCGGCAGCGCCCCGCCGGCGCTGGTGGCCGCGCTGGTCAAGACCCTGACCAGCCCCGGCGCCGCCCCGTGGGGCGACCGGCGGACCGCGGCGCTCGCGCTCGGCCGGCTCGGCGAGCAGGGCGATCCCGCCGCGCTGATCCGCGCGGCCGGCGACACCTCGAGCTTCGTGCGCGAAGCGGTGGCCACGGCGCTGGCCGCTGCCCCCGGTGCACCTGGCGGGCTCGACGCAAGCCTGGCGCTGTCACACGACGACGTTCCCCAGGTCCGCGCTGCCGCCGCGCGCTCGCTCGGCCTCCTGAAGGACAGTCGCGCCCAGCAACGCCGCGGCGAGCTCGCCACCGACCCCGACGCGACCGTCCGCGCCGCCGCCGCCGCCGCGACCGCCGCGCCGGCACCACGATAATGCGAGGCCTGGGCGATCTGGCGGGGCCCCGTTCTTTGACGGGCTTCTCGCCAAGGGGGTAGAATTTCTAACTGATGGATGTGGGACTCGTCTGCGACGCGTGCAGCGCGCTGACCCCGATTGGGGTGCCGCAATGTACGCGGTGCGGATCGGCGGTCGCACTCGATCCGCGGCCGAAGCCACCGACCCGCCCGCAGCCGATCGAGGTCAGCGAGCCGGCGGCGCCGAATCCATGCGCCAAGTGCGGCACGATCGTGATGCCGGGGCAGCGGTTCTGCCCCAACTGCGGGAACCGGATCGTGGTCGCCGTGAACTTCGACGTCGAGACCCGCGTCGGGCCCCGGCCATCGGCGGTGCACGCCGCGGTGCCGGTCAGGGACGAGCCCGGCGGAGCGACCGCGCCGCGCAACAAGAAGCGCGACTCCAAGCCCGGCCGCAGCACGCTGTTCTTCGGCGGCGCGATGCAGTCGGCGCGCGCCAAGCTGACGCTGATCCGCGGCGACGGCGACGACGGCGTGTCGTTCACGCTCGCCGGCCAGGATCACTACGCCGGTCGCGGCGACTGCCCGATCTCGTTCCCCGACGATCCGTTCCTGTCGCCGATCCACGCCAACTTCGCCTACGCCGGCAACCAGCTGGTCGTGCGCGACCAGGGCTCGCTCAACGGCGTCTACGTGCGGATCGCCGACAAGGCCGAGCTGCCGATCGGCTCCATGGTGCTGGTCGGCGAGCAGGTGCTGGCGATCGATCCGGCGGCCCAGCCCGAGGATCTGCCCGACGGCGAGGGCACCTACTACTCGGCGAGCATGCTGCGGCCCGCGGCGTTCGAGATCCGCCAGAACCTGCGCGGCGGCCAGATCGGCTCGGTCTACCGCGTCGAGGGCGAGGCGGTCACGCTCGGCCGCGAGAACAACGACATCAACTTCCCCGATGACCCGTTCATCTCCGGCCGGCACGCCGAGCTGCGGATCACCGGTGGCGTGCTATCGGTTACCGATCTTGGGTCGCGCAACGGAACGTTCGTGCGCGTGCACGGCGAGCGCGTGCTCAAGCACGGTGACTACGTCTTCTTGGGCCAACAGCTTCTTCGCGTCGAAATCGTCTGAGTCTCTGAGCGGGAGCCACCATGACCGTCTGCAATCGTTGCGGCAAAGAAAACCAAGACCACTACAAGTTCTGCCTCGGCTGTGGGGCTGAGCTGACGGCCGCACCCAAGCCAGGTGGCGATATGGCCATGATGAAGACGATGATGGCGGACCCCGCGGCGTCGCCGATCGCGGGCATGCCGATGGGAGGCGGTCCCATGGGCGCGCCGATGCGAGGCCCGTCACCGGCGGCGCCGCGCGGCGCCAGCGGAATGCCCGGGATGCCGCCGTCCGGCCCGCTCGGCGGTCCGGCGATGCCGTCCCCCCCGATGGGTCCGCCGCCCGGCGTGCCCGGGTTCTCGCCCGGCTTCGCGCCGCCCGCCGCCGCCGGTGGCATGCGGCGCTGTCCGTCGTGCGGCAGCGACGTCCCGCCGTCGTTCCGGTTCTGCGGGACCTGCGGGTTCCGCATGGACGAGGCGTCGGCCCCGATGCAGATGCCGATGCCGCCCCAGAACCCCAACCTGGGGCAGGCGGGGTCGCGCGCCCGGCTGTCGATGACGCTGATCCGGCCCGACGGCACCGAGGGCGGCACCCACGACCTGCGGCCCGGCGAGAACAAGCTCGGCCGCAGCTTCGGGCCGGTGTTCGAGAACGACGGCTACCTGTCGCCGATCCACGCCCAGCTCGACATCCGCGGCACCGCCGCGATGGTGCGCGACCTCGACAGCCTCAACGGCGTGTTCGTCAAGATGACGCAGGAAGAGGAGCTGACCTCGGGCCAGATCATCCGGATCGGCCAGGAGCTGCTGCGGTTCGAGCTGATCGGCGCGCCCGATCCGACGCCCGACGGCACCGAGCTGATGGGCAGCCCGAACCCGGGCTACTGGGGCAAGCTGACGGTGATCATCGGCCGCGACATCACCGGCGCGGCGTTCCCGCTGCTCGGCGAGAGCGCGACCCTGGGCCGCGAGCGCGGCGACATCAACTTCCCCGACGACGGCTACGTGTCCGGTCTGCACGCGCGGGTCATCCTGCGCGACGGCCGGGTGTTCCTCGCCGACCTCGGCAGCTCGAACGGCACGTTCATCAAGGTCAACGGCGAGCGCGCCGTGGGCCACGAGTCGTTCGTGCTGCTCGGCCAGCAGCTGTTCCGGCTGAACCTGGCCTGAGGGCGTGACGCGCGCGCCCCGCGCACCCCGGCCCTACTTCTTGGGCGCGCCCGAGCCGTTCTTGTTGGTGTTCAGGTCATCGACCGTCGGCGCCGGCCCGCCGTGCTCCTGGTAGTGGAAGCCGCCGGGGATCTTGAGCTGGCCGCCCGGGTCGAAGATGATCAGCACGTCGGCGACCTCGTTGGGCTTGCCGCCCGGCGCCTCGACGACGAGCACGTTGTCGCTCTCGAACCGCGACACCGTGCCCTGGCGGCCGCCGAAGTAGACCTTCACGCTGCGCGGGCCGTCGGCGGTGAACCGGTTGCCGCGGATCCGGACGTAGGACCCGCCCTCGGGGTCACCGTGATCCGGATCGATGCCGGTCACCATGAGCTTGGGGTTGTCGCTGCCGCAGGCCGAGGCA
>DATBBB010000137.1:0-26697 GCA_036271215.1 Kofleriaceae bacterium | reverse complement strand
AACGCAGCGAGCAGGTACTGGATCATCTGGCTAGGATCTCCTGGGGCTGTTCGATGCCGGCGAGCGCCGGGTCGATTCGTCCGCGCGCGGAGGCATCGCCCGACGATCGCAGCGTCAGTGGCGAAAGACCCCCCACGACGTCGTGCCCTCGACCGGCGCGGTGTACGCCGCCGACAGCGCGATCGCGATCACCGTGCGGGTGTCGCGCGGATCGATGATGCCGTCGTCCCACAGCCGCGCGGTCGCGAAGTACGGATCGCTCTCCTTGTCGATCATGCCCTCGGTCATCGCCTTCATCACGCCGAGCTTCTGCTCGTCGACCGGCTCGCCGCGCTTGGCCGCGGCCTCGCGCTGGATGATGTCGAGCACGCCGGCGAGCTGCTTGCTGCCCATCACCGCGATCCGGTGGTTGGGCCACGTGAACAGGAACCGCGGCGCGTAGGCCCGGCCGCACATCGCGTAGTTGCCGGCGCCGTAGCTCGCGCCGGTCATGATCGTGATCGCCGGGACCGTCGAGTTCGACACCGCGTTGATCAGCTTGGCGCCGTGCTTGATGATGCCTTCCTGTTCGTACTTCCGGCCGACCATGAAGCCGGTGATGTTCTGCAGGAACACCAGCGGCACGTTGCTCTGGTTGCACAGCTCGATGAACTGCGCGCCCTTCTGCGCGCTCTCGGAGAACAGGATGCCGTTGTTGGCGAGGATCCCGATCGGGAACCCGTGCAGGTGCGCCCAGCCGCACACCAGGGTCGCGCCGTACAGCGGCTTGAACTCGGAGAACCGCGAGCCGTCGACGATCCGGGCGATCACCTCGCGCTGGTCGAACGGGACCTTGACGTCGGGCGACGCGATCCCTAGCAGCTCCTGGGGATCGTAGCGCGGCGGCTCGATCGGCCGCGGCGCCGGCTGGGCCGCCTTGCGCCACTCGAGGTGCGCGACGATCTCGCGGCCGAGCCGGATCGCGTCGCGCTCGTCGCGCGCCAGGTAGTCGGCCACGCCCGAGACCCGGGCGTGCATCTCGGCGCCGCCGAGCTCCTCGTGCGCGGTGTCCTCGCCGGTCGCCATCTTCACCAGCGGCGGGCCCGCGAGGTAGACCTGCGCCTGGTTCTGGACCATCACCACGTAGTCGCTCATCCCGGGGATGTACGCGCCGCCCGCGGTCGAGCTGCCGAACACCAGGCAGATCGTCGGGATCTTCGCCTCGGACCGCCGCGTCAGGTCGCGGAACCCGCGGCCGCCGGCCACGAAGATCTTCGACTGGTTCGGCAGGTCGGCGCCCGCCGACTCGATCATCGAGATCGACGGCAGCCGGTTGTGCTCGGCGATGTCGCTGAGCCGGCCGGACTTCCACGCCGTCATCTCGCTGACCGCGCCGCCCTTGACCGTCGACTCGCTCGCGGTGATCAGGCACTCGACCCCCGACACCCGGCCGACCCCGCCGATCAGCCCGGCACCCGGGGTGTGGCCCGGGACGTCCACGCCGGCGAGCGGGCACAGCTCGAGGAAGTACGCGTCGCGATCGAGCACCAGCTCGATCCGCTCGCGCGGCAACAGCTTGCCGGCCGCCTGGTGGCGCGCGTTGTACTTGTCGCCGCCGCCGCGCGTGGCCTCGTGGAGCGCCGCGGTCAGCTTGTCGACCGCGGCGAGGTTCGCCGCCGCATTGGCCCGGTGATCGTCGGCCCGCGGATCGACCCGCGTGGCGATCACCGGATACGGCTGAACGGAAGGCTCGTGGGGCACGCGCGCACGTTACCTCGGCCCCGGCCGGCGTGGCGACGCGCGCGGGCGGCGGTGTAGTGTGCGGGGGATGGCGAACGTGATCGAAGAAGCCAAGTCGGGCCGGGCCGCCTGCCGCACCTGCAAGAAGCCGATCGCCAAGGGCGAGCTCCGGTTCGGCCTCGAGGCCCAGACCCAGTTCAGCGACACCCCGAGCCTGCAGTGGCATCACCTGCTGTGCGCGGCCGCCAAGCTGCCCGCCGAGCTCAGGCCCGCGCTCGCCGAGTACCCCGGCGCGATCCCGAACCGCGCCGAGGTCGACGCCGCGCTCGCCGACGCCGAGCAGAAGGGTGCCGCCAAGCCCGCCGGGTTCCCGTACGTCGACAAGGCGCCGACCGGCCGCGCCAGGTGCATGCTGTGCGAGCAGCCGATCGAGAAGGCGTCGTTCCGGGTCGCCGTGGAGCGCGAGCTCGAGATGGGAGCCAACGTCACCCGCGGCGCCGGCTACCTGCACCCGAAGTGCGCCGCCGCCAACCTCGAGAACATCGGCGGCTCGATCGACGAGCTGATCGAAGGCCTGCGCGCCAACTCGAAGCTCACCGAGGCCGAGCTCGACGGCGTGATCGCGGACATCGAGCAAGCCGGCGACGAGGCCGGCGCCCAGCGCAGCAACTGATCGCCGCGCGCCTGCCCCGCGCCGCGGGTCAGTAGCCTTCGGTCTTGGCGATCACCTCGTTCATGATCTCGCGCGTGCCGCCGCCGATCGGGTAGAGCCGCGCATCGCGGTTGAGCCGCTCGACCAGGGTCTCGCGCATGTAGCCGTAGCCGCCGTGCAGCTGGACCGCGGCGTCGCACACGAAGCAGCACATATCGGTCGCGACGTTCTTCGCCATCGCTGCCATCGCCGACATCCCGGCCGCCGGCTCGCCGCGCAGCACCCTTTGCACCGCCTCGCCGGTCAGCGCGCGCGCCGCCGCGATCCGGCTCGCCATGTCGGCGAGCTTGTGGCGGGTGACCTGGAACCCGGTCAGCGGCTTGCCGAACGCCCGGCGGTCGCGGCCGTACGCGATCGACTCGCGGTACGCCAGCTCGGCGATCGCGACGCACTGCGCGGCGAGCATCAGCCGCTCGCCGGCGAAGTTCATCATGATCATCGGAAACGCGCCGTGCTCCGGCCCGATCCGGTTGCCGACCGGCACCCGGCAGCCGTCGAAGTGGAGCTCCGCGGTGTCGCTCGCCCACCACCCGGTCTTCTTGAGCAGCTTCGAGACCGTGAAGCCCGGCGTGCCGCGCTCGATCACCAGCATCGAGATCCCGCCGTGGCCCGGCCCGCCCGTGCGCACCGCACAGGTCACGAAGTCGGCGCGACTGCCCGACGTGATGAACGTCTTGGCGCCGGTCACCACGTAGTGGTCGCCGTCGCGCTCGGCCCGGGTCGCGAGCGCCGCGACGTCGCTGCCGCCGCCCGGCTCGGTGATCGCGAGCGCCGCGATCTTGCCTTCGGTCAGGCACGGCGTGACGAACCGCGCCGCCTGGTCCGGGGTGCCGAACCGGACGATCAGCGGCAGCGCGATGCCGTGGCTGCCGAGCCCGACCGCGGTGCCGACCGAGCGCCCGGCGAGGATCAGCTCGTCGCACGCGACCACGATGTGGCCGAGGTCGCCGCCCTGGCCGCCGACCGCCTCCGGGTAGCCGATCCCGGTCATCCCGGCCGCCGCCGCGGTCCGGTACAGCTCGATCGGGAACGCCTCGTCCTCTTCCCAGGCCGCGCCGTGCGGTGCGATGTGGGCTTGCGCGAACTTGCGGGCGCTGGCCCGGACCAGTGCGTGGTCCTCGGTCTCGAACAGGTAAGGCATGGCGCACCAAGCATACCGACAAGTGATACGTAGAAGCATGACCTCCGCTGCGACTGTCCCGGCCCGCCTCCGGCGATCGCGCCACATCTCGTGGTTCGGTCACATGGGTGCCGTGTACCTGTTCCACGATCTGTACGGCTACCTGATGCAGATGAGCCCGGACATCGCCGACATGATCGAGGCGTTCTCCGACGGCGTCGATACCGAGGAGACGATCCGGTACTTCAAGACCAAGCTGCCCGATGCCGAGCCGCGCGAGTTCGTCGACATCCTGGTCGCCCACGCCGTGCTGATCGATCCCGCCGAGGACGAGATCGAGGGCATATGGGCGTTTGTCCCGATCAAGGGCAAGTGGAACGTGTGGCAGCGCCGCGACGATCGGTTGACCCTGTGGACCGCGTGGGGCGACCGCCCGGTCCAGCAGCTGTTCCTCGATCCCGACGAGACCAAGATCTGGGACGCACTCGACGGCCAGAAGCGGCTGATCGAGCTGCGCCACCATCACGACAACGCCAAGCTGCTGTCACTGGTCCGCCGGCTGGTCCACCACGACGTCCAGGCGGTGAAGATGTCGATGATGCCGTGGTCGGTGTACGCCAAGCGCCCGGCGATGGCGCCGCCCTACCTGGGCTCGACCATGCCGTATCCCGACTGGCAGCCCGGCACGCCGGTGCCCGCCCAGCCGCCGCTCGACACCTATCACGTGTCCGAGATCGCCGACGCCGACGCCCAGTTCGATCACCAGGAGACCACGCTGTCGCACCTGCTGCGCGCGCCGCACCCGGCGCTCGCGGTGCATGCGCCGGGGTCGAGCAATGGCGCGCCGGGAGCGGCGCCGGTGCCGCGCAGCTACGGCCAGGCGCTCGCCGACGTCCTGCTCGCCAAGGCCGCCGTCCCCGAGGGCACGATCCGCATCCTCGAGCTCGGCGCCGGGCTCGGCTACGTCGCGCGCGACGTCATCCAGCGCCTGCGCGGCGCCGGCCGCGACGTCCACTACACGATCATCGAGCTGTCGCCGGTGCTCGCCGGGGCGCAGCAGGGCCGGCTCGCCGGGATCGACCAGGTCAGCTGGGTGCTCGGCGACGTGCTCGACGTCGTACTCGACGCCACGTTCGATCTGGTGCTGTCCAACGAGATGGCCGGCGACCTGCCGGCGCGCGCGCTGACCCGCGCGGACCTCGGGCTCGCCGCGGACGGCGGCATCGTCGATCGCGAGCAGCTGCGCGCGATCTCGCCGCGCGCGGCCGAGCTCGGCATCGTGCTCGACGATGCGCCGGAGCCGCTGTATCTGCAGACCGGCGCGATCGACATGATCGCGCGGATCGCGGCCTGGCTCGCGCCCGGCGGCACCGCGATCGTCACCGAGTTCGGCGACATCGCCGCGTGGCCCAAGCTCTCGACCCAGCTCGATCACCCCGAGCTGTCGACCCACTTCGGTCACCTGCTGCAGGCCGCGCGCGCGCTCGGCCTCGAGGCCAACGTCGAGTTCGTGATCGATCTGCTCGACTTCGATCGCACGCTGCAGGGCCTGGCGACCACGCGCAGTCATTTCCGCGCGCTTCGCGCGCTCGCCGCGGCGGCGGGGATCGACCTCGCCAAGATCGGCTACACGCCGGAGCTGTTGACCCACACGGTGAGCGACAAGCTCGATCTGTCGACGATCGGCGAGCTGCGCTGGGACAAGATCGAGGACCGCCTCATGGGCCTGGTGCCGCACGAATTCAAGGCGCTCGTGGTGAAGCGCGGTCCGATCTGAGCGCCGTCGCCCACCCGCGCGATGCCGCGCGACATCGCGCGCCAGCGCAACGCGATACAACCCGAGAAACCCTCCTAACCTCCCTAACCTCGTGGGAACAGGTTGTGGTCCAGCGCTTGCTGTAGCTCTGAACATACGGAGGTTCTCTTTATGATTCGCCCAGCTACTCTTGGTTTGCTTACCGCGTTTGCCCTGGCCACCCCGACCGTCGCGTCGGCGGCGCCCCAACACGCTGCCGTGACCCAGACCGAGGTCCAGGCCGACGCGGTGCCCGCTGCACCGGCCAAGGCCGTCACCAGCGATACCGCGAGCTACGCGCAGCGCGAAAGCCATGACAAGAAGGTCGCCAACTACGAAGGCGGCAGCGTGGTCGTCGTCGGCATCTCGGGCGGCGCGTTGATCGTGCTGCTCCTCATCCTGCTGCTGATCTAAGCCCGCCCCGATGAGGTCGATGACGAGGATCGCCCTGCTGGTCGGCGTCATCGGGCTGACTGCATGCCAGCTGCCGTACACCGGTGGCGCGCATGCGGTTCATCCCGGGGACGTCGGCGCTGGCTGGTACAGAGCGGCGGCGACTCCGGTCGTTCGCCAGCAACACGAGACCGACTGCGGCCTCGCGGCCCTCGCCATGGTGGCAGGGACGTGGGGCCAGCGATGGTCGGTCGACGATCTGAACCGCCAGCTGCCGCCGACCGAGCGCGGCGTCAAGCTCGGGGCACTGCGCGACCTCGCGCGGGCCCGCGGCCTGGAGGCCTATGCGATCCAGGGCACCGCCCACGATCTCGAGCACGAGCTATCGGCGGGCCGGCCGGTCGTGCTCGGCCTCATCTTGCCCTATGACCAAGGCCACAATGCGAGCCATTACGAGGTCGCGATCGCGATCAACCCGCGCGATGGAACGGTCGTCACGATCGATCCTGCCTCCGGTGACTGGCGCGAGCGATCCGCCAAGGTCCTCGACCTCGAATGGAAGACCGCCGGGTTCGCCACCCTCGTGGTGACCGGAGATCTCCAGGCAACACGATAAGTTAGCCGTTCAAGCCGCGGCCGGGCTACGGTCGAGATCGCCTGCCAAGGGTTGTCCATGGGCAGCCCTATGCTGGTGGGATGAACAGCTCGACCGAGTCTCCCGCTTGTCCCGCCCGTGCCGGTGCCGATCGCCGAGTCGATTCCCGTGTCGATCCTCTGGCGCGGACGCTCCCGCCGCTGTCTCAACTGATGGCCGCGGTCTACACCCGCCGCCGGCCGAGCGCGTTCAGCGAGGCGATCTCGCGTCACATCCGGTTCCTGCGGGTCGCAGCCCAGCAGACCGCGCAGCAGACCATCCGGGTCTGGACCTTGGTCGCCGCCCGCGACCGGGATCCGGTGCGCCCCGACATCGCCGCGATGTGCCGCGTCGTCCGGGTGCGCATGTCTCTCACCCCCGACGAGCAGCACGCGTTCGATCAGATCGTCGGCGACTACCCGCGGATCATGCTCGGCCTGTTCGTCGACCGCAGCGATGCCGAGGCGCTCGAGGCCGTGCAGCAGCACCTGGCCTCGGTCGCGTTGACGATTCCGCCGGTCTTGCCCGAGTAACACCGCGCTCGAAAATCCGTGTTAGCGTCGCCGGCGCATGGCCAAGCCCCTCGAGTACAACGCGACGCTGACCGAGCGCGTCGATGTCACCGAAGCGCTCACCCTGTTCCGGGTCACGCCCGATCAACCGCCGGCCGAGCGCACCTGGTTCGTCCCCGGCCAGTACTGCGTGCTCGGCCTCAACAACACCGAGAAGCCCGAGCTGGGCTCGGTCCGGCGCTCGATGTCGATCGCGTCGGCGCCCGAGGACTCCGGCGCCACCGAGTTCTATGTCCGGTGGGTCGCCAAGCCCGAGTCGGATAACCCGCTGACCCACCTGTTGTGGAAGCTCAAGACCGGCGATCGGATGTACATGCGCCCGGTCGCGGCCGGCGTGTTCACCGTCAAGGACACCGTCGGGCTCGACGATCCGCGGATCCGGGTCATGGTCGCGGCCGGCACCGGCTCGGCGCCGTTCCTCTCCATGGTGCGCAGCGAGCTGCGCCGCAACCCGGGCGCCGAGCTCTCGAAGTGGGTGCTGCTGCACGGAGCGTCGTACCCCGCCGACCTCGGCTACCGCGACGAGCTGATGCAGATGGTCGAGCGCAACCACCTCAAGTACTGGGGCACGGTCAGCCGGCCCAAGGAGGCTTCGGGCTGGAAGGGCGATACCGGCCGCGTCGAGGCGTTCTTCGAGGGCGCGCGGCTCGACGATCTCGAGCACCGGCTCGGCCTGCCGCCGGGTGGGTTCACCCCCAAGAACGTCGTGATCTTCATCTGCGGCCTGACCGGCACGATCACCGGCACGGTGATCCCGCTGATCGATCGCGGCTTCATCCCCGACTTCAAGCGGATCCGCGAGGCGCTGGGCGTGCCGGCGGACGCCAAGGACTCGGTGTTCTACGAGCAGTACGACACCGAGCCGGTGATCAACATCAAGGATCCCAACGTCGTCGAGCCGCTGCGCGCGCGCATGCAGGCCGCGCTCGCCAAGTCGTGACCAAGGTCGTGCTCCAATGACCGCGTTCGTGCTCGGTGCGACCGGCTTCGTCGGCCGCGAGCTGGTCCGCCAGCTGTGCGTGCGCGGCGCGACGACGATCGCGCACGTCCGCCCGGATTCGAAGTCGCTCGATGACTGGCGGCGGCGGTTTGGCGAGCTCGGCGCCAGCGTGGACACCACGCCATGGCGGGTCGACGCGCTGGCGGACCGGCTGCGCGGCGCGGCGCCGGCCCAGCTCTACATCCTGATCGGCACCACGCGGTCGCGCGCCAAGGCCGACGCGGTCGGCGGCAACATCTACGAGGCGGTCGATCTCGGCCTGACCCGGATCGCGGTCGACGCCGCGGTCGCCGGCGGGCAGCGGCCGCGGCTGGTGTTCCTGTCCAGCATCGGCGCCAGCCCCACGGCGCGCTCGGCGTACCTGGCGGCCCGCGGCCGCGCCGAGCAGGTCGTGACCGATGCCGGGTTGCCGTGGGTGATCGCCCGGCCGTCGCTCATCATCGGGGACCGCGACGACGTCCGCGCCGGCGAGCGCAGCGCCGCGGTGATCGCCGACGGCGTGCTCGCGGTGGCCGGCGTGCTCGGCGGCAAGCAGCTGCGCGCGCGCTACCGCTCGACCACACCCGACATCCTCGCCTCCGCGCTGATCCGGCTCGGCGAGGCGCCCGCGCACAACCGGATCGTCGACGGCGCCGACCTGCGTTGATCCACGCTGGCCGCGCTGGACTCGCCGGCTCAGTCGAGCCGGGGGAACGGCGGGACCTGGATCAGCACCACGCTCGCGTCGTCGGGGATCGGCGCGCAGATCACCTGCAGCTTGTCGAGGTGCGCCGCCAGCTTGTGCTCGAGCACGTCGTCGGACAACCCGGGCAGCGCGGTCGCGCACGCCGTCGCGCCGCCCTCGGGGATCTCGGTCATCGTCGCGAACAGATCGCCGGGCCGGGCGCGGTGCATGATGTCCGGCGGCGCGTGCTCGCCTTCGAGCTGGCGCGCCCACCGGATGCTGCCGCCGTGGAACTGGCGGTTGATCTCCAGCGCGTTCATCGACGCGACCCGGCCCGGGAACACGATGACCTCGGCGTTCTCGAGCCCCGGGTTGACCAGGCTGCGCACCAGCACGTGGACCTGCCGGGTGGACTGCGCGAGCGACAGCGCGAGCCCGCCGACCACCGGCTCGCGCACGGTGAGCGTCGTACCGCCCATGACCTTGTCGCTCAGCCCGTCGATGTCCGCGAACACCCGGACCTCGTGGCGCGGCACGCCGTCGATCACGAACGAGCCGTCGGCCGCGACCGGCGCGATCGTCGAGTAGCGGGTCGTGATCGGCCGCGCGAGATCCTTGACGAAGATCCGCACGCTGGTCGGCGCCTTGCCCGCGAGGTCGACGTGGCCCTCGAGCCGGCTGGTCGGCCCGAGCACGAGCCGCAGCGGATCGGGCCCGATCGTCTCCGGCGACGACCGGCGGTCGCCGAGCTCGGCGACCACCACGCTGTCCTCGACCGCATCGGGGATCTCGAACCGGCCGTCCGGTCCGGTGTTGATCATCCGCAGGGTGTCGTGCTCGGCGAACACCGCGGTGCCGGCCCCGGCCGAGTCGCCGTGCAGCGAGCGCCCGGCGGTCACGGTGGCGCCGGGCATCGGCTGGCCACGCGGATCGACGACGATCCCCGCGATCTTCTGCAGCGTGGCGCCGGACCGGTCGAGCGGCGACCGCATCACGCGCGACAGCTGCTCGTGCGCACCCGCGACGTCGCCGCGATCGAACGCCCACTCGGCCGCGCGCAGGTCGAGCGCCTGGACGATGACGTCGCCGTCGCCGAGCTCGGTCACCGCCCGCGCCCGCCACGCCTTCAGCTGGGCCGGCACCGCCGCGAGGTCGGCCGGCGTGGCGCGGATCTGCTGCAGCGCGAGCATGCCGAGCCCGGCGTTGATCTCGGCGCGCAGCCGGCCGCGCTTCTCGAACCCCGCGATCGCGCGCTCGCCCAGCCGGATCGCCTCGTCGAGGTTCTCGTCGCGCTTGGCGATCTCGACCTTCAGCAGATCGACCTGCGCGATCAGATCGTCCTGCTTGACCCGGAGCGCGGCGGCCTCGGCGAGCCGCAGCTTCGCGGTCACCGTCGAGCTCAACCACTCGCTGTCCATCATCCGCTGGGCCGACGCGATCGCGGTCTCGGCGAGCACGCGGTCGTCGCCGCAGCGCTCGGCCTCCTGCTGGGCCTCGTCGAGGTGGTGCGCCCGCACCGCCGAGCTCTTCTGCTGCTCGGCGGCGAGCAGGTGCGCGAGCGCCAGCGCGCACGGATCGGCCTTCGCATCGCCGACCAGCTGGTTCGCGGCGGCCTCGTCCTGGTGGGCCGGGCTCGCGGAGTGGACCAGGAGCGCCGTCACGACCTTGCGAAAGTCCTCGGACGCGCTCGCCATCAACCGCGGCGCACGCTCCAGCTCGCAGACCTTCGGATCGATCAGCAGCGCCCCGGCGTCGATCTGCGGAGCGTTGCGGTTCGCCAGCGTGGCGCGCGCGACCGCGTCGATCCGCGCGAGCACCCCGTCGAGGCACCACAGCTTCGGCGCGCGCTCGACCGGCCCGAGCTGACACGCGGCGGCGTGCGCGGTGCCCCACGCGGCGACCTCGCGATCGAGCAGCCGCGCGGCCACGGTCTGCCGGCCGGCCGCGGTGTGCGAGCTCGGCGACCACACCCGCTCGGGCTGGAGCACCGACGGCTGGCACCGCGGGTGCGCCGCCAGCTCGTCGCCGGCGCGCACCGCCACGAACACGATCGCCGCCACGAGCAGCGCGCCCACGCCGAGCGCGAGCGCGAGCGCGGGCCGGCGCTCGACCCGGACGATCTGCGCGAGCAGCGCGTCCATGTTCGGCCAGCGCTGCGCCGGATCCGGATCGAGACCGCGGCGCAGGATCGGCCGCAGCCGGCGCGGGATCTTCGCCGCCGCCCGCGCGCTCGGACCGACCGCGGCCTGGGCGCGCAGCTCGTCGATCGTCGGGCCGCGGAACGGCCGCTCGCCGGCGAGCGCCTCCCACAGCGCGACGCAGTACGCGAACTGATCGGTCGCCGGGGTCACCGCGCCGCCGACCCACTGCTCCGGCGCCATGTACGCCGGCGTGCCGAGCAGCGAGCCGGTCGCCGTGATCCCCGACAGCGAGCTCGGCGTCGAGTCCGGGAACATCACCGGCCGCGCCGCGATCGGCATCGAATCGTGGTGCGCCGGCAGCTCGGCCTGGGCCTCGCGCGCGAGCCCGAAGTCGGTGACGACGATCCGGCCGGCGCGGCTGCGCAGCACGTTGTGCGGCTTGAAGTCGCGGTGCACGATGCCCGCGGCGTGCGCGGCGGCGAGCCCGCGGCCGGCGGCGAGGAACGCGGCCACGATGTCGACCTTGCGCTGGCGCTCCGAGCGCAGCCACTCCGCGAGCGTGTCGCCGAGGATCAGCTCCATCGCGACGTAGTCGCGGCCGTTCGCGGTGCCGACCTCGTGCACCGTGACGACGTTGGGGTGCGCCAGCCGCGCCATCGCGCGCGCCTCGCGCAGCAGCCGATCCTTGGCCTCGAGGCTCGGCGCCGCGATCCGCAGGACCTTCAGCGCGATCCGGCGCTGCAGATCCGGGTCGTAGGCGGCGTGGACCACGCCCATGCCGCCCTCGCCCAGCTCGCGCTCGAGCCGGTAGCGCCCGAGCGACGCCCCGAGCGACTCCGCGACCTCGGCGCGAGTCGACGAGCCGGGCGCGGTCGCGGTCCGCCCCAGATCATCACCACCCTTGGCCGGCGGGTCGCTCGCCACCGGGGGAGGATAGCGCACCATCGACAGCCGTCTGATGTTCCTGCACGCCTTCGGGTTGCTCGTCAGCTCGCGGCGATCGCATCGCGCAAGAACTGTGCGAACCCGGTCACGACCTGGTCGAGGTTGGCCGTGAATCGCGGATCTGCCACGTACATTTCACCGAGGCCACGGTGGATCTCCTTGGAGCAGGGGTAGAACCAGCGGTCGATGTGGCGCCGGTGGTCCTCCACCGCCGTCTGGACCGCGGGATCTGCTGGTGCAGCACCTTGCTGCATCAGGTCGCGCAATCGCACGTTGATCGCGTCGGATTCCTGGCGGATCTCCTGCCACTCGGCCTTGCCGTAGGTCTGGGTTCGCTTCGCCGACTCCTTGTATGCGTCGGTACCACCCCAGCGCTGCCGGGCTTCGGCCTCGTGCGCCGCGGGATCGAAGCCATCGAACATCGTCTTTCCGTCATCGCTCGTCATCGGTCTGCCTTCCTCGAGGACGTGGAGCGCGGCATCTACGGCGGCCAGCATCGCGTCGATCCGGGTGCGCGTTTCGGCCAGCTGCGCGCGATGGCTGCGCAGCAGCGCCGCGCGCGCGGTGCCGACGGCGAGCGCCGGGCCGATCTCGGCGAGCGCGACGCCGAGCTCGCGAAACACCAGCACCTGCTGGAGCCGCAGCACGTCGTCGTCGTCGTACAGCCGGTAGCCGGCCGCGCTGCGCTGCGACGGTCGGACCAGCCCGATCTCGTCATAGTGATGCAGCGTCCGGACCGTCACCCCGGTCAACCGCGAGAGCTCTCCGACCGTGAATGCCATGATGTCCTCGTGCGAGCGACCCTGCGGCCTCACGCGGCGTAAGGGTCAAGCGGGTTTCCGCAGCCCGCGCTGCGAATTTGGCAGGCGGCGAGGCCGCGCGGTACCGCAATTCGCCCACTTGCCGCCGGCACGCCGGTTGCGATGACCCGGTGCAGGAGGACACCAGATGCTGACCAAGATGAAGCTCGCCCTTGCCCTTGCCGCCCCGCTCGCCGCCGGCGCCACCACCTATGCCGTTGCCCAGGGTACCGGCGCAAGCGCCGACCAGCGCGCCGCGCTGATCCAGAAGTACGACCAGAACGGCGACGGCAAGCTCGACGATAACGAGCGCGCCCAGATGAAGGCGGCGTTCGCAGCCAAGCGCGCCGCGCGCCACCAGGCCGCGCTCGCCAAGTACGACACCAACCGCGACGGCAAGCTCGAGCCGAGCGAGCGGGTCGCGATGCGCGATGACAAGCTGACCAAGCGGTTCCAGCGGATGGACCAGAACGGCGACGGCGCGCTGTCGCTCGACGAGTTCAAGGCCGGCGCCAAGTTTGGCCACCGTCACGGTCGCCACGGTCGCGGCCGCCTGCGCGGCGCCGCAGCCGGCGCCCCGATGGGCATCGGCGGCGCGGGCACCACCGGCGGTAACGGAGGTGCCAGCGAATAACCCTGGCGGCGGTCGCCGGCCGGCGCGGCGAAAGGCCAGGTATGCTGCCCGCGATGCTCCCCCGCCATGTCCAGCCGCTCGCCGGATGGTCGATCGTGGTGGTGTTCGCGCTGATCGGCGCGGCGCTGCTCGCGACGGTGTGGAGCACGCGGGCGTCGATCCTGGGCGCGGCCGAGGTCGTGCGCTGCGGCCAGGCCGACGCGGTCGAGCAGGCGGTGCGCGCCGAGCTCGCCGATCTCGACGGCGTGCCGACCAGCGAGAACCTCGGCGCGATCCTGCACGAGCACCACGACGACGGCCTGCGCTACCTGGCGATGATCGAGGGCCGCGATCGGCTCGAGATCATCGCCTCGGCCGGTGCGGCGGTCGGCTCCGGGCGCGCCAACGCGCTCGCGCGCAGCCGCGCGACCGGCTGCAAGGTCGACGAGGTCAGCGGCCGGCTGCGCATGGAGCTCCGCGCGCTGCGCCGGCTCAAGGCCGGCGGCCGGATGCCGCGCTTCATGCTCGAGATCGAGCCGCTGCAGGCCGCCGAGTTGCGCGACGCCGCGACCCTGACGCTCGGCGTCGGCGGGCTCGCGGCGGTCGCGCTACTCGGCGTCGCGTTCGTGCTGATCCGGCGCGAGGCGCGGCGCCGGGCCGACGCGGCGACCCGCGAGCGCGAGCGCCGGCTCGCCAGCCTCGGCGAGATGTCCGCGGTGCTCGCCCACGAGATCAAGAACCCGCTGGCGTCGCTCAAGGGCAACGCGCAGCTGCTCGCGCGCATGCTGCCCGATGGCGAGAAGCCGCGCGCCAAGGCCGACCGGGTGGTCGACGAGGCGATCCGGCTCGAGCAGCTGACCAACGACCTGTTGCAGTTCGTGCGCACCGGGGCGATCCAGCGCACGCCGGTCGATCCCGCGGCGCTGGTCCGCGATGCGGCGGCCAGCGTGACCGCCGCGCGCGGCGAGGCGGTCGGCCCGATCGCGATCGACACCAGCGGCGCGCCGGCGACCTGGTCGCTCGATGACGGCCGGGTCCGCCAGGTCGTGATCAACCTGCTCGACAACGCGGTGGCGGCCGGCCCGCCGGTCTCGCTCACCGTGCGCCACGACCGCGGCCACCTGATCCTCGAGATCGCCGACCACGGCCCGGGCGTCCCCGAGGACGACCGCGACAAGATCTTCGAGCCGTTCTTCACCGGCAAGACCCAGGGCACGGGCCTGGGCCTGGCGATCGTGCGCCGGGTCGTCGAGCTCCACCACGGCACGATCGCGGTCCACGCCAATCCCGGCGGCGGCGCCGTGTTCCGCGCCGAGATCCCTGCGGCCTGAAACCGCGTACTCTTGCGCCCGGAGTCCCCATGGCACGCATCCTGGTCGCCGACGATGAGCCCGGCCTGCGCGAGTTCGTCACCGATTCGCTCGAGCTCGACGCCCACGCCGTGGTCCCGGCCAAGGACGGCCGCGAGGCCGCCAAGCTGCTCGACGAGCGCGGCTTCGATCTGGTGATCACCGATCTCAAGATGCCGGGCCTGACCGGCATGGACCTGTTGCGCAAGGTCCGCGCCGAGCAGCCCGAGGTCGAGGTCATCATGATGACGGCGCACGGCACGGTCGACAACGCGGTCGAGGCGATGAAGCTCGGCGCGTTCGAGTACCTCCAGAAGCCGCTGTCCGGTCCCGACGAGCTGCGCCTGCTGGTCAGCCGCGCGCTCGAGCGCCGCGGGCTGCGCGATCAGGTCGACGGCGCCGAGCGCCACACCCAGCAGCGCTCCGGGCCGCCGCTGACCTACGGCGATCCGGCGATGCGGCCGGTGGTCGACGCGATCGAGAAGGTCGCGCGGACCTCGGCCACCGTGCTGCTGCTCGGCGAGAGCGGCACCGGCAAGGAGGTCGCCGCCCGCGCGATCCACACCCAGAGCCCGCGCGCCACCAAGCCGTTCATGGCGATCAACTGCGCGGCGCTCAGCGAGCAGCTACTCGAGAGCGAGCTGTTCGGCCACGAGAAGGGCGCGTTCACCGGCGCGACCGAGCGCCAGCGCGGCCGGCTCGAGCTCGCCGACGGCGGCACGTTCTTCCTCGACGAGGTCGGGGAGCTCAAGCCCGAGCTGCAGGCCAAGCTGTTGCGCGTCTTGCAGGAGCGCCGGTTCGAACGGGTCGGCGGCAGCCGGACGCTCGAGGCCGACGTGCGCTGGATCGCCGCGACCAACCGCGACCTGCGCTCGATGATCGACGACGGCCGGTTCCGCGAGGATCTCTACCACCGGCTCGCGGTGTTCCCGATCAAGCTGCCGCCGCTGCGCGACCGCAAGGTCGACCTGTTGCCGCTGGCCCGCGCGCTGCTCGAGCGGATCGCACGCGACCTCAAGCGCAGCCTGCCGCGGCTGACCAAGAGCGCCGAGCAGCGGATCGAGACCGCGAGCTGGCGCGGCAACGTCCGCGAGCTGGCCAACACGCTCGAGCGCGCCGCGATCCTCGCCGACGGCGACGCGATCGACGCCAGCCACATCTGGCTCGAGGAGGGCGTCACCCGCGCGGTGCCCAAGACCGACGAGGTCCGCCCGCTGGCCGAGCTCGAGCGCGAGGCGATCCTGCACGCGCTCGACGTCGTCGGCGGCAACCGCAAGCGCGCCGCGGAGCTGCTCGGCATCGGCGAGCGCACGCTGTACGACCGGCTCAAGAAGTACGACGACTGACCCGCGTCCGCGCCCATCCCGGGTCCTGGGGCCGTCGGACGGCCTGCTGTGCGATTCACCTGTGATCGATCACGGGCAATGCCGGGGCGGAGGCCGGCGTTCGGAGCAGATCCTTGCGTGCGAGCACCTCGCCGAGAGCAGGACGCGGCGCTGACGTTGAGCACACGAGGGCGGTCAGTTCACGTGTGAATCGTCGCTTCGTAGCAATCGTTTGCGCGCCCGCTGCGCGGCCTTGCGCCGTCGGGCCTCCTCACGTTCCTCTCGAACATGCATCGCCTCCCAGGAGATGCCGGCGCGCACGTCGAGCAGGCAGAACCAGGCGCCCTGATTGTCGTTCGGGTTGAGGGCCAGGATCCGTTCGAACGCCGTGATCGCCTCGTCCGTACGACCGAGGCGCCACAGGCACAAGCCGTAGCCGTGCAGACAGCGTAGGTAGGGGCGGTTGTAGAGCGAGCTCCATAACAGAACACCGTCGAAGCCGTCCGGTAGGAACGACTCGCCGATGAGCTTCCCGATCTCGAAGTGGATGAGCGCTTGCTCTGGGTTCCTGTCGAACTCGAGGTTCCCGAGGTGCGCGTGGGCGTCGAGGCACCGTAGATCGCGGGCCAAGGTGTTCATCAACAGCTCGTGCGCACCGATTCGATCGCCAGCCTCCGCTAGCTCGACCGCCTCGACTGTCGGACCGCCTTCGAACGGATCGTCGTCCGGGAAGGCGCCCCAGGCGATCCCGTGCATCTCGTAGCACGCGCGCGGCTCCGCTGTGTTGGCGAGCCAGATCGGCGCGTACGGATCGGGCGCACGCACGTTCTCGTAGCGATCGCGCAGATCCGCGAGCTCGCCACCGCGGAGCGGCAGCGGGTCGAGGCCCAGACGCGCGATGTCGACGGTCGCCGCTTCGATCTTCCCAGAGGCGTACGCGTCGCCGCGGAACGTCCACCGCTTCTCGATTCGCAGCGTGATGATCTGCCCCGGCGCGAGCCTCCATACGTCGCGCGAACGCAAGGTAATCTGCTCATGCTCGCCGAGCACGCGGATCCTCGCGGTGCTTTTGTGGCCGACCTTGAGCACGGCCGCCTCGACTCGGGCCGGCGCTGGGGGCGCGGTGCTCACTTCCTCCGGAACTCCGAGCAACCGCGCTCGCTCGCGCTGCACGTGGGCGAGCGCGGCAGTGTACGACTCGCCGGTCTTGCGCTGGCGGTCGCGGACAATGGACTTGAAGTCTTTCTTCGTGGTCATCGCTTCGTTCCTCGAACGCGCGACCTCGGCCCCCGCCCTCGGCCACACGGCTGAAGGAACGCACGACGATCCAACCGGAGGAGTCGACTCCCCTTTGCCCCCTACGACGCTTGCCAGAAATGACCCGGGGTTGCTCGTCAGAAATGACCCATTGATCTGATTGGCGCACGGTCTGATCAGTGCCGTGACGTGGTCGGCGCTGGTGACGTGGTCGGCGCTGGTGACGTGGTCGGCGCTGGTGACGTGGTCGGCGCTGGTGACGTGGTCGGCGCTGGCGACGTGGTCGGCGCTGGTGACGTGGTCGTGGTCGGCGCTGGTGATGTGGTCGGCGCTGGCGACGTGGTCAGCGCTGGTGACGTAGTCGGTGCTGGTGACGTGGTCGATAACGGTCACGTGGTTGGACGATGGTCGGTGGCGCTGTGCGCAAGAAGCGTCCGTGTTCCGTATGCCGACGATGGTTCCTTCCCGATGCACGCGTGGGGGCTCGGCAGAAAGCGTGTGGCGACGCGGAGTGCCAGCGGGCCCGGCACCGCAAGGCGGACCGAGCGTGGCATGCACGGCATCGCGATTACGATCGGGGCCGGCGCTGGCAGGCGGCGGTGGACGCGGCGAAAGCGGGATCACCGCCGCCACCGCCGGATCGACCGCCGCCACTGACGGGAGTGCCCTGGGACGTCGCGCAAGACGCGATGACGCCAGAAGCCGTTGTGATCCTTGCGGGATTGGCTGGAGTCCTCGCGATCCACGCGCAAGACGAGAGGCGAAGGCAAGTGGCTGATCCTGCGGGGAAATCCGGAAGAGTTGGTGGGGCGTAGCGGGAAGACGAGACTGCGGTCGCGCCCCGCCTGGTGCAGCGTGACGGCGTGGAGGTGGACCTGCATCAGCTCGAGCTCCGGCACCGCGATCTGCGGATTCACGACGGCGAGCAGCGCCGGCGGCTGATCGGCTCGGTGGCCGAGGTCGGGCAGCTGGTGCCGGTGGTGGTGATCCGCGACGCCGATCGGCTGGTGCTGATCGACGGCTACCTGCGGGTCGAGGCGCTGCGTCGGCTCCATCGAGACACCGCGATCGCGACGACCTGGCCGGTCACGGAGATCGAGGCGCTGGTGCACCATCGCCATCTATCGGGGGCCAAGCGAGTCGCGCTCGAGGACGCGTGGCTGCTCGGCCGGTTGCGCGAACACGGCTTGACGATGGAGCAGCTGGCTCGTCAGCTGTGTCGCTCGACGAGCTGGGTCTCGCGGCGGCTCGGGCTGCTCGACGCGCTGGACGGCTCGGCGCAGGACCGGGTGCGCGCGGGGACCGTGCCGGCGCACGCCGCGATGAAATACCTGGTGCCGTTGGCGCGCGCCAACAAGGCGCAATGCGCGCAGCTGATCGCGGGGCTGGGCGACACACAGGTCTCGGTCCGCGAGCTCGGCGTGCTGTACACGGCCTGGAAGCGCGCGGATCGGGCTGGCAAGCGGCAGATCGTCGCCGAGCCGCTGCTGGTCCTGCGCGCACTGGCGGCGATGACCGAGGAGCCCGAGGACGACTTCGACCCGCTCCACAAAGACCTGACCATGCTCGCAGCGATCGCGTTGCGGGCAGGTCGTCATGTTCGCGACGGCGGTCGCTTCACCGCCCCATTGACCAAGGCGTGGCGCGCCGCGAGCGAGGCGTTCGCGGCGCTCGGCGCCACCATCGAGGAGATCCATGCTGGACCAGACCACGCGACAGACCATCCTGACCCTGCGTGACGCCGGCAACGGCATCCGCGCCATCGCCCGCGCGCTGGGCATTTCGCGCGTCGCCGTGAAGCGGGTCCTCGCCAGCGGCGAGGCGTCGCCGCCGCTGCTCGAGCGGGCCGAGAAGGCAGACGCCCACCGCGACGACATCCTGACGCTCGTGGCCGAGTGCAAGGGCAATCTGGTGCGGGTGCACGAGGAGCTGGAGACGCGCGGCATCGTGACGCTGTCGTACCCGGCGCTGACCGCGTTCTGCAGGAAGCACGGCATCGGCCACGAGCCCAAGAAGCCAGCGGGCCGCTATCCGTTCGAGCCCGGCAAGGAGATGCAGCACGACACCTCGCCGCACGACGCCGAAATCGGTGGCGCGCTGCGCCGGGTACAGACCGCATCGCTGGTGCTGTGTCACTCGCACCGCCTGTTCTTCCAGTTCTACCCGCGGTTCACCCGGTTCGAGTGCAAGCTGTTCCTCCACGACGGTGCGCAGTATCACGACGGCACATGCGAGCGCTGCATGGTCGACAATAGCCACGTCATCGTACTCAGCGGTACGGGCAAGGCGATGGTGCCGGTGCCCGAGATGGAGGCGTACGGGCGACGGCTGAATTTCAGGTTCGTGGCGCACGAGAAGGGCGACGCCAATCGCTCCGCGCAAGTCGAGAAACCGTTCGACCACATCGAGCGAAATTTCCTCGCCGGTCGAAAGTTCACCGACTTCGCCGACGCCAACCGCCAGGCCCGCGAGTGGTGCGACAAGATCAACGCCAAGTTCCGGCGCGCCTGGCAGACCAGCTCCAACGATCTGTACCGCGCAGAGTGGCCAGTGCTCCGCCGGCTACCGCTGTGGCTCCCGGAGGTCTACTTGCTCCACCAGCGCATCGTCGACCTCGAGGGGTACATCCACGTCGATGGTCACGTCTACTCCGTGCCCTACCAGCTCATCGGCAAAGCCGTCGAGGTCCGCGAGACCAAGGACCAGATCCGCGTGTTCGTCGGCCCGCGCGAGGTCGCCGTTCACGACAAGGTCATCTCGACCCTCAAGCAGCGCAAGACGCTCGCCGCACATCGTCCGCCGCGCGGACAGGCCGCCGTGCACGTCTCGCCGCTACCCGAGGAGCGCGAACTCACCGCCGCCGGCGCGCCGTTCGCCGAGTACACCAAGACGCTCAAGCAACGCGCCGGCTCGCGCTGGCCGATCGCGCTGCGCCGACTCGCCCAGCTGCGGCTCGACTACCCGGCGAAGCCACTGGCCTCCGCGATCGAGACCGCCGCCCACTACGGCCTCTATGACCTCGACCGCCTCGAGCGGATGATCCTGCGCAATATCGCCACCGCGTACTTCGTGGTGCCCGACGAGCGCAACGACCCGGAGCCCAGCGATGAAGGATGACCTCGAGCAGCTGCTCAAGAGCCTCCACCTGCGCAAGATCGCCGAGATCTTCGACGACGAAGTCAAGCGCGCCGACAAGGCCGACTGCTCCTACCAGGAGTTCACCGCTCGCCTGCTCCGCGCGCAGTGGCAGGCCAACCAGGAGGCCGCGCTCGCCTGGCGCATCAAGCGCGCCGGCCTCCCTGAGCAATGGACGCTCGAGAGCTTCCCGTTCAAGCGTCAACCCGGCGTCAACCAGCGTCAGATCCGCGGTTTCGCCGAGCTCGAGTTCGTGCCCAAAGCCGAAAACATCGTGTTCATCGGCCCAACTGGCGTCGGAAAAACCGGTCTGGCCTCGGCGCTGCTGCTCAAGGCGTTGCAGAACGGACACCGCGGCGTGTTCATGCGCGCCCAGGACCTATTCGACGAGATGTACGCGTCCATCGCTGACCGCTCGACCCGTCGCCTGCTCAATCGGCTCGTCAAAGTTGACGTGCTTGTGATTGATGAGATGGGATATCTAAATCTTCGCCCCGAGCAAACGAACATCTTCTTCAAGTTGATGGAAGAGCGATACTGTCAGCGCGCCACCATCATCACGACGAATCTTGACTACTCCGAGTGGGCCAACTTCCTCGGCAACAAGACCCTCGTCGGTGCATTACTCAGCCGGCTCCGCCACCAGTGCCACACCGTCAAGATCGACGGCCCCTCGCTGCGTGATGGCGACGGCTGAGCACCTCGCGCCGAGCACGCTATTTGATGGTATTCGGAGCACGCTGTTTGATGGGAAGGCCGAGCCCTCCGCGATTTGTTGCGAGTCACGGTCGTTGATGACAATGGCGCGGTAGTCTCGGGCTCGATGCGCCTTTATCGCGGCCTCAAGAACTCCTACCGCTCCGAGCTCGTCGACCCGAGCCGCCTCTCCGGGACCAACTTCACCGACTGCCCGGCGGTCGCACTGCTCTACGCTCAGGGCTCGCGTGGTGTCCTCCTCGTCGTCGACATCGACGATGAGGAAACCATCTTGCCGCGCCGGATTTTCACGGCGTCCTGGCCCGAACGCGAGGCCCAAAGGTTCATCCTCTGGGGTGGCTTCGACGATTGCATCGCCGAGGTCTTCCCAGCCAAGGACCTCCGCACACGTCTTCGTCGCGAGGGGCGCCGCAACGCCCTTCACGCAGCGAAGGCCCGCCTCCTACGCGCCATCGTCGAAGATAAGCTTCAACAGCGAGCGTTGCGTTCGAAACTCGCTGCGCGATCCGCCATCGCCGACTGGTCCGATTCTCACGAGCACGCCCGGGTCATTTCTCCCGAGCGCTGAAGGCCCCGGTCGAGGGATCCCGCGGGGGTGGATCCATCGGGGTTCGGCGTCGGTGCCGCCGTGGAGGTACCTTCACGCGGATCTACCGGGGCTGTCAATGCCCAGGGTATCGATGCGTCCCCTCAAACGCCGTGCTCGGGTACAGCATCGGTGATGCTGTCAGGTGCTCCGCTTCTGCTTGCCACGCGCGTCGCGCGGCTTCGACTCGGCATGGTGGCGTTCGCCGATCGCGGTGGCGGCGCTATCGGGGGCCAACTTCCGCGCGGCGTCGATCATCGCGCCGAGGTCGCGAACGAGCGCGGACACGTCACGTCTTCCGTCAAGCCCATGGCCACCCTGGCAAGTCCCGCAACAGTGCTGCGGATCTTTCTCACCACGAGCAAGGCTGGCGCGGCGACCACGGTGTCCGGGATCTCGGTGTCAGCCGGCACTGGCAGCGCGTCGAAGCGGCAAGAAGTCTAGCGATGCAGGTGCCTCTTGTGTGGCTCTGTGCTGCAACCTTGCTCGCGGCGTGCGCCAGCCCTTCGCCGTCGAGCGCTCCACCTCCTCGGGGTCCCATGTCCAGCGATGATGAAGTGCCACCTCACCTGCGTTCGTTTCCGGGCCTGAGCGTGCGCCGTGGCGACGACATCGTCGCCGCGCCCGAAGCCGACGTCGAGGTCGCGCGTGGCTATCCCCGCGCGCCGAACAAGGGCGCGTGGACCGATCAGCGACGGATCACGCTGCTCGCGGCGCGGCTACGGGTGCGGGTCTCCGAGCCCGTGCGCGTGCTGCACGTCGCCGAGTCGACGCGCGCCGGCGATCACCTATACGTAATGGGACCCAAACCGATCCGCGGTGAATTTATCGACGGCGTGCTCCGCAGCGATCCTTCGCCGGCGTCGGGCGATCCGCTGGCGCCTGCCGGTCTGTACGACGGTCGGATCCTGCCCACCCCGGCCGCCGACTACAACTGGAACATCACCGAGTACATGTTCGACGCGCCTGGCCGTCACACGATCGAGTGGAAGCTCGGCCCGCTGGTTTCCAACTCGCTCGTCATCGAGGTGACGCCGTGACGACGCCCCACGCGGTCACGCCCGTCGCCGCGCTACCCAATCTCGCGATCGAGATCGACGCCCAGATCGCGCGTGGTCTGTACAGCAACGTGATGCTGGTCGCGAGAACTCCCACGGAGCTGACCCTCGACTTCGCATACGCCATGCCCCACGATCGCGTGGTCGTGCAAGCGCGAATCATCTTGGTGCCTCACACCGCGCGCGAGCTTGCGAACTTGCTGCTCGCCCAGCTCGATCCATCACCGGCCGAGCGCTGATCTGGCCGATCCTATCGGCCAGAGAATGGCCTCGATCTCCCATTTGTAGGTCGAGGTCAGATCACGCACTGCTAGATTCGCGGCCGCGCGCCGTCGTCAGAAAATCGTGGAGGCGGCGGGAGTCGAACCCGCCGCAATCTGGACACAATCGTCATGCCGCACACCGGCGATATCCGATCGGCTTCGAACCGTGGGGCTCGTCAGGCAGCGCGGCGCCGCTACTTGGTCGCTGACTTCTTCGTGGACTTGCTTGTCTTCGCCGCGGGCTGCTTCGCCGCGGGTTGCTTCGCCGCAGGCTGCTTCACTACTGCGGCGGGCTTCGCCGCGGGCTGCTTCGCCGTGGGTTGCTTCGCTGCGGGTTGCTTCGCCGCGGGCTGCTTCGCCGTGGGTTGCTTCGCCGCGGATTGCTTCGCCGCGGATTGCTTCGCCGCCTTCTTCGGCAGCGTGGCAGCGAACGCGAACGCGCGTCCGATCCAGCTGCGCAGCTCGGCGGGATCGCCCATGACGTCCTCGGGCAACATGATCTTGTCGCTCCGCGCGCGGCCGTCGCCCATCGGATCGAACGGCGCGGCGCCGTCGAGCGCGAGGGACTCGGCCCGATCGGCGTCGCTCAGGAACACCATCGCGGACCGCCCGAACAGGCCCGCGAAGATGTGGCCGTTCACCTTCGCCGCGATGCCGCCGAACATCAACATCGTCTCGACCCGTGGATCGCTCGGCAACGCGGCGCGAAACAACGGATGGTGCTCGGAAGGAACCTTGATCCATGCCATGGAGCGCGCAGCCTACTGCGACCGCACGGCCGGCAGGGCGCACGCGCCACCCAGGCTCGCCACCCAGGGCTCGCCACCCAACCCAGGCTCGCCACCCAAGGCCCGCCACCCAAGGCCCGCCACCCAGGCTCGCCACCCAGGCTCGCCATGGAAGGCTGGTCACGGACGTAGGAGATCGGCGCCGTGCGGTCACCCATGGCCGGGCACCCGCCCCAAGCGCGCTCGCGCCGCCCAGCGCGAGTGGTGCCGCGGCTGGCGGCAGTGCGGTGCGTCAGCCGGCGCAACGATCGACACGTCGACTGCGGAATCCGCGGGACTGTGAACTGCGGAATCTGCAGCCGGACCCTGAATCTTCTACAAACACCTGAAACAACTTGCCTACATGTCTGGCACACAGGGTGCTTTACCCCTGGTCATCATGATGAAACTCATCTCCGTGACTGCTCTCGTGCTTGGCCTCTCGAGTGGGGCCGCCCTCGCCGACCGTGTCGTCGAGCACCGCGCGGTGGTGGAGCACCGCGGCGGCTCGACCGTGGTCGTTCGCGACCGCGGCTGGCACAACGGCGCCATCATTGCCCACGACCGCGGCTGGTACGACGGTGGCCGGGTGGCCTTCCGTGGCCCAGGCTACGGTTATGGCTACGGCTACGCGCGGCAGCCGATCTACATCAACCGGCCGTACATCGGCGCCCACTACTACAACTACCACCGGCGCCCGGGGCTGCTCGCCGAGAGCTACGGCGCGCGCGCCGGCTACTTCTGGGTCGGCGGCGCGTGGGCCTGGAACGGCGCCGAGTGGATCTGGGCGCCGGGCCACTACCAGCCGGACCCGAACTACGCCGACGTGTACTAACCCCGCCCTTTCAACCCTGGCCCTGGCCATTCGGCCGATCCCATCTGTTCCAGCGTGACCGCCCGCCGAGCCCCGGCGCGGCGGTTTCGTTGGTTTCGGGACCCGGTTTCCAGCGCGCGGATCTGTCGTATGCATGAGCGTATGCCCACGTCCCGTTCCGGTTTCGACGTCACGCCGCTCCCGACCGACCGCATCACCGCGCTCGCCGCGGGCTTCACGCCCGAGGAGCGCCACGTGATCCTGCACCAGGGCACCGAGCGGGCGTTCTGCGGTCTGTTCCTCGATAACAAGCAGGCCGGGGTCTACGTGTGCCGGCTGTGCGGCCTGCCGCTATTCAAGTCGGACGCCAAGTTCGAGTCCGGCACCGGCTGGCCGAGCTTCTTCCAGCCGTTCGATGCCGACCACGTCGCCGAGATCACCGATCAGAGCCACGGCATGCGCCGGGTCGAGATCCGTTGCAAGCGGTGCGACGCCCACCTCGGCCACGTGTTCGATGACGGACCGCCGCCGACCCACCAGCGCTACTGCCTGAACTCGGTGTCGCTGCAGTTCGTGGCCGCGGGCGAGCCCACGCCGCTGCGCAGCTAGCCACGTAGGCGCGGCCAGCGACATTGGTCGGAGTGATACGCTGCGCGCGTGGTGGTTGAGGACGCTGGATTCTACGCGGCCGATGCGGTGTTCGTCTTAGGCTACGAATCGCCAGCGAGCGACGATCCGGATCCGAGACTGCCACTGGTGACCCAGCTGAGCGAGGCGCTGCTAGCATCGGGAACGCCTTGGCGAATCCGGCGACTCGTCCCAAATGGAGGCGAGCGCGACCTCCCGACCCGCAGCAACGTACGGCGCGAGATCGATGGCATGCTGAGCCGTTCGGCAGCGGCGCGGCTTCTGGTGGTCTGCGCGGAGATAACCCGCACGCTGGAGGGGCTTGCGATCGTATGCTCCCCGACGCTCGATGGGTTTCAGGAAGACGCTACAGTCGCGCTCGACTGGATCGCATCGCGGCTGCAGCGCGCCAGCGACGTTCCAACCGCTGTCCTGGTAGCGGCTTCGGGGGCGCATGACGTCGCAGCGTGCCTCGACCTGCTCGGGACCGCTGCCGCCGAGCAGATTGTCGCAGTGAATGCCGGCACGTCGATCGCGACGCTGCGCGTAGTGCTAGACGGGTTGTGGGGGGAGGCGATCGATCTGGCGACTGGCACCGTGACGCCGAGCGCGCTGGCAAGCTACCTCGGACGCCGGCTAGACCGGGCCGTGATCCAGCCATCCTCGTCGATCCGCACCTTGCTGGCACCGCGCGGCCTGGCCCGCGCTGATCTTGCCGAGCGCACCGTGCAGCGTCGCGACGAAGAGGAAGAGATCGACGAACTCGCCGGCGCCGTACTGCCCGGGCGGTTTCGCATCGTCGGCGAGCTCGGGCGCGGCGGGTTTGGCGTCGTGTACCGAGCGCACCAAGAGCTGATCGATCGCGACGTCGCAATCAAGGTAATGTCGATCCGGATCGACGCCGAAGCGATGCGGCGATTTGCATTGGAGATCCGAGCGGTCGGACGGCTTGACCACAGCAACGTCGTGCGCGTGTATCACGCCGATGTGATGCGCGATGGTCGACTGTTCGTCGCGATGGAGCTACTCGACGGACCCACGCTGGAGGCCACACTGGCCACTGGACCGCTCGCCCCGACGCGTGCCCAGGTGCTCGTTCGCCAGCTGATCGCAGGACTCGCTGCAGCGCACGCTGCCGGCGTGATCCATGGCGATGTCAAGCCGGCAAACCTGATCGTCGTCCAAGGGAACGAGCCCCGGCTCGTACTGCTCGACTTCGGCCTGTCACGGTTGGCGGGTGATGCTGCACCCAGCTCACCTGGCGGCACCGCGGCGTTCATGGCACCCGAACAACTGCGAGGCGAACGTGGGGACGCCAGCGCGGATCTCTACGCCGCCGCGCTCGTAGCGGTGGCGCTGGTCGCCGAGGCTGCGTGCCACGATCCGGCCGACCGCGCCCGTGCAATCGCGCAGTTCGAGAACGAGCGGCTACGAGCTGCGCTGGAGCGCTGCCTCGCCGACGAGCCTGCGGCGCGATTCTCGAGCGCTGTCGAGCTAGCAGCGGCGATCGGAGACCTCGCTGGCGCCACCCTCCCCGCTGGCACCGCCCTCGCCGCTGGCGCCACTCTCCCCGTTGGTGCCGCCCTGTCCGCTGGCGCTACCCTTCCCGCCGCACACCCCGTGCGCCCACCGTTCCGGATCGCAGCACCATTCTCCGAAGAGGACCACGGCGATTTTTACGGCCGCGCAGG